>JALYJW010000135.1 GCA_030775085.1 Acidobacteriota bacterium | reverse complement strand
TCTTCCGCACAGAACAAAGAAAGTTCGACGCTGTGGTCACGGACTGGGAGCGGAAGAGGTATTTCGAACAGGCGTGAGTAGCGCGAGAGCCGCCCCTCACCCTAGCCCTCTCCCCATTGCGATGAGGCTGCAATGGGGAGAGGGGACTGGTTTTCGCGAGTCCCCTCTCCCCGCCGCGGCTTCATCGCGGTGGGGAGAGGGTTAGGGTGAGGGGCGGCTCTCGCGATGCGCTACTCCCCGAACACTTCCGCCGAGAACCTCTCGATGCGGCAGTCGGCGGAACGCCAGGCGCCGGCGGGGAGGCCGGCCTTGATGCAGGTCTGGTTGAGGAACGCGTCGCGATCCCACTCGTGCTCGGTGGCCACTTGCGGGAGGAGCAATCCGGCGCGGTTTCCGCGGCTGACGATCAACCCGTCACGACCCACTTCGATCTCGGCGATGTCCATGACCGCAACGATGGGACTCATCACCGAGATCTCGATGTGAAGTTCACGAAGCTCTTCCTTCCGCACGGGAGGAAAGCGCGGATCGCGAAACGCCGCATTGAACGCACTCGCTGCCACGGCCTGGGCCAGGGGCGCCACCGGCTCGATGGAACCGATGCAGCCGCGCAGACCGCCTGTGTGCTCGCTGAGCGTGACGAACACGCCGCTGGGACGCCTCAGAGCGTCGTCGAGTGCGCCGAGATCGAGTGCGTCGACGTCGATGTTGAGGCGCCGCCCGTCGAGCGCTGCTTCGATCGACTGGCGGGCGATGCGGAGAAGGCGTGCGCGCTGGTCGTCGTCGAGCATCACGTCACTCTTCGCGAACGTCGTACTTCAGCATCCTCGTTCCCATCCAGCGCACAGCGAAGCAATCCGCGAGACCGCGGAAGGCGCGATTCATCGCTCCGTATTTCGAGACGCCGAACTGACGCGGGCGATGATTCACCGGCATTTCCACGACCTTGTAGCCGGCGTAGCGGATGAGCGTCGGGAGAAAGCGATGCATGCCGGTGAAGAGGCGCACGCGGTCGATCGCTTCGCGTTTCACGAGCTTGAGCGAGCAACCGGTGTCGGTGATCCGGTCGCCGGTGATCCAGTTGCGCACGCCGTTGCCGATCCGCGATTGCAGCTTCCGGCTCCAGGGGTCCCGCCGATTGACGCGCACGCCGATGACCATGTCGGAGCGCGTCTCTTCGAGTTTCTTCACCATGGCCGGGATGTCGGCGGGATCATTTTGCAGGTCGGCATCAAGCGAGACCACCATCCGGCCGCGCGCCGCGCGCCACGCCGCATCAAGCGCCGCGGTCTGGCCGCTGTTTTTCTCGAGCGCGAGCACGCGCAGAGTTGGATGCGCCGCCCGGCTGGAGCGAAGAACTGCGAGGCTGTGATCGATCGAGCCATCGTCCACAGCCACGATCTCGTACGTCCAACCTTGCCCTTCGATCGCAGTGGCGATCTCGCGGAGCAGGATGGGGATGTTTTCTTCCTCGTTGTAGACCGGGAAGACGACGGAGAGGTCGGGCTGCGAGCTCACGGCTGCGGGAGTTTAACCGAGAACACCCGCTCGAAATTTGCCGTGGTTTGCTCGGCCACACGCTCGACCGAAACGTCCCAAAGCTTCGCCAGCAGCTCTGCGACCGCAACGACATACGCCGGCTCGTTGTCGCGCCCGCGATACGGAACGGGCGCGAGATACGGAGTGTCGGTCTCGATCAGGACGCGATCATGTGGAAGGCCGCGCGCCGCTTCACGCAGCGACTCCGCGCTCTTGAATGTGACGATGCCGGAGAAGGAGATGTAGTACCCGAGGTCGACGAGCCGCTTCGCGACGTCGAGCGACTCGGTGTACGAATGGAGAATGCCTCGGATGCCTTTTGCAGGCGTCCGCGAGAGGATCTCCACCATGTCCTCGGTCGATTCTCGGTTGTGAACGATGATCGGCTTGTCGAGCGCTTTGGCCAGCTCGATGTGCCGCTCGAACACCGCGCGCTGCACGTCTCGCGGCGAGTAGTCGTAGTGATAATCGAGCCCGCACTCGCCGATGGCCACGACGCGCGGTTCGCGCACCAGACGCTCGATCTCGGCGAACGCCGCATCGTCGCAATCTTTCGCTTCGTGTGGATGAAAGCCAACCGCGGCCCAGACATCGTCGTGCTGCTGCGCGATCGCCACCGCCTGCGGCGCATCCTTGAGCTTCGTTCCCGGCACGACGAACCCACGCACACCCGCGCTTCTCGCCGCCACGAGATTCGCCTCGGCGTTCGACATCGTGAGATGGCAGTGCGAGTCGGTGAAGAACGTCAATGCCGGACAGCCCGTCCTCGCGCCGGCTCGACCGGCGCAATCATGAGCCGGTGGACGCTGGAGAACGGCTGCTCCATCCGCTGCGGAAGAAAGAGGAGAGCGGGACGGCCTGGGTTCACGATGCCGGCCGGAATGGCCGAGAGATCGTTCACGGATGAATAGACAACATTCGCGACGTCGTGCCTTCGAATCGTGACCTGGGTGCCGTCGTCCGCGTAGCGGAGCACGGTGAGCGTATCCTGGCCATTGCTCTGCCGTGACGTTCCGGACACCCAGCAACCGTTGTGATCACATGCCGACGCCGACTGCACACCGATGGTCAGGTCGCCCGGGCCGAGCGGAAACGGAACCGGGTCTTCATGCGGCCCGGAAGGCAGCCGCCCGCCGGTGCCGTCACTGCCGATGCGGATGAAACGGGAGACATTGACGTTGGTCATCTCGACCACATAGGTCTTGCCGTTCCACCAAATCGTACGTGCCTGGCCGACGCCCAGCAGGATCGTCCGTCCCGCGTCGAGCACCACGCCTTGACTGGTCACCCTCGTGGCCTCGCCGCGCCAGGCGACCAGATAATCCTGACCGTTCGACGCTGCATGGAAGGTCACCGCCTCAGGAAGGAGCGTCCTCAGCTTTCCTACGATGAGCGTCCCGGAATCGAGGGGAGTGCCATCCGCGCGAAGCCGCTGAGCAACCAGATTCCAGTTGGCGCCGTTTCGTTTCTCCAGCCAGAGCAGCAGGTAGTCCGTTCCGTTCGAAACGAGCCGGATCAGCCGCTGGCCACACGGCTCCGCGAATTCGGTGGAATGCCTCGTGGCAAATGTGCCATCCGACCGGACGGCCGCCGTCGAGATCCCTTGCTCGTCGAACCACGCCACCAGAAAATCGCGGCCATCCGTGGCCACCGCCGGTCTGCTCTGTCCACAAGGCTTGGCCAGCAGCAGAGAATCGGGGTCGAGGACCTTTCCGTCGCGATCGAGGCGCGTGGCGTAGACGGCCCATTGAGCCGCGGAAGTCCGTTCGCGCCAGGCCACCAACGACTGCGACGCCGAGGACGCGCTGTCCGGAAAGTCCTGCGCCAGGGCGCCCGGGCCGGTCAGTGTGCGCTCGGGAGCATCCGAAAAAACCGGCGGCGTAAACGCACGCAACTTCAGACCTCCGGAAGCAAGCTCGCCGGCATAGCCCACGACCGTCTTGGCTTCGATGCCTGCCGCCACCAGAGTTGCCCTGCTCGAATTCAACATTCCGACAAATCGCGGCGGCGAAGACAGAAACCCATCTTCAGTGAAACGGGTCGCAAACAACTGGCCGGCCTCGGCTGAGTAACGCGTCAGGTAGGTCCCTTCCCGCACGAACGCACCACCCGGCCCCAACAGAAAATTCAATGGGATCGACCGCTTGTCCAGGTCTCGCTCCAACCAGAGTCCCTGGTATTGAGTATCCGTGGCGCGCGGATAGAGAACGATGTAGCCCGTGCCGGTCGACGCGATCGGCAGGGCTTCGGGGAATGCATCAATCTCGTTGATGTCGAGCGCGCGGATCTGTTGCACCAACCCGTCGCGACCAAACGAAGCCGCATGAACGTCTTTGCCTTGCGAGAGCCCCGGCACACCCCGCCACAACGCGATGGCGGATTGTCCGTCGCCCGCGATGCCCACGACTTGACCGGGAGTGTCCGTCAACTCGTGAGCCGAGATCGGATGGAGAGCCGAGTCGAACGTGAGCGCCAGGACACCGGTAAAACTTTGGCTGACGATCGGTCCCTCGTGTCTGAATGCAGAGCCCACGACCACCAGCCGGTTGCCGGTCCAGGCCAGACCATATGCGTCGAAAGCTCCGTCCGTGAATTTCCGAACGTTGAGGACTTGACCCTCCGCGCTAATGCGCGCCATGCTGCTTTGACCGCCGGCGATCCATTCGCTGCCGGTCCAGACCAGCCCGCGCGGCAGAAACGGCAACGTGATCGGGAACTCATCGAGCGAGACTCCGTTCGCATCGACGCGCGTCAACAGGCCGCTCGCGAATGCCTGGTTGGCGCTGCCGGTCACGAACCGATCGTCCGCCCAGGACATGAGAAACGAGGTGCCGTTCGATGCGATGAGCGGGAACTGAACCGTTCCGGTGGGAGTTCCGGAGCGAATCGACGAGATCGGTTGCGGTGTGCTCACGCGCAACGGCTGCGCGGCCAGTGACAGGGACACGAGGGAGGCGATGACTACCGAGGCACGGACCATCTGACCATGATAGTCCCCGACCGGCCTCTCCGGTGAACCCCCACGGTCTCGAGATAAACGTGGAGGCATTTTGTGTCCGCGTAGCGGACAACAGGTAATAGCACCCGGCTTTCAGCCGGGTGAAACCGGGGCCAATATTTGAGCCCGCGCTAGCGGGCGACAGATCTGCCGCCCGCTAAACGCGGGCTGGAGATGGGGGCGCCGCGGCCCCCCGGCTGAAGCCGGGGGCTACTTTCTTTCAGCGTGCTACGCACGCTTCGCGCTCTCTAACCCACCTTCCCGTCGAGCAGCGATACCACCATCTCCTCGTATGTGGTCACAGCCGCGATCAGGTCGCGCTTGGAGATTTTCTCGCGCTCGCCGTGGGCGTCGAGGATGGAGCCGGGGCCGAAGAGGAGCGGCTTGCCGAGGCTGGAGAGCCAGGGGACGTCGGTGTTGAAGGCCACGACGCGTGACTCGGCGCCTTCGGGGACGACCATGAACTGCGGAGGATTGCCGCGCCAGAGCGTGATCCGGCCTTCATGATTCGAGACCAGCATCTCGAGCTTGTGCAGCACATCTTCCGGCGTCGTGACGAGGCGAAAGATCATTTCGCATTCCGCATCGGCGGGCACGATGTTCGGCCGCTCGCCGCCGCGCACCACGCCGACATTCACCGTGGTTTTGCCCAGTACTTCGTGCGCGCCCCAGTCCGCGGCGTTGATCTCCGCGATGGCCGCCACCATTCGATTGATGGCCGACTCGCCGAGGTGCGGATAAGCGGAGTGTGCGGCCACGCCCTTGAAGCGCACGTGGCAGGTCAGCGCGCCCTTGGACGCACGCGCGAATTTCGATTCCGTCGGCTCGCCCACCACGACGAACTCCGATCCGAGATCGCCGAAGACGACGTTGGCCGCCTTCGCCCCGGCCGAATCCGTTTCCTCCCCGACGACAAAGAGAAATCCGAAGTCGATGACACCGCGCGCGCGCAGTCGCTCCCCTGCCGCAATCATCGCGGCGATGATCCCCTTCGTATCGCACGCGCCGCGTCCATAGAGAAACTCTTCGTCCTCGTGCGATGCGAACCAAGGCGGGACGGTGTCGATGTGCGAATTGAAGATGACGCGCGGCGTACCGCCGGCCAGTGCCAGGAGATTGAACCGTGTGGGAGTGACGTCCTGCCGCCGCGTTTTGTAGCCGAGTCGCGTCAGCTCGCCCTCGAGAAGCTCAGCGACCAGCAGCTCGCTCTCCGTGGGCGAAGGCACATCGATGAGGCGGCGGGCGAAGGCGATTGGATCGAAGGCCATCGAAGGCGGCGATTGTATCGCTCCAAAAACAAAATCGCGGAGGCACCCTTTCGGATGCCCCCGCGGACGAACGCCCACCTCGTCCAACTCAGTTCATATTGAGGATCACGTACTTGAACGGCTTGTTCGGGCTGCCCGAGGCCACGAACGAGCCGGACTTCTGCGAAGCCACGCCGAGTGCATTGCCATTCGAGACTTCGATGTAGAGCAGCAGAATCACGCTGTTCGATTTCACGTTGCTGTTGTTGATGGTGATGCTGCCGCCCGGAGGGAACGTGGACGTTCCGGTGAACATGGCCAGACCGGGATCGCCCTTCGGACCCTGTGCGCCCTGAATCCCCTGAAATCCCTGGACCCCACGCTCGCCCTGGAAACCGCGCTCGCCCTGCAATCCACGGTCGCCCTTGTCGCCCTGCGCGCCGGCAACACCGTCGTCGCCCTTGTCGCCCTTCTCACCCTTGGCGCCGGCAACACCGTCGTCGCCCTTGTCGCCCTTCGTGCCTTGCGCACCGGCAACACCGTCATCGCCCTTGTCGCCCTTCTCACCCTTGGCGCCGGCAACACCGTTGTCGCCCTTGTCGCCTTTCGTCCCTTGCGCACCGGCAACACCGTCGTCGCCCTTGTCGCCCTTCGTGCCTTGCGCACCGGCAACACCGTCGCCGCCCTTGTCGCCTTTCGTCCCTTGCGCACCGGCAACACCGTCATCGCCCTTCGCACCGGCGGGACCCATTTCACCGCGCTCACCGCGCTCACCTTTGTCGCCCTTGGCTGCATTCGCGAGCGGATCAGGAATGAAGAAGCCGATGATGTCGATGGTCAGCTCGGTGGATTGATCGGCGACGGCCACGACGAACGATTTGTCTTCCAGAACGACGTTCGCTTCCTGCTGCGCGTCGTTGCCCTGGCTGAAGCGGAGCGCGGCGCGGTTGTAGGCCGGGATTGCTGCAGGCCCGAGGTAGACGGAACCGTTTCCGCCGGGCTCATACGCAGCAATCCGGACGGACAGCGCCACGGCATCGGATGGAATCAGCTCGGAGCAGGGATTCCTGAACTGCCCTTCCACGAGGTAGCCGATCGGGTGGTAGACGCGGCGCTCGCTCACCTGGAACGGCTGGCCGCCCCAACGCACCGGATACTGGTGGTGATCGAGCGTGCTGACGAAGCGGCAGGGAACCATTTCCTGGAAGAGCGTGGGCCCAACGGATGCGGTGACTTCCATGGTCGAGTACGCGCTAGTGGTTTCTTCGGGAATGAGGTTCGTCCGGATCTGCAGACCGCGGACGGTGTAGGGGTTGTGCGTTTCCATCTGTGCATTGGCCTGTGCATGGGCGGCCGGCACCAGCGCGAAGCTGGCTACGATGGTGATTGCTGCAAGACGATGAATGATGCGAACGATGTGATTGGTATTCATGGTTTCCTCCTGGGATGGCCGCAATGTCGGCCCGAGGCGGAAATGGGGACAGGACGCAGGTACGCGTCAGTTGTGGGAAGTGAGTGGCGCGGCTTGTGACCTCAGTCACAAAGCGCCGGGTCGGCGCGGGGCTCTAAGAGATTGCGCGGCGAAAGTTTGCCTCAGCGGGACCGTACGTGCCCAAGGCTAGGCCAACCAGCGCCGCCGGCCGTGCCGGCTCACAGCAGGATCAGGTCTTCGAGATCCGACTTCTTGTGCAGCGTCATCGAAGAGCGGCGCATGGTGATGATCTTCTTCTCGCGGAAGCTCTTGAGAAGGCGGGTCACGGTCTCGCGCGACGTGCCGATCATCTGCGAGATGTCTTCGTGCGTCATGGTCACCGGGATGCGCATGCCGCTCGCGGAAGGCTGACCGGAGTCTTCACACCAGGCCAGCAGAAGCTGCGCGAGACGCTCGGCGGCGGAGTTGGCCAGCCCGAGGGCCCGAATCTGGTTCGCGTCCGACTCGCACTCCTCGATGAGCTGGCGGGCGATGTTGAACTGCACGTCGCGATGCTCATTGACGAAGCGGAGGAAGTCATCGCGCTTGACGAACTTCAACTGCGAGGACGTAACGGTCTCCGCGGTCGATTTGTACGGATTGCCGGAGAGGACGCTGGACAGCCCGAGCGTCTCGCCCGGCTGCACCATGCGCGTGATGAGCGTCTTGCCGGTGCCGGAGGAGATGCTCAACTTCGCCGAGCCGTAGCAGAGGATGAACAGGCCCACCGGCGCTTCGCCTTCGGCGTAGAGCAGCGCGTCGTTCGGATAGACGTTGGCGAACGTGATGGAGTCGAACGCGGTGAGCGTCTCCGGATCGAACTGACAGAAGAAGCTGTCCGTCCGCCATTTGCAGGCGTCGCAATGATGGCAAGCCTCGATGCCGTAACGTGTGATCGTCATGATTTCCGGAATTGCCAGTTTAAACCCAAAGCTCGGAATTGGACAGATGCAGCCCAGGCAGGACGATTCGTCCGCAATTGAGGCCAAATCATAGAAACGAAATACGTTAGCGAACCGCGACC
This sequence comes from Acidobacteriota bacterium, assembly GCA_030775085.1. Lineage (GTDB taxonomy): Bacteria > Acidobacteriota > Thermoanaerobaculia > Gp7-AA8 > Gp7-AA8 > QHVT01. The sequence continues at coordinate 5,665 of JALYJW010000135.1, read as the reverse complement.
GTTTCCACAACCGTGCGCAACGTCATCCTCTTCGCCATTTTGATTCTGACCGCTTCGGCAAAGGCGGCAACGATCACGTTCGTTTCGCCGCTGGCCGGCGCGCAGGCAATCGGGCCGATGGCGCTGGAGATCTCGACCGATGCCGCCGTCGTCGAGCGCGTCGACTTCTTCGTCGATGGCGTCCTCGCGGGCGTGTCGCGAAAGGCGCCGTACCGGATCGCGTTCGACTTCGGAACCTCGCTCGCCACCCGCACCATCACCGCGAAAGTCTGGTCGCCCGGCTTCAAGTCCAGCGAGACGGCTTCCGTCACCACCGCCGCGCTCACCGTGAGCGACACGTTGAACATCGATCTCGTGGAAGTCCCGCTGCGGGCCCGATCTTCGCGTCCACTGCGACCCGCGGATCTTCGCCTGTACGAAAACGGCATCGAACAGTCCGTGCGCGACGTCAAAGTCGAGCGGCCTCCCGCACACTTCGCGTTCGTCATCGACCGCTCGCTGTCGATGAATGGCGGCAAGCTCGAGGCGGTACTGCGCGCGATCGAGTCGGAGCTACGGCAATTGCGCGCCGACGACACGGCCTCGCTGATCGCGTTCAATCATCACGTCGCCAAAGCCACGCCCATCGCACGCGGCCAAACGCTATCACTCGATCTCGTCCCGTCGGGCGGGACCTCTCTCCGCGATGCGCTGGCATCCGCAGCATCGCGCGAACGAACGTACGCCATCGTCATCTCCGACGGCGGCGACCGCACCAGCGAGCTCTCGGACGAAGCGGCACTGCGGAAGATCAGCGGCACGAAGACGATCGTGAACGCAATCGTTCTCGGCAGATCACACACGACCTTCCTCGACCGCGCCGCCACCAACACCGGCGGCACCGTAGCCTCCGCGACCAAGGCGTCCGTGAAGACCGCGCTGGCGCTCCTCCTCACCGACATCAACAGCCGCTATCTCGTCGTCTACCAAAGTTCCGCCACGACACGCGGATGGCGCACGATCGAAGTGAAACCGCGCCGCAACGGCGTGACGATTACGAGCGCACGCAAAGGGTATTTCGCGGAATGAGAAGGCTTCTCTTCTACGCTCTGCCCTCGGCGCTCTGCGCTCTGATCCTCACCGCGCAACCTCGCCTCGCGTCTGATTTCGAGATCGCGCAGATGGAGTTGCAGCTCGCACGTTCACGCAACTTCGAGGCGCAGCTCTCGGGTCGCCTGAACCTCGGCGATTTGCGCGCGGCGCGCAATGAGCGTTCGCTGGCCCGAGTCGAGTACGGAAAGGCGTTCGCGCTGGCGGAGCGCGAGCGCGTCGATGCGCGACGCGATGCGAGCTTGTCGCGCTACGCGAATGCAACATCGTACGCTGCGCTGGCGCAAGCGAAACTCGGCAGGGACGCCGAGGCGTTCGCGTTGCTGGAAGAAGCGGCGCGATACGCCAGCGATGATGCCGAGGCGTGGAACCTCTATGCGTCGGCGATGCGCACGCTCGGCCATCCGCGCAAAGCCGTCAGCGCGGCGCGCAATGCCGTAGCCATCGCGGCTCGAACGACCGGACTTCGCGGGGCGCTCGATCTGGCCGTCCATCGGCATGCGCTGGCCACGGCGTTGATCGAGGCCAATGAGCTCCGCGAGGCGGAACAGTTGCTCGTGACGGTCACCGATTCCCTGCGCTCGCGCACCTTCGAATCATTGCAGCGCGAAGTGGCGCGGCAAGAGTCGTTCGAGGTCTACAGCTCGGCGCGCGGCGACGTCGCCGCATACGTCTCGCTGCTCAATCGCGCGCAGTTGCGGCTGGCCTCGCTGTACGAGCGGCGAGGCGTCGCCGATCGCGCGCGTGAGCAATACCTGCGCGTACTGCAGGGACGCAGCGACGATGTGACGGCGCTCGCAGCGCTGGCGCGTCTGGCACGCTCCGACACGGAGCGCGAGCGCTACTACGCCGAGGCATTCGAAGCCAATCCATTCTCGATGCAGTTGGTGCGCGCGTATCAGGATCACCTGCGTGAGCACTCTCCGCAGATCGACGATCCCTCGACGACCGGCGGCCGGATTCGCGAAGCTCTGGCGCAGATCGCACGCGGCGAAACGCGAACGGCTCGCGCATCGCTCGACGCACTGCTCGTGAAGTTCCCCGCGAACGAAACGCTGCGCACGTTGCGCCGTGAAACGGAAGCCGCGACGATTACTGAGCTGCCGTCCGCGAATCCAACTGCGAACGAGCTTCGCGCGCTTCTCGATACGTTCGAACGCCTGACGCCCGAACAACGCGTCGCACTCGACCAGGCCACGTTCACGAGCACCGTCGCGTTCATCGGAACCGTGTTCGAAACCGGCACCATCGACGGCGTCCCGTTCCGATTCAGCGAACCGACCGTGTTCGACGGCACGTTCGACAGCACGAATCCCCTCCGCCTCACCTACCGGATCCTCGGCATCACCCGCCTCGACAACCGCGACGCGCTCCTCCTCGAGCCAATTCGCCTGGAGGCCCAGTGATAACGAGTTTGGAGTGCGGTGGCCGCAGCCGCCGCTTTTGTATGTTTCTTCGCGACGCTGTGGCATACGAAAGCGGCAGCTGCGGCTGCCGCACTCCAAAACGCCTATGGATCACGCTCATGCTGTTGCTGGTGACCCCGCTCGCGTCCGCCCAGATCGTGACGTCGACGAATGCCGGCGTCGTCGTGGCGCATGATGGAAAAATCGAGCTTCCGGGCCGGTGGACCACCGACGGCGTCATGAACGCGACCGCGATTGCAACAACGGATGATCGCGTCGCCGTGCTCGATGCATTGGCCAATGAGGCCGTGATCGTCGAGCTGGCAACAGGTCGCGCGTCGCGTATCAAAACCGCGGAGACTCCGATCACCGCCGCGTTTCTCGGGCGCGAGTTGTACATCCTGGCGCGTGATGCCCGCGTGCTGCAACACGGCGCGGTGCGCATTTCGATTGCCGCCGATCCGTCGTTTCTCGGGAAATCGAACGGGAAGCTGTTCGTCTACTCGCGCACCACTGGAACGCTCGAGGAGATCGATCGCGATCGCGTTTCGCGACGCACGATCGTGGCTCCGTTCGCGTCCGATTTGGAGATCAGCGGCACGACGGCGTATCTCGTCTATCCGCGCGATGCGCGCATTCGGATCGTCGATCTCGTGAAGATGCAGGCCGCGGGCGAGATCGCCGTTGGTGCGGTGCCTGTCGATCTCGCGTTCGCCGGCGGCGGCACTGCGCTCACCGCGCGCGTGCTCGCGGTGGCCGATCCTTCCGCAAAACGCGTTTGGCTGCAGGAAGGAGCGCAGTCGATGACACAAGCCATCGCGCGCGGAGTCTTGCGCGGGTTCCTCGGATTGGGTTTGTTCGGATCGCGCGCTTCGCAATTTCCCACCGGCGTCGATCGCGTCCTGATACGAGGAAAAGTCTGGATCGCCTACGACTCCAGCAGCGGCACGCTGTACCGATTCACGAAGCGGACGAGCTCGATCGTGGCCCGGAATGTCGCTCCGCAGGCATTCACCGTCACCGCGGACGGGGTCGCCTGGTGGAACGGTACGTCGGTTGCACGAATGGCGCTGCGATGACAGATTCCATACGCGAACAGCAACCCTGCATCCGTTGCTCGCGGAAGATCGACGCCGTGGCGAAGATCTGTCCGTATTGCAACTGGGATCAGAGCGCCGCGCCGCCCGCGCACGAGCCGCCGAAACCGCAGGCCGTGACCGACTACCGGCCGCCCTCCGAATACGACCTCAAGAAGAAAGCGATGTTCGCCGGCGCAGGGGCGCTCACGCTCGTGGCCGCGTTCGTCGTCGGCATGGTCATCAACAGCGACGGATCGCCGAAGGTGGCCCCGAAAACCGTTGAAGACCAACTCGCCGAGGAGCAGCAGGCACGACTCACGACCTCGACGATGAAACGCGCCGATACGCCGTTGGTGGCGGTCGAAGGACCAGTAGACATTGAACAGCCCATCACCAGTGCACCCGTGAGTGCGGGCTCCGGCATCGCGCCTGACGACTATGAGCGCACCGACGCCACCGCCGTTTCCGCGACCGATTACGTGGAGATGGCGAAACGCGCCAAGGCCGAGAAACAACGCGCGACCGCGACTCTGGATCCGCGGTCGCTGACCGGACCGGCCTACGTGCCACCGCGTCCTCGTCCGCGTCCCGAGCCGCCAGCCGCGGCGGCGCCGCAGCGAGCGGCCGGCGATTCATCGCCGCAGGCGCAACGCGGTGCCGGCAGGCGCAGCACGCGTCCCATACCGGAGTATCAGCCGCTTCCGCGCATCTCCGCGACCGGCACGGCGAAGCTCTCGCTGATGATCGGCGCGGACGGCCGCGTCAAGGAGATCGACATCGAGCGTTCGCTGCCACGCGACACCGCGCAGTTGATCTCCTCCGTACGGTCGTGGCGTTTCAAGCCGGCCACGCTCAACGGCAATCCAGTCTCCGCGCCGTACACCGTTGAAATATCATTCAAGCGTTGAAGGGCCTTCGAACGAAATGAGCATCAGTCAGGGCGTTTGCGCCGCGTGCAACCGAACCATCGACGCCGCGGCAAAGCTCTGTCCGTTTTGCGGCGCGAATCCCGCCACGGCCGAGCGTCTCGACACGCAGGCGCTGTTGCAGGAAGTCTTCCGGCCGAAGGAGATGACCACATCGGACAGCGTCATCGAGTATGCCCGGCAGCGCCAGGGCGTCTTCATCGCCGTGTCGATCTTCGTCGGGTTCCTCGTCATCGCCGGCCTCCATCAGTTCGTGACGAACCGCAACGCGAACGTGGCCAGCGACCTGCCGGCCGTCCCGCTCACCGAGATCACCGACGTCACGAAAAAGAGCGAAGACATGACGCCCGTGCCGATGCCCAAACTCGATTTTCAATACGACGGATCGCCGCAGCGGATGCGCACGTACATCGTCGAGCGCGGAGCGATTGCGCCACCGCCGCAGGTTGGGCCCGCGCTACAGCAGCCTTCGCCAGCCAAGCCTAATCCGCCTACTCAATGACGATGTGGTTTTGGGGTCTGCTGATCGCCATCGCGCTACTGGGATGGCTCGTGGCCTACATGCTCGCGCAGCGTCCCATCACGAACGCGCAGCAGCTCCTGCAGCAGCGGCGTTACGAAGATGCCGTGATGGAGGCGAACCGCACCGGCGATCACTTCCATCGCGCCGAGGCGTTGAAGCTCCTCGGCAAATACGAAGAAGCGATCGAAGCCTACAAACTTGCGGACGATCCCGCCGCACGCGAAGGCATCGCCCTCTCCCTCGCCCACCTCGGCCGCGATCTCGATGAGGCCCGCCACCTCATGGAAACGCAGATCGCGCAGCATCCGCAGATCCTGGAGTTCCAGGCGCTCGTCCTCGCCTTCATCCTCCTGCGCGCCGGCGATCATGAAGCCGCGCTACGCCTCTACCGTGACAACGTCGAGTTGCTGGAAACACGCTTCCGCGACGACTACACCGACCCCGATCCGTTGCTCGCCGAAACGCTCCATCTCTACTCCGTTCTCGCCGAAGCCAACGGCGAACAGGCCCGCGCGGAATCGCTGGCACGTCAGGCGGAGCATTGGGGTTGGTGTCGCTGAACGTATCGCGAGAGCCGCCCCTCACCCTAGCCCTCTCCCCTCGGCGATGAACCCGCCGTGGGGAGAGGGGACTCGATTCTTC
>JALYJW010000134.1 GCA_030775085.1 Acidobacteriota bacterium | reverse complement strand
CCTTCGGGCGCCGTCGCGGACGCTGAGATCGACGCACTGACAGCCTCGTTCGTACGCGCCATCGGGACCGAATCGATCCTTTCGTTCGAGCCGTTGGCCGCCGGTCGCGTCGAAGGCGCGGAGTGGCTCAGCGTCAAGGACGTGCTCGAGCGGTTCTCGTGCTTCGACATCCGCTCCGCACGCGTAATCCGCCGAACCGATCGCGCCGGTTTCGCAGAGGTCGGGGTCGATGTGACGATGATGGCCCTGCAGTCGAGCAGCGGCAGGCCGCGCATGCCACCGCAGAAGTGGGTGTTGAACGTCGTTTCGACGGAAAACGGTCCGCGCATCGCCGCTGCCTTCACCGAGGAGCGGCACTTCGCGCGGCGCGTCGCGGCGGCGCGCACGGCCAGCGAGCGCGACGCGCTGCTCGAAGAGGCGCGCGCGATGCCATACGAAGTCTTCAAAGAGATCGCGGACGAGGTCACCGACTCGATTCTCTACGGCGGCTGGGACGATCCTGCGGCCGCCGCGCGCGCGTACCAGCTTGCTGAGAGCCTCGTCACCATGGGCATGGCGTCCGGCGACGAAGCCCTCGAGGCGCGCGCATGGCGCGAGCTGGCGACGCTCGAACGGATCTACGGTGCTCCGATGGCTATCGCGTACGCGGAGGTGGCGCGCGAAGCAGCCATCCGTTCCGGCAACTGCGATCTCATCGCCGCGACGACGTTCACCCTCGGCTCGACGATTCACGAGAGAGGCGATTCGCACCGCGGGCCGCGCCTGGTGCGCGAGGCGGCTGAGATGGCCGACTCGCTCGACGATCCGAGGGTGTCGTTGCGGGCGATGCACAACCTCGCCGTCGCGGAGTTCTCGGGCTCGAATTTCGTGGTGGCCACGGAGTTGAACACCGCCCTGAGTGAGAAAGCCGTCCGTGTGCGATATCTCGAAGGCGAAGCGAATGCATCGGGAAACATGGCCGTGATGCATTTCCACTTGCGCGATCTGGATGCGGCTCTCCGGTACCACCTGCGCGCGCACTCGCGGTACCTGGCGGCGGGGAACCGCGCCTTCGCGGCAGATTCACTGAGCGGAGCCGCGCTGACGCATACCGCGAAGGGCGACGTCGAGAGCGCCCTGACGCTCTATCGCCACGCGTCGGGCTTGACGGATTCGGCGGAGCTTCGCGTGCGCGTCGCGGTGGCCCGCATCGACCTTCTCGTGGACGCCGGACGCCTCGACGAGGCGGAGTGCATCCTCGCCGAGACGGACTGGAGAGGGTTCCGCGTGCGCGAGGATCCGGAACGTCACCGGGCCATGAGCCGGCTCGCGTTGGCCCGCGGCCGATACGAAGAGAGCTCGATGCATGCATCGTTCGGCGCGACCAGTCCGATTGCCGATACGGTGTGGATGTCGCACCACCTCGCCGCGCAGGCGCTGCGAAGCCTCGGGCGCAACGAAGAAGCACGGCTCATGTACGACGATACGCTGGCCGTGATCGAGGAGCAGCGTGCGGCCGTGCCGGGCGTGGAGTGGATTCGCGCGCGCTACTTCGGCGAGCGCGCCGTCGTGTACCACGAGCAGGTGGATCTGCTGGTGGAGCTCGGGCGTCCCTCCGAGGCGCTGAGCGTCGCCGAGCGTGGCAAGGCCCGGGCGCTGGTGGAATCCATGCAGAGCGGCCGTGTCCGCGCGCTGCCGCGCGCCGATGAGCAGGTGGCCATCGCCAGACTCACCGCGCGTATGACGGAGCTGAATCGCGAGCTCCTGACGCGTCGCAGCGGGACCGCACCGCTCGCCGCCATCGAGCAGGAGCTCGAGCATGTCCGCAACGAGCTCTCGCGTGTTGAAACGGAGGTCGCGTTTCGCGTGCGGCGTCAGGACACGATTGCCGAACAACTGACGCTGGCGGACGCGCAGAGCGCCGTACGTGCCGACACGGCGCTGGTCGCGTTCGTCGGCGGCTCGGAGCGCACCACGATCTTCCTCGTCATGGGCGGCGGCGAAGAGCTTGATGTCCGTGCCCGGCGCGTTCCGAGCGCGGACGTCAGCGCGCTCGTCGAGCGATACCTCCGCGCGGTTCGGCTGCGCAGCGGCGAAGAGAGAAAGTTGGGTCAGGCTGTGTACGAGTTGCTCCTCGCGCCGTTCGAGTCGCGGATCCGGACGCGCCAGTCCCTGCACATCGTCCCGGACGGGATTCTCTGGCAGGTCCCGTTTCAGGCGCTACGCGACGCGCGCGGAACGCTGCTCATCGACCGCTGGGATGTGGCATACGCGCAGTCGCTGACGTCGCTCGCCTTGTCGCGGCGCAAACAGCGCGCGATCGACGGCCGCGCGAGCTTCGTCGCGTTCGGCAATCCGCAGATCGCACACGAGACCGCCGCGCGCGCGCAGTCGCGGTTTCGCAATCTGCCGCTGATCGCGCTTCCCGAGGCGGAGAAGGAAGTGCGCACCATCGCCCGCATGTATGAGAACGCGACTGTGTTCACGGGCCGCAACGCGCGCGAGGACGAGCTCAAGCGCCGCGCGGCGGGCTGCGATGTGCTGCACATCGCTACGCACGGCATGGTCGATGACGATCAGCCAATGTACTCGGCGCTGGTCTTCACGCCCTCACGGCACGAAGACGGACTCCTGGAGACGCGCGAGCTGCTGCAACTCCAGATCGGCGCGCGCCTGACGATCCTGTCGGCGTGCGACACCGCGCGCGGCGCCGCGACCGCGGGCGAAGGAGTGGTCAGCCTCTCGTGGGCCCTGCAGGTAGCGGGCTGTCCGACGACACTGGTCAGCCTCTGGAAGGCCGAGTCACGCGCCGCGAGCGCTCTGATGATCGCATTTCATCGCGCGCTGCTGAGAGGAGCATCCACGCCCGAGGCGTTGCGCATCGCGCAGCAATCCCTGCGGCGCGACCCGCGGTTCGAGCATCCGTTTTATTGGGCGCCGTTCGTCGTCATCGGCGCGCCTTGAGCAGAAGACACTCGATTGTGAGGGCTCTTCAATCGAGTACACCCCTCTCCCCGCAACGGCGGGGAGAGGGGTGAGGGATTGGGTGGGGATTGGGTGAGGGCGGCTCTCGCGAAACCTCTACCTGAACACGACCGGGATCGTGATCAACTGCGTCGAGCCTTCGCTGGATGCTTTCAGCACGATCTCGCCTGTCGCTGCCGTGGTTCCCGCACCGGCGACCACTGTGAGCGTGCCGTTGGCGTCGAGCAACTGTGCGAAGGCGGGCGTGGATACGATCTCGAGCGTCACGATCTCGCCGAACTCTCCCTGGACGACCACGCGGAAGTAGTTGCCGAAGACGGTCCGGCGGATCTCCACCGGCGAGTCGAGGACGCCATCGCCGTTGCTGTCGCGGACGTCGATGGAGCCGTTCTCGTCGAGATCGATTCCGGTGAACTGAATGAGGATGTCTTCGCGCGTGCGGATGCCGGGGATGAAGGTCGGGTCGCCGGTGGCGTTGACGATGCTGCCGTAGAAGAGGGCGCGGCCACTGCCGATGCGCGCGTGGACCGTGTCGTTATTTTCGGCCGAGGCGCCGAGGAGAGTTTCGATGCCGCTGTTGTACTGCGCGTGCTGGCCGGCTGCATAGGCGATGACCTTCGACGCGGCGACGGTGCCGTTCGCGCGGACCACCTGCCACTCCACGCTGGCCGCTTCCGTTGCATAGATTCCGAAGTTGAAACGGTTCGTGCCTGCGACGGCTGGTCCTGAGAGCGCGCCGATGTCGCCAGCGCGCAACGCGGCGCTCGCATCGACCGAGGGGATGTCCTGACCGAACTCACCGGACGGAGAGACGTTGAAGGTGCGCGAGGTGATGGCCAGTGTCTTGGCGTCGCGGTCCGACACCTCGATCGACAGAGCGCCGGTCGCGCTGGTCAGACCGAACTTCGTGTGTGCGATGTCGGCGATCGAGACGGTCTGGCGCGGCTCCAGCACGACTTCGACGGGACCGAGGACGTCCGTTCCCCGATGGAACGAGATCGAGAGCGCCACCTGGCGGGGGGCCGCGGTGTGCAGCGTGAGCTCGCTCTGCCACTGGCTGGCATTCGCGCCGGGACCGGTGCCTGCCGCGGGAACGATGAATGTGGCCGCCTGGGCCGTCGTGACTGGAATGAGGGGGAGCGCGGCGACGGCCGCGGCGACGATGACATTGCGAAACTTCATGTGGTTGCCTCCTATGGCGACTGCGTTAGTTGCCCGGAGATACGGAGGCAGGCACGAAATTGTCCAATGAAAATTGATTGTGATTATTGGAGATGGAAATGGTGATGGCGGGGCGATGGTGATACGTGCTTGCGGCGCACAGTGTCTAGTGCTGGGAGTCGCAAAGTCGCAGAGTCTCAAAGTCTCAAAGGTGTTTCTGCCGCACTGCTTGTCGGGTGGGCGGCCCTTTGAGACTCTGCGACTTTGAGACTCCAACCCGTCCCGCTCTGCGCGATCCACCTGCCCTGCACTATCATCGCGCCGCCATGGCTATCCCCCTTCTCGACCTCAAACTCCAGTACGCCGCCATCCGCGAAGAAGCATTGCGCGTGACCGCGGAGATTTATGAATCGCAGTACTTCATCCTCGGGAAGCGCGTCGATGATTTCGAGCGCGATTTCGCGGCGTACTGCCAGACACGCCATGCCATCGGCGTTTCATCGGGCACGGATGCGCTGCTCGAAGCGCTGATGGTCCTCGGCGTGGGAGTGGGCGACGAAGTCATCGTCCCGGCCTACTCGTTCTTCGCCACGGCCGGTGTGGTGGCTCGTCTCGGCGCGGTGCCGGTGTTCGTCGATATCGATCTTGCCGACTACAACATCGACCCGCGCCTGATCGAGGCGAAGATCACGCCGCGCACGAAAGCGATCATGCCTGTGCATCTCTATGGACAGTGCGCTCCGATGGATGAGATCGACGCCATCGCCCAACCGCGTGGCATTCCCATCGTCGAGGATGCGGCGCAGGCGGTGGGCTCGGAGTACCACGGACGCCGTGCCGGCACGATCGGCACGATCGGCTGCTTCTCGTTCTTCCCATCCAAGAACCTCGGCGCATTCGGCGATGCCGGCGCGGTCACGACGAACGACGACGCGCTGGCGGTGAAGCTGGCGGACTATCGCGTTCATGGCATGCGGCCGAAGTATTTCCATCACGCGGTGGGTGGCAACTTCCGCATCGACGCGCTGCAGGCGGCCATGCTCCACATCAAACTGCCGCTGCTGGAGTCATGGCATGAGGGACGCCGCCGCAATGCCGCGATCTATCGCCGCGCGTTCGCCGATGCAGGACTGGGTGATCGCGTGATCCTGGCCGACGAACTGCCGGGGCGGCGGCATATCTACAACCAATTCATCGTCCGCTTTCCGGAAGGACGGGCCACGCGTGATCGCGTGCTCGAGCATCTCAAGAGCGTGTCCATCGGGTGCGAGGTTTACTACCCGCTCACCCTTGCGCAGCAGGAATGCTTCAAGGACACCCCTGGCGCAAGCGACTCCTATCCCAACTCCGAAGCCGCAGCCGCCTCCACGCTTGCCATCCCCATCTTCCCCGAGCTGAAAGAAGAGCAGATCGAGGAAGTGGTGAGGGAAATCGGGAAGGGATTGGACTAACAGTCGGCGGTCGGCAGTCGGCGGTCGGCAGTAGAGAGAGGCACTGGAGGTGTAGGAGAATCGCCTGGTGCCGTTCCACTGCCGACCGCCGACCGCCGACCGCCGACTCCGATGATCCCCCTCCGCCACACACTCGCCAACACCCGGTTGCCGGTGGTGAATCGTGCGCTGGTCGCGGCGAACGTGGCGATCTTCATCGTCCAGCTTTTCCTCGGGGCGATGACGGAGAAGATCATCCAGACGTTTGGATTCGTCCCCGCGCGATTCATGCATCCAGGGACGTATCACTACGCGTTCTGGGAGGTAGCGGTCACGCTGGTCACGTCGCTTTTCCTCCACGGCGGATTCGTACATCTGGCCGGGAACATGATCTACCTCTGGGTCTTCGGCGGCGCGATCGAAGATGCCTTCGGGCGCGTTCGCTTCTTTCTCTTTTATATCGCCTGCGGTGCGATGGGGAGCCTGACGCACACGATCCTGTTCCCGCAATCGACGATTCCATCGGTCGGAGCGTCGGGGAGCATCGCCGGTCTGCTGGGAGCGTTCCTCGTGCTGCGGCCGCACGCACGGATCGTCACGCTCTTTCCGCTGGTCGTTTACTGGGCCATGGCGGAGATTCCGGCCATCGTCTTTCTGCCGGTCTGGTTCGGCATGCAGTTCTTCAATGGCTTCCTCTCGCTGGAATCGGCGCGCCGTGTCCAGGAAGTGGCGGGCATCGCCTGGTGGGCGCACGTCGGCGGCTTCGCCTTCGGCGCGCTGGTTGCGGGAATCTGGCGGTTGCGGCGCCCTCCTTCCATTCCTCGAACGGAATGAAGGGCGTCGCACGATTCGTCAGCCTGTACTTTCGACCGCATTCGGAACCGAAGTGATCGTTGCTTCCGCTGCTTCTTCCTCGCGCACGCGATTGTGGAGGAGGCAGAGAACCACGATGATGGGAATGGCGATGAAGCAGGTCAGGATGCCGTACAGGGCCAGCATCTTGATGCTGACGCTGCGCTCCAGCCGCGTGGCTGGCACTCCGATGAGCGACAGAAGCTCCGTGGACGGATTCATGTTGCGCGAGACGGCAGCGTGGATCTCGTGGAGCTGCATCACAATCTGCCGGACCTCTTCGCGAGTGGCGGTCAGTTGCTGGTTCACCAGGTCGCGCGAGAGCGTCGCGCCGCCACTGGTACCGCGAACGATGTCGAGCACTGCCTGGTCGTACGCAACCGCTTGCTGGGTTGGAATGGCGTCGAGAGCGGCCTGGCGGTAGTCCTCGGTGAGACTCTTGCGGTAGGCGATCTCCGTTGTGTTCGTCGTCATCTGGATGACGCGCTCGAGGAAGGACTCACTCAGTTGCGGCATGACCGTCTCGTTCGGTCCGGTGGATTCGGCCGGCGGCGCCGTGGGGTTGCCGTTGACGAACTGCGAGCCAATACCACGTCCGTTCATGTAAAGCGACAGTGCCTGACGCACCGCCTCGACCTTCTGCTTCTGGGCGTCGTAATACCGCCGGTCGTAGTCGAGCTGTGTTTCCAGGAACCGAATCGTCGCCGCGCGATCATTGAGCAGGTTGCTGCCGGCGATGCTCTCGACGAGTGGCCCGAGTCGAAACCGCATGATGTCTTCCAGTCGGGTGGCCACGTCGACGAGCGTCAGACCTTCCTTCCTGGTGTGGATGAGGTCCGCCGCCGGGATCCGGCGCATGCTCTGGATGTTGGCCTGTACGCGCATGATGTGGGCGCGGAGCACCTGGGTGGCGATGATCGGGTCGGTTTGCGCGTCGACTCTCGTGGCGGCGATGGCGCTCGGCGAGAGCAGTGCCACGCGATATTCGAGAACGTGCTGCTCCTTCGAGACGAACTCGGCCCATTCCCGGAGGATGTCGTGAAGAACCTTTCGTGCGATTGCCTCAGGGACATTCTTCATGCGGCTGGGGCGGAGATAGTTCAGGGAGTATTGATCTTTGCTGAGACTGGCCAGCTTCGATTCGTATTCACGCTGCAGCCGGTCGCGATCCACCGGCATGAGCTTCGGGTCGGACATCCGCGACTGATACTCGAGACTGAGCGTGTCGTGCGCGGTGTTCGACTCCAGGACGAAGATCGATTTCGTGAAGTCGGCGAAGGTTGTGAATCGACCGAGATCGTTCGCCTCGTAGGCCCTCAGCAGAACGGGGGTCGTGATGATCTCGGTGCTCGAGAACTTCGTGCCGTTCGGATACTGCCCGAGGTCGGCACCCTTGAAATCGATGCGGAAGCGCAGCGAGGTCACGGCCTGGGATGGGGAGAGGACGTAAACCGCAACGGCCACGATCAGATATCCCACCATGACCGCGGCGAGGGACAGCGCGATCACCGGCAGGTAGGTGCGCAGCGTGCGCACGATGTGGCTGATGGCCAGAGGCGGAGCCAGAGCCGGCGCAGGTCTTTCGTAAAAATCGTCAGGCATCTAGAGCGAACCTTCGTTCTTTCGTTGCAGACAGCATCTCAGTCGCGTCCATGTCAGTCAAGGCACGGAGAGTATTCCCACCGATCTCTTCATCTTGTTGGCTGAAAGCAACCGGTTGCAGCCGATTCCGATCTCGGTTCTAATGCCCCGCGTTCAACGATTGAACGTTGCATGACACAAAAGCTCAGTGACGAGACGCATTCAGACCTCTCCCGGCAGCCGGAACCGAGGCGCTTCGAGCGCGTGATCGCTATCGGGCACGCATGAGCTTTTGGAGCGATCGTCGCGTACTTTTGACAGGAGGCGGCGGATTTCTCGGCGGATTTCTTCGGGCGCGCATCCAGCGCGAGAATCCGGCGGTGCTGTTCGCTCCGCCCGCCCGCGAGCTCGACCTGCTCGATCCGGCGGCGGTTCGTCGCTGGCTCTCCGGACATCAACCCAATCTCGTGATTCACGGCGCGGCGGTCGTCGGTGGAATCGGCGCGAACCGGTTGCATCCGGGCCGCTTCTTCTACGAGAACGCGGTGATGGGCATTCACCTCATCGAAGAGGCACGCCTCGCCGGTGTGGAGAAATTCGTCTGCATCGGAACGGTGTGCGCGTATCCCAAGTTCGCTCCGATTCCATTCCGCGAGGACGATCTCTGGAACGGGTTCCCCGAGGAAACGAACGCTCCTTATGGAATCGCCAAAAAAATACTGCTCGTCCAGCTCCAGGCCTATCGGCAGGAGTACGGAATGAACGGCATTTTCCTGCTGCCGGTGAATCTGTACGGCCCGAGCGACAACTTCGATCTTCAGAGCAGCCACGTCATCCCGGCCATGATCCGGAAGTTTGTCGAGGCGAAAGAGCAGGGAGAATCGGAGGTCATCCTGTGGGGCGATGGGACTCCGACTCGCGAGTTCCTGTACGTCGAAGATGCCGCGAACGGAATCGTTGCTGCCACGGAGCGCTACGACGGCGCCGAGCCGGTCAACCTCGGCCGTGGCGAGGAGATCTCGATCTGCGCGCTGGCCGAGTTGATCGCGCAGCATTCCGGCTACCGCGGCACGATCGTCTGGGATCCGACGCAGCCCAACGGACAGCCACGGCGCATGCTCGAGGTCTCGCGTGCGGTGGAGCGCTTCGGCTTCCGTGCTCCCACTTCTCTCGAAGAAGGACTGCGAAACACCATCGCCTGGTACCGCGCCTCGCGACACCAGGTGCCGGCTGGATGAACCTCATGCCGGCGCGGTTGCAAGCGAGTTGCGTTCTCGGGTTTACTCGTGCAGGAGATCGAACGGCTATCGGCGGAATTGTGCGCCCCCGGATCATCGAAAACGTTGTAGGTACCTGTCCAAGTGTTTGTGAAGGAGAAGCTTGCGGATACTCGTGACCGGCGCGGCCGGCTTCATCGGTTCTCACGTCGCCCGAAAGTTGCTCGAGCGCGGCGATGAAGTCATCGGCGTCGATAACCTGAACGATTACTACGACGTCTCGTTGAAGGAAGCGCGGCTGGGATGGCTGCGCGCGTTTGACCGTTTCCGATTCGAGCGGCTGGACATCGCGGACCGATCCGCGATGGAAGAGCTGTTCGCGCGCGTCCGGCCACAGCGCGTCGTCCACCTCGCCGCGCAGGCGGGCGTTCGCTATTCGCTGGTGAACCCGCATGCGTACACCGAAGCGAACGTCACCGGTTTTCTGAACATCCTGGAAGGCTGCCGGCACAACGAAGTCGAACATCTCGTCTTTGCCTCGACGAGCTCCGTCTACGGTGCGAACACGAAGCAGCCGTTCTCCGAGCACGACAACGTCGATCATCCGGTGTCGCTCTATGCCGCCACGAAGAAGGCCAACGAGCTGATGGCGCATACGTACGCTCACCTGTACGGGATGGCCGTCACCGGTCTGCGCTTCTTCACCGTCTACGGCCCCTGGGGTCGTCCGGACATGGCTCTCTTCAGGTTCACGCGCGGCATCCTGGCCGGTGAACCGATTCCGGTGTTCAACAGCGGTCAGATGATCCGCGACTTCACCTACATCGACGACATCGTGGAAGGGATCCTCCGCACGCTCGACCGGCCGGCGCGCCCGAATCCCGATTGGAGCGGCGATCATCCCGATCCGGCCACCAGCTACGCGTCCTATCGCGTCTTCAACATCGGGAACAATGAGCCCGTGCTGCTCCTCGACTGCATCGCGCTTCTCGAGGAATGTCTCGGCAAGACGGCCCAAAAGGAGCTTCTGCCGATGCAGCCGGGCGATGTGGTCTCCACCATGGCCGATGTCACGGAGCTGGAGCGGGCGGTCGGATTCCGGCCGGGTGTGTCTCTGCGGGACGGCATCGCGCGATTCGTCGATTGGTACAAGGGCTACTACCCCTCATGAGCACTCAGCCCAGGAAAGCACTCATCACCGGTATCACAGGGCAGGACGGGTCCTATCTGGCGGAGCTGCTGCTGGCGAAGGGCTATGTCGTTCACGGCGTCATCCGTCGTTCGTCGTCGTTCAACACGCAAAGGATCGACGCGATCTATCAGGATCCTCACGAAACTGATCGGAGGATGGTTCTCCACTACGGCGATCTGAACGATGCTTCCTCGCTCAATCGCATCCTTCGTCTCGTGGATCCTGACGAGATCTACAACCTCGGTGCGCAGAGTCACGTCAAGGTCTCGTTCGACACCCCCGAGTACACCGGCGAGGTGACGGGCCTCGGCGCTACGCGTCTGCTGGAAGCCATTCGCGAGCAGCAGATCCGGCCGCGCGTCTATCAGGCGTCTTCGTCCGAGATGTTCGGCAACGCCGGCGGCAGCGCGCAGAACGAGCGAACTCCGTTCTATCCGCGCAGTCCTTATGGCGTGGCCAAGGTGTACGCATACTGGATGACGGTGAACTACCGCGAGGCCTATGACCTCTTCGCGGTGAATGGGATCCTGTTCAATCACGAATCGCCACGGCGCGGTGAGACGTTCGTCTCCCGAAAGATCACGCGTGCCGTGGGCCGGATCCGCGAAGGGTTGCAGGACCGTCTCTATCTTGGAAATCTCGATGCCCGCCGCGACTGGGGCTATGCCAGGGACTACGTCGAGGCCATGTGGCTCATGCTGCAGCAGAGTCGGCCCGAAGACTTCGTCATCGCCACCGGCGAATCGCACACAGTGCGCGAATTCTGCACGCTGGCATTTGCCCGGGCGGGGATCGAGGTCGAATGGCAGGGGAGCGGAGAGCATGAGAAAGCGATCGAGCGCGGCTCGGGTCGCGTGCTCGTCGAGATTGATCCGCGCTACTTCCGTCCCACGGAAGTCGGATTTCTGCTGGGCGACGCCACCAAGGCGCAACAGATGCTCGGATGGGCGCCGCGTACGTCGTTCGTTGAGTTGATCGAGTTGATGGTCGATCACGACCTCGCTCTGGCCCGCGACGAAGCGTTCCTCAAAGCGCGCTGAGCCCATCCAATTCGCGCCCGCGTAACGGATGGGGTTGGTTGTTTGCTGGGTGAATGTAAAGTTATTTGAAAATAGTGTGACGAGCGCCACAACCATCACGACGCCTTTCATGCGAGTTTCCCTCTGCGGCCGGTTTTGAGAAGGCCCGTGCCCAGTGAACCGCACTCATCAGGGCGAAAAACGGCGCGATCTTTTCAATACCCTCCCGCTGGAGGATTCCCATGAGACCCAGGGTATTAGCCCTCGCATGCACGCTGCTTTTCGCAGCCGCCGTATCGGCGACCACGTTCGTCGTGCCCGAGGATGAAGAGCTCATCGCGAAATCGACGGTGATTGCCGTCGGAACGGTGGAGGGCTCATACGTTCAGGAAACAGAAGGAATCATCGAGACGGTGTACGAGATCCGCCTCGAGCAGTCTTTGAAAGCGCCTCTTCGCATGGACGGATTGGTCAGCGTCGTCAGTCCCGGCGGCGTGATCGGCGATCGCGCGCTGCACGTCGAGGCCGCGGCGCACTTTGCTCAGGGCGAACGCGTGCTGCTCTTTCTCACGCGGCACAAAGGACGCTGGACGACCACCGATCTGACGCTCGGAAAGTTCCGTTTCGTCACGTCGACCAGCGGCGAAGAACTGCTCGTCCGTGACATGGAAGACGTCGTCGGTTGGGATCGGCGCGGACAGGTACACCGCGAGAAGGTGCGCCGCCGCGATGGCTTTCTGGAGTTCCTCGAGAAGAGGATCCACGGCCAGACTGCAAAGGCGGACTATCTGGTCGAGGCATCCGAGGTGACGTTGCCGCCGAGCGAGCCCCCGCTGGAGCGCACGCTGACTCCTGTGGTCAACGCACCATTCGCCGGCGCGACCTACACGTCATGGATCTCCAACCAGCCCACGCGCTGGCCAAATATTTCTGCCGGAGTCGCGTTTCACAAAGTGGCGAGCCAGAACATCTCCGGGTTGAGTGACGGGGGAGTTTCCGTGATTCAGAACGGATTGGCCGCGTGGACGAATGAATGCGGCTCGGTCATCAACCTGACCTACGGCGGAACGACCAACACGCCCTCGACGAACTTCGACAACGTACACGTGGTGGAGTTCAACGATCCGCAGAATCGCATCTCCGGATCATGGAGCGGCTCGGGAACGATCGGCATCTGCTTCAATTCCTTCAGCAGTAACCATTCATTCGACGGCCGCAATTGGTGGAGCATCACGGACGCCGACGTCGTGTTCCAGAACGGATTTCCCGGAACGCACGCCTCCTTCGCCACGGCCATGACGCACGAGCTCGGGCACGGGATCGGCTGGCGTCACTCGAACCAGAACCACATGACGCAGGGCGCCGCCTGCAATTCGTCCGTCGAAGAATGCACCTCGGCGGCGATCATGAATTCCAGCGTGAGCTCGTCGTATCAATACACGCTGCAGCCGTGGGACATCAATGCCGCGCAGTCGGTCTACCCTGGCGGCACTTGCGGTCCGGTCTGCGCCCCGCCGCTGGTCACCACACAGCCGGCCGGCGCCACGATCACCAGTGGTGCGAGTCACACCATGTCGGTTGGTCCCACGGGCACGGTGCCATTCACGTATCAGTGGTACGTCGGCACCTCCGGCAACACGTCCAGTCCGATCTCCGGTGCCACCGGCTCTGTCGTAACGGTGAGTCCCACGACTACGACTTCGTACTGGGTCCGAGTCACGAACGCGTGTGGCACGGCCAACAGCAACACGGCGACGGTGACCGTCACGCAACCACCGCCACCGCCACCTCCACCGCCATCCGGCGCATCGCATCTGCGCACTGATTTCGACGGCGACGGGAAGTCCGACCTCTTCTTCCGGAGCTCGAGCGGGCAGAACGTGATCTGGTTCATGAACGGAAGCGCGGTCCGCTCCACGGCCAGCGTACAGAGCACGGACACGGGCTGGGCGCCGGTCGCATTCGGCGATTTCAACGGCGACCGGCGCTCGGATATCTTCTGGCGGCATACCGACGGCCGGAACGCGCTCTGGCTGATGAACGGCGCAACCGCGACCGTGCATACCCTCCAGACCGTAGCGTTTGGATGGAACGTCGTGGCTTCCGGCGACTTCAACGCCGACGGTCGTTTCGACGTCTTCTGGCGCAACGACGGAGGCGGCTCGAATGTCATCTGGTACATGAATGGGCCGGCGATCACGTACCACTACGTGGCCGCGGTCGCGTTCGGGTGGACAGTCGCGGGCGCCGGCGATTTCGACGGCAATGGTCGTTACGACATCTTCTGGCGCAACCAGTCGAGCGGTTCGAATGCGATGTGGCTCATGTTCCCGACCGGCATCCAGACGGCCTATCCGGCAGCTCAGGCCACGACGTGGACGGTCAGCACAGTCGGTGATTTCAATGACGACGGCCGAGACGATCTCTTCTGGCGGCAGGAGTCGACGGGCGCGAACTCGGCCTGGTTGATGACCGGCGCGAGCCGCACTCTGCGGACGCTTCCGACGGTCGCTTCCGGTTGGCGGATCGGCGCGGTGGGCGACTTCGACGGCAGCGGGACGCATGACGTTGCCTGGCACAACCCCAGCAGCGGCGGAAATTGGATGTGGCTCATGAACAACGCCACTCCCGTCGATGCCCCGATCCCGGCCATCGCCTCGAACTGGCACATGTACGGAGTCAAGTAGCCCTGTCTCTTCTTTCGACACGGAAGAGTG
>JALYJW010000133.1 GCA_030775085.1 Acidobacteriota bacterium | reverse complement strand
GAGCTGAACAAGCTCAAGATGCGCGGCAGCGTCGTCATCGGCGAAGGTGAGCGGGACAAGGCTCCGATGCTCTACGTCGGCGAGCCGCTGGGCCGCGGCTGGGCGGAAGCGGAGATCTTCCCCGAGGTCGACATCGCCGTCGACCCGCTGGAAGGCACAAACCTCTGCGCCACCGGCTCCGCGAACTCCATCGCTGTGATCGCGGCCTCGGAGAAGGGTGGCCTGCTCAACGCGCCCGACATCTACATGGACAAGATCGTCGTCGGCCCCACCGCCGCCGACAAGGTCAGCCTCAACGCCTCCGTCGAGGACAACCTCAACGCCATGGCCGAGGCCTTCCAGCGCGACATCAACGAGCTCGTCATCGTCGTGCTCGACCGTGAGCGGCATCAGGATCTCATCTCCCAGATCCGCGACACCGGCGCCCGCATCAAACTGATCACCGACGGCGACCTCTCCGCCGGCATCGCCGCCGCAGTCCGCGGCACCGGCGTCCACGCAGCGATGGGAGTCGGCGGCGCCCCCGAAGGCGTCCTCACCGCCGCCGCCATGCGCTGCCTCGGCGGAAAGATGCAAGGCCGCCTCAAACCGCTCGAGAAATGGCAGGAAGCCCGTCTCCGGTCGATGGGTTTTAAGGACGACGAAAAAATCTACGACACCATGGAGCTCGCCTCCGGCAACGACATCATCTTCAGCGCCAGCGGCGTCACCGACGGCGACCTCCTGCGCGGAGTCCGCTTCTTCGGCGGCGGCATCCGCGTGTCGTCGCTGTTCATGTCGCTCAAAACGAACCAGATCCGGTTCGTCGACACGATCTATCGCGAAGAGGGAAGTAAGTTGTCGGTGAGTTTCACGTAGGGCGTTTTGGAGTGCGGTGGCCGCAGCTCCAAAACGTTGCCGTGTTCGTGGCGCAGTTGGAAAACATCGCTCCCTGCGGGAGAACAATCGATGGAATACGTCGTCATTCTCGAGCAGAGCGATACATCAGTTGGCGCATGTGTTCCGGACTTGCCCGGCTGTGTGGCCGTTGCCGAGACGAAAGAAGAAGCAATGCAACTCATCCGTGAAGCAATCGAGTTGCACCTCGAGAGTCTCCGCGAGCGCGGCGAGCCCGTCCCGCCTCCGCATTCCTACGTGGAACGAGTCGCCGTTTAACACGCAAGCGGCTCACAGTAAATTCGCGGAGCGTTTTGGAGTGCGGTGGCCGCAGCCGCCGCTTTTGTATGTTGCGACTCCGCGACTTCGACATACGAAAGCGGCAGCTGCGGCTGCCGCACTCCAAACGATTCACTTGAACACGCCGCGAAACGCTTCGGCACGGGTGCGGTGAAGACCATGTGTTTGCGCGTAATCGGACGCGAGGGTGATCAGCGTTTAACGGCCCAAGGCGAATGGGATGAGGTAGGGAAAAGCCGTCGCGCGACACTCCCAAGTAGAATCCTTGGAGAATGCCGATGTCGACCACCACAAAAGCGAGACGGCCGGCCTCACAAAAGAACTTGCGAGGTACGATCAGGCGACGGCTGTCAGCCCTAAGGGCGTATATCACCACCACTCCGAGAATTGTTGCAGTCACAGCCGCGATCGCCACTTTGTTCATTACCGCCACGCTTGGTCCGATCAGTGTTTGGGAGTATCAGCGAAAGGCGGCAGCTCGCGAGGCGACGAACGCTTTTCTAGATAACATGGCAGAAAGAATCGCCATCACCGAAATCGCGGCGAACCGCTACGCGCAGGCGTTGGATGAATTCGGTAGATTTTTTCTACAGCTAGAGCTTCGCCGGCAGACGCTCTATAGCGAGCACGCTGATAAGCTAATCCCCGATGGAGAATTGGAGAAAGGTGAAACCGCATTGTCCGATGAGCTGACAAGGCACCAAGCGCAGATCGACGACCTTCGGACGAAGCACGAGGAACGAATTGGTGAATTTGAATCGTGGCGTGCGCGGGCTGTGATGGAAGCAGGTAGGCGGTATCCACGACGAAACGGCGAGATTCTCGCGGCGTTTGCGAATACGGACAAGCATCTTCAAAACTTTACCAACGCCGTCGCAAACCGAGCGCTCGCTTTTGCCGTGGCGGGAACTCTCCGGCACCATGGGCTACGGGCTGCGGCACTCTCCTTCCGCGCTCGCAAAATAACCGAGCACGAGTTTCGGGAGCGTCTGAAGGAGGCCGTCGATGTGACAGTCGCCGAAAAGAAGCTTCCTCGCTTGGCGTTCGTCGAACTTCGAACACTCGTTTCGCGACTACAAGCTGAATCGGCCGTGGTGCCTTGAATTAATTCGCGGCAAGACTCGCTTGACGCATGCTGAAAAGCTCACATCACGTTGATTGCTTACCGGGTTGCGCTAAGATCTTACTTGGCAGCCCATGATCGACATCGCTGCAACGTAGCGTGTGTTGCGAAACGTCACACAGTTCACTCAGCGCAGGATCGCCCGAAACGCCTTCGGCACCGGTGCCGTGAACACCATGTGTTTGCGCGTGATGGGGTGATCGAAGCCGAGGAGTTTGGCGTGGAGGCCGAGGCGGGCGATGGGGTTGATGGTGCTGCCGTACATGCGGTCGCCGACGACGGGGTGGCCTGCTTCGGCGAGGTGGGTGCGGATCTGGTTTTTACGGCCGGTTTCCAGCGTGACTTCGAGCATGGAGTAGCGGTCGTTGGTTTCGATGGTGCGGTAGTGGGTGACTGCGAATTTGGCGTCCGGATGTTCGGAGACGCTTTCCATCCTGAGGTCGCGGCGTTCGCGAAGGAAAGAGCTGAAGGTTCCGGCTTCGGGATCCATGCGGCCTTCGATGACGGCAATGTAGATGCGGTCGACGGTGTGCGCGGCGAACTGTTCTTTCAGTTGTTCGCGCGCGTAGGCGTTTTTGGCGAAGATGAGCACTCCTGAGGTCTCGCGGTCGAGACGGTGAACGACCTGGATGCGCTCCTCCCCTTTCTTCTGTCCGAGATAGACATTGAGATATGCCTGGGCCGTTGAATCGCGTTCGCGCTCTGTTGCAACGGTGAGCAATCCATTCGCTTTGAGCACGACGATGACGTCGTTGTCTTCGTGGAGGATGGCCAGGCCTTCCGGCAGATTGCGATGCACTGCTTTGTCGGCGACGTCGACGGTGTCGTCTTCCTCGAGATCGCGCCGCGCGTTTTTTTCGATCTCGCCGTTCACGCGCACGCGGCCGGTCTGCAGCATCTGACGCAGCGTGGTCTTGCTCGACTCCGGAAACATCACCGCCAGCGCGTCCAGCAATTGCCGGCTCTCCGCGACGACGTATCTCACGCGCGGATCTCTTCGAAGACGTAGTCGCTCCGCCAGTAGACCCCTTTCGGCAGACCGGCGGCGCGATGCAGTTTCCGCACTTCTTCGAAAACGATCGACGAGCGCATCGATTCCGGCTCGAAGCGCATGGCCAGGTCGCGCGCTTCCTGTTCGTCGTCCGCCACAACTTCGGATGTGACGAGGAAACGTCGCCCATCCTTCTGTCCCTCGGCGATGAGGCGGAACTGCACGGCCGTGCGCGAGTGCTGCTGTTCGATCTCGCGGATCAGCCACATCGCATCTTCATTGGCCGGATGCAGCGACACGACTTCCCACGCCGCCTCAATCGATGCGTCGTTCTGTCCCTTCGACCACAGCGCATATGCGATCGAGTACTGCAATCGCGCCCGCTCATCATCGCGCGCGTCGGAATCCTTGAGCGCCGCGCGTGCGGTATCGATCGCTTCATCGAAGCGTTCCAGTTCGGTCAGTGCGTGCGCGCGGGCCACGCTGTCGGCGTCCGGCAAAGCCAGCACGTGCTCGTACGACTCGCGCGCGCGGCGTCCGTCTCCGACATCGGTCCACGAGTCGCCGAGCAGCTCCCATAGCTGCCAGACGTTGGGCGCTTTCGACACTCCGTCCTGCAGCGTAGCGATGGCGCGCGTCTTCTCGTCGCGCAGCAGATAGGCACGCGCGAGCACTTCGAAACCGTAGGCGTGGCGCAAGTCGACGAGGCTCTGTCCGGCCTCGAGAGCAGCTTTGTCGTTGCCTGCTTCGAGGGCGTCGCCGGCTTGTCGGATCAGTAATTCGATGTCCATTACCCGCACGATACAATCTCCGCGATCTGATTTCCGATTAGAGCCGGATCTCCGCCAAGCTGTTTTTGCGCTACTATCTGAGGCGTTCCTGGGATGAGGAGTGCAGAGATGCGATTACCCGTACGTTCGCGGAGTGGGAACATTGTGCTCGCCTTCATCGGGAGCCTTTATGCGGTCAGCGCGTTCTCGATCCTGGCGTGGTTCGTTTTCGAAGCGTGGAGCGCCGCCAACATGTCCGATCGGGTGTTGCAGCTCGCTCTCGCCGGAGCGGCCGCGTGCGGGATCTGGCTGGCCTTCAGTGCGCTGAAGAATCTCAGCCTGACGCAACACCCGCAACGTTCATGGCGCTCGCACAAAGTCAGCCCTTGATGTCGTACGACGCTTCGATCCAGAGGTAGCGCAAGGTGTTGGCGTCGCGCACACGCGTACCGATCGCGTAACGCGCAAAGAGCAACGCCCGCCGCAGCGAGGAGCGCGGCGACGCCTTCGCCGCCAGATGCGCCCGATGCTCTTCCTCGGAAGCGAACGTGACGGAGCGCAGTGTGTTGGTCAACCGAACTACGCTGCCCTGCACGCTGATCTCTTCCCACTCGCCTTTGTTCGCATGGCGCATGTAGTGGCGGCGATGGAACAGCCGCACCTCGCCGTCGCTCTCTTCGAGACGCAGCGGCTTGCCGATGTAAAAAGGGACCGAACGGATGCGAAACCCGCGCGCCTTTGCCTCCGAGACGGCATGCGCGATCTCGGTGGCCAGTGCATCATCAACCGTTTCCCGCTCGCGCACGATGAGCAGCCAATCCGCAGTGCTGGCATCGATGGCGCGATTGAGCTCCGCACGATGACGCGACAGTGCATCGCGCGCCGGCACGTCGAGCACCAGCTGCTCGATGTGCGTGAACCGCGTCGTCAGCGGCGCGAGATCCTCGGCATGAACATGGCCGAGAGCGATGATGGAAAGACGCATGGCGCGCGCTACTCGCCGAGGTATTCGTGGATGCGCGACACGCGAATCGCGCGGCCTGTGCTCTCATCCACTTCGACGAGCACTCCGGACAGGCGGATGTCGCGCTTGGCCACTTCGAGCTTTTTCGGCGTGTTCATCAGAAAGCGATGCAGCGCTTCCTCGGGGCGGAAGCCGATGACGGAATCGTACGCGCCGGTCATTCCCACGTCTGTTTGAAATGCAGTGCCGTTCGGGAGGATGCGCTCGTCGGCAGTCGGTACGTGAGTGTGCGTACCGAACACTGCGGAGACGCGGCCATCGAGATAGCGTCCGAAAGCCTGCTTCTCCGAGGTAGCCTCGCCGTGGATATCCACGATGATCACCTTCGCCGCATCGCCGAGCTCCGCCAGCTCGCGGTCCGCGCAATAGAACGGATTGTCGATCGGCGCCATGAACACATTGCCCATGAACTGCATCACGGCCACGTTCACGCCGCCCGCCGTCTGACGCACCACTTTGCCCTTGCCCGGATTTCCGGCCGGATAATTCGCCGGCCGGACTACGTGCGGATAGTGCTCGTAGTTATCGACGAAATCCTTCTTGTCCCAGATGTGATTGCCGGACGTGTAGGCGTTGATGGGAAGCTCGTCGAGCTCCTCCATGATCGCCCCCGTCACACCGAAACCACCGGCCGCGTTTTCAATGTTGACGATGGTGAAATCGACGCGCTCGCGATCGATCACCGTCTCCAGTTTCTGGTGCAGTGCGCGACGTCCGGGCTGCCCCACGACGTCGCCGATGTAGAGGATATTGACCATTTAGCTCTCAGCTCTCGGCTCGCAGCTCGCAGCAAAACCCGCCTCTCCTGAGAGCTGCGAGCTGCCAGCTGCGAGCTATTTGGCGTACTCCGTGGCTCTCATCTCGCGAATGACCGTGACCTTGATCTGTCCCGGGTACTGCAGTTCCGATTCGATCTTGCGGGCCACATCCTTAGAGAGCCAGATCGACTGTTCGTCGCTGATCTTCTCCGAGTTGACGATGATGCGAAGCTCGCGCCCCGCCTGAATGGCGAAGCTCTTGGAGACGCCTTCCATCTGGTTGGCGATCGATTCCAGCCGCTCCAGACGGTGAACGTAGTTCTCGAGGATCTCGCGGCGGGCGCCGGGCCGCGCGGCGGAGAGAGCGTCGGCGGCGTTGACCAACACGGCCTCGACGGTCGTCGGGTCGTAGTCGCCGTGGTGGCACTCCATGGCGTGGATGATCTCGCGCTTCTCGCCATACTTCTCGAGCACCTGGCGTCCGAGCTCGAGATGCGTTCCTTCCATCTCGCGATCGATGGCCTTGCCGATGTCGTGCAGCAGGCCGCCGCGCTTGGCAATCGTGTCGTTGACGCCGAGCTCCACGGCCATGAGCGCCGCGAGCTGAGCAACTTCCAGCGAGTGGACGAGCACGTTCTGACCGTACGAAGTGCGATAGCGGAGACGCCCGAGGAGCTTGAGGACTTCGGGATGAACGTCGGTGATGCCGAGGGAAAACGCCGCGGCTTCCCCTTCTTCGAAGAGCTTCTGATCGAGCTCCTGCCGGACCTTCTCGACGAGCTCTTCGATGCGGGCCGGATGAATGCGTCCGTCCTGCATGAGACGCTCGAGGGAAATGCGCGCGATCTCGCGACGGATCGGATCGAAGCCGGAGAGGATGACCGCTTCCGGGGTGTCGTCGACGATGAGATCGACGCCGGTAGCCAACTCGAGCGCGCGGATGTTGCGTCCTTCTCGGCCGATGATGCGGCCCTTCATGTCTTCACTCGGCAGGTCGACGACGGAGACGGTGTTCTCGGCGACGTAATCGGAGGCCATGCGCTGGATGGCCATGCCGAGGATTTTCTTCGCTTTCTGATTGCCGAGCTCGGCGGCCTCGGTCTCGATGCGTTTCATGATGTGCGCGGCTTCGAGTTTGGCTTCGTTCTCGATGCCACGGATCAGCTCGCGCTTCGCTTCGTCAGCCGTCAGACCGGCCACCTGCTCGAGACGGTGACGCTGCGCTTCGATGAGCTCGTCGAGCTCCGTCTCGCGGCCTTCGACACGCTTCTCGCGGTCGTTCAGGCTGCGGTCGCGCTTCTCGACCTCGGCGATACGGCTCTCGACCTGCTGCGTCTTCTTGTCGAGACCCTCTTCCTTCTGCTCCAGCCGTTTCTCGACCGCTTTGATCTCGTCACGGCTCTGCTGCGACTTCCTGTCGAAGTCGGAGCGCATCTGGAGGAACTTTTCTTTCGCCTCCAGCTCGGCTTCTTTGACGCGCGCGGCGGCCTGCTTGCGGGCGTCCTCGAGGATACGCTCGGCGGCGAGACGCGATTCCTCGGCCTGCGCCGTAGTACGTTTCCTGGAAATGGCTGCCCAGACGAGCGCCAGAACGACGGCGAGGACGATCCCTACGCCGACTACCATCAATATCTCAAAAATACCCAAAACCGCACCTCCGCGTCGGAGATGCGCATCAGGGAGGAAGATTTCGGGCCCCGCCTGAGCCGTGTGGTGGATTCTTACCTGAACCTGTACATGACAGGTGGGCGCCCTACTCGTGCCGTTTTGGCTACCTTCTGAGCTCCGGCTTCTGGCCGGACGAAGGTGTGCACGCGACCCGAGACGCGAGCTACCCGGGATAAGAAGTACGGTTCAAGTGTTAGATCGTGCATCACGAACTCTGCAGGGACTCCGAAACAACTGCTACTGCATCAGTTGCTCAGCCTATTACCTCGCTGAGACGTTCTGATATTTCCTCCGTTCTCTCGAGCCAGATTCCCGCGGCATCTTCCCGCTGGCGCCTGAATCGCGAAAACTCGTCGGCTATGTTCAAAGCCGCCAGGATTGCGATTTTTACTGGATCGACGGTCGCAACCTGCGCCGCCACTTCCCGCATCCTGGTATCGACAAACTGCGCAAGCTCCGCTAAGTAGTCCGGGTCGCCATTTCCGCGAACGTTGTACGTCTGACCAAAGATCTCGACCGTGGCCGAGTCGTGTTTCGCGTCCATCGGAAAAAGTTACCTGAAACGGCGCGGATTATAGCAGACGGATTCAGGGAAGCAGCTTTAGACCGCGGGAGCGGTGGACGTTGTGGACTGGGTGGACCGGGTGGACGCCGTGGACGTCCACCAAGTCCACCAAGTCCACCACGTCCACAACGTCCACAAAAAGCCACCATCAGCTAGGGGAGCGTGCAACTTTTCCCTCTACTCCGCGCCCGAAAATGTCGTTCCCGGCCGCCAGTCGATGATCGACGCGCCGCCGGCGCAAACCCAGGCCACGGCGCTCATGTTCGGATGCAGCTCGCCTTTGCGTCGCTCGATGCGGGACCAGTCGCGGCCGGTGAACGGCGTCCCTGCGATGAGATAGAAGCGCGAAGGATCGTCCGTGCTCTTGTGCAGCAGCGTCACGCGCTCGGTCGTATCGGCGCTCGTGTCGATGACGAGCACGGTCTTGCCGCGCTGCCGCTTGTACGACTTCACCTTGCCGGCGTACGAGGTGAGCTGATTGCGATCGCACGAAACGGCTGCCGGAGGTGCGAGCCGCCCGCCGCGCGAGGCTGACGCTCCGGCCGGGGCGTTCTCTTCAAACTCCACGGTCTGGTCGGCTTCGATCGGCAATCCCGCTTCCTTCCATGCCGGATAGCCGCCGTGCAGCACGGCCACACGCTCGAAACCATGCTTCTGCGCCAGAAGCATCGCTGCCTCGAGACTGGTCTCCTCCTCCTTGCAGGTGCAGTAGGCGACGATGAGCTTGTCCTGCGGCAACTCGCCGAAGCGTTGCGCGACGAGGCCGAGTGGAAGCCAGACCGCATCCTGGATGTGTCCAAGCTCGTACGGAACGCTGCCGCGCACGTCGATGGCCACAGCTTCACCCTTGTCCATGAGCGCCTTCAGTTCCGCGGCCGTGACGCGCGGGACGTCGGCCTTCACCGAGATCGTGGCTGCGAGAAGCATTGAGATCAGGAACATGCGTTGTCGGTCTCCAAACAAAATGGGCCGGGCTTTTCAGCCCGGCCCGGATAGTAACGCGAGAAGGAAAGCTTACAGTCCGCGGTACGTGCCCGACAGCGAGGTCGCGCGCGCGTCCTGGCCAGCCGTGAACTTGTACATGCAGAAGTCGTCGGTGTAATCCATGAAGTTCTCGATCGGATCGATACCGGCCTTGTTCTTTCCTGACGTGCAGGTGTCCCGACCGGACGGGCAACCGAACGCTGCCGATTTCTCGGCCGGGGTATCGGCAACATAGTCGCCGCTGCCGTTACAGCCACCCTGGAACGTGTGGTAGAGGCCGAGCCAGTGGCCGACTTCATGCGTGGCGGTGTCGCCTTCGTTGTACGGCGAGAACGTGCCGCCCGGAACCGTGCGGCCGTCGTTGACCACGCCGTCCATCTTCGGCTTGCTGGCATAGCTCGACGGGAAGGTCGCCCATCCCAGCTCGCCGGTGCTCGGCTGATTGAAGTACATGTTGAGGTCTTTGGCAGTGCCGACGCGGAGCGCGTTCTTCATGCTCGTCTCGGCAGCGGTGCCGTAGCCGGCGGCGAAGTAGGTGTTGTTGGCCGTACGGGTCGTGGCCGCCAGGACGAAACGGAACTTCGTGTTGAAGCCACCCGTCACGCCGCTGAACGAATCGTTCAGCACGCGGATCTGGTTGGCGATCACGGTGTCGGAGATGTTGCCCACGCCGGAGGTGTTGGTGATCACGTGAACGTAGACGTTGATCGTAGAAATCGCTTCGGTGGCCGGCTGGAACTGGCCGTTGCGGCTGCCGATGAGCGCGGCCATTTCGGCTGCTGCTGCTTCCAATGCTTCGGCTTCCATCTCGGACGGGTGCGGAGTTACGCAAGCGCGCGTTCCGTCAAGGCCGCGGTCATTGCCAAGGTCTCTGTGGAAAGCACGATCCTGCGCAAAAGCGCCCAGGGCCAAAACCAGGGTCAGGGCTACGATGAGGCTACGGTACATTCATTCTCTCCTGTTAGTTTGCGAAAGGTAACGTCGCGCCATGCGACCGGACCCGACTAGAGCACTGGCGGTGCCACACGGCGCATCACCGTAAGTCATTGATTCTATTGAAATGACCCTCGTCGTACATGGGTCATAAAATGAGCCTGTAACTGTTTGTTGACCCACGAGGCTGACCCATTGACCCGTTTCAAAGCTGTTCGCGGCTCACGATCCACGGTCCGTAGCCACGTTGTCCAAAAAGAGACAGTTTCCTCCCGATGCGACCTTCGGAACACAGATCAGCACTTGAATTTACGCTTCGTTACCGCCTAGAGTGACGCCTTCGCAAGGCTCCTTTAGATGGCTGCTCCCGCACCGCGTCTCGACTGGCAGTTTCAACTTCTCGATCTCAATCCGAGCCAGCCGCCGCCCATCCTCGTCCCGCCCCCACCTCCCGTAGAAGCGGGTCAGAGCGCGGCGATGCGCGAGTTGCGCGCTGCGCTCGGTCCGTCGATCACCGCAAAAGTCCGCAGCGGCGCCGAGCTTCTGCGCAGCGCCGCCAACAGCGGGCAGTCGTCGATCATCCCGACGACGCTCGAAGCCATCGATGCGCTTCTCGGCGGCGGT
This sequence comes from Acidobacteriota bacterium, assembly GCA_030775085.1. GTDB lineage: Bacteria > Acidobacteriota > Thermoanaerobaculia > Gp7-AA8 > Gp7-AA8 > QHVT01. The sequence goes on along the minus strand of JALYJW010000133.1, from coordinate 4,005 downwards.
CTGCAGCGCGGGAAGCTCGTCGAGCTCGTATCGCGCTTCGCATCCGGCCGTTTTTCGATCGTCCTCTCCACGCTCGCCGCGGCAACGACGATGGGCGAAGCGGCCGCTCTCATCGACCTCGGCGATCACTTCGATCCGCAGTTGGCCGAAGAGAACGGAGTCGATCTGCGCCGTCTCCTCTGGGTGCGTCCACGCACCGTCAAAGAAGCAGTGATGAGCGCGGAGATGGTCACGGCCACCGGATTTCAACTGGTGATCCTCGACGCCGGCCTCCATCCGCTGCGCGGACGCCGCGCCCCCGAAGCTGCGTGGGTCCGCCTGGCGCGCACCGCGGAATCGCACAGCGCAGCGATGCTCGTTTCTTCACCGTATCCGCTCACCGGAACCGCGTGCGAAGCAGTGCTCAAAGGAACTTTTGCGCGCACACGTTGGATCAACGCAGGCGCGTTGGGGATCGGCCGCGGCAAAGCCCCTCGCCTTCTCGAAGGCATCGACATGAACGTGACGCTCGAAAAGCATCGCCACATCAAGGCAGGCAGCAGCACGAGCGTCACGCTGCGCGTCGTTGACGCTGTCCAGGCAACCGAGGTCTGTCGCATTGCGATTTTCTAATGCCATGCGTTGCGAGAGTGCCGCTGTAGGCGGCACGAGATCCATAGCACCCGGCTTCAGCCGGGTGAAAGATGGGTCTTCCGAACCGAGCCCGCGTAGCGGGCGAAAGATTCAGATCTACGCCACGACCTGTCGCCCGCTACACGGGCTCAATTCAGTTCGCGTTGTCTCCACCCGGCTGAAGCCGGGTGCTATGGATCTTTGGCCGCCTACAGCGGCCTGCGCTGATTGTTCGTCATGACGCGCATCGCCTGTTTTTACATCCCGATGTTTCCGCTCGCGGCGCGGTTGCGGAGCGAGCCCGATCTGCTGCCGGAAGCGCTGGCCATCATCGAAGGCAATGCGCAGAACGCGCATGTCATCGCGGCCACGCGGCGCGCGCGGACGAAAGGAATCGTTCCGGGCATGTCGCTCGCGCAGGCGCGCTCCATCATCCCCAGGCTCGTGGCCCGCGCGCGCGACATCGAATGCGAGCGCACCGCGCAAGAAGCACTGTTCGAAGTGGCGGAGACTTTCTCGCCGCGCGTCGAAGATGCCGGCGAGGGAATCGTGTACGTCGACGTGACGGGGATGGAGCGGCATTTTCAGTCGGCGGTCGGCGGTCGGCAGTCGGCAGTAGATGAATCGACCACTCTGCCCGTGGGTGCTGGTTCTACTGCCGACCGCCGACTGCCGACTGCCGACTCGTCCCCCGAAATCGCGCTGGCCAAAGCCGCCATCCACGCCGCTGCGCGCATGGGTCTCACGGCGCGCGTCGGCATCGCGGCGAGCAAGCTCGCGGCGCGCGTGGCGGCGGAGTTGCCGCATTCTCCGATCGTCGTCGAAGCGGGGAAGGAATCGGAGTTCCTCGCTCCGCTGCCGCTGGCGCGACTCACGCCGGAGCTCGACGCGGCAACGACGTTGCGGCGTTGGGGTATCGATTCGATCGGTGATCTGGCCGGGCTGCAGGAAAGCGAAGTAGCCAGCCGCCTCGGCGAGCTCGGACGCGAGCTGCACTACGCTGCGCGCGGCATCGATCCGCGACCGTTGATTCCGCGTCCGCTGCCGCCGGATTTCCGCGAAGGGATGGAGCTGGAGTGGCCGCTCGTCGCGCTCGAGCCGTTTCTCTTCATCGCTAGTGCCGCGCTCGATCGTCTCAGCCAGCGGATGGAAATGCAGGGCTTCGCCTGCAAACGCCTCGAGCTGACGCTGTCATTGGAGCCGGACGGTTTCTACTCGCGCGGCATCGACCTCCCCGCGCCGACGCGCGACGTCAAGACGATGCTGACGCTCCTCCGGCTCGACCTCGAGAAGACTCCTCCCGGCGCTCCGGTGATGGGCTTCTCTCTCGTCGCGCATCCCGATCGTCCGCGGCGCGCGCAACTCTCGCTCTTCGGTCCCGCGGCGCTTTCTCCCGAGAAACTGGCCACGACCATCGCCCGTCTCGTTTCACTGCTCGGTGAGAACCGCGTCGGCATGGCCATGTCCGTCGATGGACATCTCCCTGAACGCTACGACATCGCCGCCTACGCTCCGCCTCCGCCTCCGGAAACGCGCCGCAAGCCGCAGAGCCGCGGCCTCCTCGCCGTCCGCGTCATGCGTCCGCCGGTGGCTGTCGAAGTGATCACGCGCCAGAACGACGGCGCCATGCAGATCGCATCGATTCACGGCGAAGGCGATCTCTCCGGCCCCGTGCGCATGTCGTCAGGACCATGGCGCGTCGAATCCGGATGGTGGAGCGACGCCCCCGCCGCACGCGAATACTGGGACGTGGAGCTCGAGCGCGGCGGCATCTACCGCCTCTACCAGGCCGCCCCCTCGGCGGACTGGTTCATCGACGCGCGGTATGACTAGCGTCGCGATTGAAGCGCGTTCAGCGCGAGAGCGCGGCGGCGGGACCCGTCGCGATGCATGTGCATCTCACGATCGCGGACCGCTGTAGTCAACTCCACCCATCACGCTCTTCGGCAATGTAATCCGCTGCATCCTTTCCGGCGAGCGCTTTTTGCCAGACTTCCTTTCCTAGTCCTTCGAGCTGGAGCAGTGACACTCGAGGCTCTTCGCTCATCACTTCATCAAGAAGTTGAACAACCTCCTGCGAAATGGACCGCCGGTTCTTTTCTGCGCGCTGTTTGATCCGGCGATAGAGGTTGTCTGGGAAATTCTTGATGGTGAGAGTTGCCATGGAAGCTCTCCTGCGATTACGTCACCATCACATCGATCTTCCGCTTGGCCAGTTCGTCCATGAAGAGTTGCGGGGGGATGCAGCGTTCCTGGGGGAGGGCGCCTTTCGATGTGGTCTGGTTGCGGGCCATCATCAATGCAACGATGGATGCGGGAAATGCGGTGGTGCGCATCATGGCGCTGAGGCCTGTTTCCGGGTCGTAGCGGTCGATGATGTCGTAGCGGAGGCGTTTGCCGCCGCCCGCAGATCGACCGGCGAATTCGACGCGGACGAGGACGGCGTCGGGCTCGTCGTGCGGGAGGTTTTTCACGAGGAGATCGCCGAGCACGCGCCGCGGTTTCACGGAGACGCCATCCACTTCGATGAGCTCGGAGCTGCAGAGCCCGAGGTCGATCATGGTCTTGAACTTCGCACAGTGACCGGGGTAGCGGATGGTTTTGTAATCGAGATCGCGCACCTTGCCGAGGAACGTTTCCACGAGTGTCGACGTCCCGCCGGAAGTCTGGAAGGCTTCCATGACGCCGAACGGATCGGGGAAGAGCAGCGTCTCGAGTTCGGTCATCGAATCGACGATCGTGACTTTGCCATCGCGGATGACGCGGGCGGGCTCGATGTATTCGTTGATGAGTCCTTCGACGGAGAAGACCATCTGATAGTCGAGCGGCGGTTTGGGTGTTTGCGGCAGACCGCCGACGCGGATGTGGATTGCGTCCAGCGTTTCGAACTGCAGCGCGCCGTGTGCGGCGAGCACGGCCACCATGCCCGGCGCGAGACCGCAGTCGGGGATGATGTTCACGCCTGCGGCGCGCGCTTCGGCGTCGAGCGCGAGCTCGGCATCGACGACATCGTTGTTGCCGCCGAGGTCGCAGAAATGCGTGCCTGCTTCAACGGCGGCGCGCGCGAGGCGCTCGTTCAGCCAGTAGTTGACACAACTGACCGCCGAGGCGTGCCCGCGCATGAGCGCGACGACGGCCGCCTGATCGTTGCAATCGATCTGCGCTGCGCGCGCTTTTTCCGGATAGCGCCGCGCGATGTCATCGGCCTTGCTACGATCGAAGTCCGCCACCGTGACTTCGGTGACGTCGGTTTGAGAGACGAGGTCATGGACCGCGCCGAGACCCATACGGCCGGCGCCCAGAACGAGCATTCGCATAGGGGGCGGATTGTAGACGGAGTCGGCGGTCGGCAGTCGGCGGTCGGCAGTGAAAAACACCGAAGAACGTTTCTAC
>JALYJW010000132.1 GCA_030775085.1 Acidobacteriota bacterium | reverse complement strand
GTTGATGTACCACTGCTGGCTGCCTTGGCGATCGATGAGTTGGACCTTGGTCGGAAAGCCCATAGCGCCTCCTGTAATCTAGTCATATGACTAGTCACAAGGATACGCCAGACTCCCACGAAATCAACCCCTTTCTGCCAAGAACATCCTGGCCGGCCAAACTCCAGGGCAGAACTTCGTACTGCAACGCGTCGCGTTTGAGCAGCACGAGCACGATGCGCGGAAACATGCCTCCGCGGCCTGGTGGTGGTCCGCCGCCGTCGAAACCGGCATCGCGTGCTGGTGCCCCGCGTCTTTCAACGAGAAGCAGCGCCGGAACGTCGGCGAGGAACGGACCGGGAGGATGCGGCGGCGGACCGGCGCCTGCATCCTGGGCCATCGTCTCCAGACGTTGCCGCAGAAACGTCAGCTCCTTCGGCCACGGCGTGATGGCGATGCCGTCATCGAGGATCCATGAGTCGTCGTCGTGCTCGACAAAATACGCGGCCTGCACGAGCTTCGGATGCGCGGCGGCAACGTCTTCGTGCGCTTCGAACGATCGCACGAGCGGCGCGAGCTCGCGCGTCAGCTCATCCGCGAACACGCGTCCCGCGAATTCGATGTTCGCGCGCAGTTGCTGCCGCTCGGCATCGCTGACGCGATCGATCCAACTGTACTGCAGCGTGGCCAGCACGCCGAGGATCACGGCGAGGACCACCAGCAGAAAGATGAGCGGACGCTTCATGTTCGACTGAGCCTAGGGCGCACGAAGTCTAACGCCGCGTTTCCCGCAACAACGTTGTCGACGATCAGGTTTTACGTTTCTTACAAACGCCTTGCGTGGACATGAAGCGCGCCTGCCGCGCCATGCCGATGATGTGCAACGTAAGGAGCCATCAAATGAAACGACTCATGGTGTTCACGTTGTCCATCCTCATCGCTCTCGCCGGCAGTGCATTCGCGCAACAGCGCCGTCCGGGCGGTCCGCCTCCTGGCGCAGGCTTCAGCGGTCCCGGCCGCGGCAACTCGAACGCGCTGGCGGTCTACCTCGGGCTCACGACGGAGCAGAAAGCGGCGTGGGAAACGATTCAGTCCGAAACGCGCGAAGCCGCGCGCTCGCTGCACGAGCAGGAGCGCTCACTCGCAGAGCAGCTCGAAGCGGCCACCGACGCGACCACGATCGGCGGCATCGTGCTGCAGCTTCGCGCGCTGCAGACGCAGATCGAAGCTGCGCGCGATGCGGGCGAGGCTCGCTTCAGCGCGATGCTCATCTCCGATCAGCAGGCGAAGTTCGCCGCGTTCCAGGCCGCCACGCAGTTCCTGCGGCAGCGCGGCCCCGGCGGACCTCCGCCTCATCCGCGGCAATAAAAGAAAACTCGGAAGGCGCGCGGTGCGGACGGGTTTGCGCATCGGGTGCAGGCTCTCCGCGCGCCAACCGAGTTGTTTTCGCACGAACGATCGTGTTTTGATCTGCGGATGACAAAACGCGTTCAGGATCTGTTCGATCTCTCGGGTCGCGTCGCGATCGTCACCGGCGGCTCGCGCGGCCTCGGGCTGGAGATGGCCGAGGGGCTTGCTGAAGCGGGCGCGGCGTTGATGCTTTGCGCGCGTCGCGAACAGTGGCTCACGCCGGCTCTCGAGGAAATGCGTGCGCGCGGATATCGCGCAGAAGGCCGCGTTTGCGACGTCTCGAATCCCGCGGACGTGCAAGCGGTCGTCGACGTCACGATGGCCGCGTTCGGTCGCATCGACATCCTCATCAACAACGCCGGCATCTCGTGGGGCGAACGTCCGGAGACGATGGCCATCGACAAGTGGCAGAAAGTCATCGACACGAATCTCACCGGCGCGTTCCTGTTCGCGCAGGCCGCGGGGCGCGAGATGCTGAAAGCGCACTCGGGCTCGATCATCAACATCGCCTCCGTGGCCGGTCTCCGATCTGCCGTCCACGGCCCGCACTACGCGGCTTACGTTGCGAGCAAGGCAGGCCTGATGGGACTGACGCGCGAGCTCGCCGCGTCGTGGGGTCCGCACGGCATCCGCGTCAACGCCATCGCCCCCGGCTTCTTCCACTCGCGCCTGGCCGATCCCGTGATCAATCTCGTCGAATCATCGATCCAGGAGCGCAACCCCATCCCGCGCGTCGGCGCCGAGGGCGAGCTCAAAGGGGTGGCGTTGTTCCTCGCGTCGGATGCGTCGAGTTACATCACCGGACAGAGCATCGTGGTGGATGGGGGCGGGACGATTGTTTGAGCATTGCCTGTGGGAAGATCCGCGGGGGAGTCGCAAAGTCTCAAAGTCGCAAAGTCTCAAAGAGGGTGTGGCCGAAGACCCTTTGCGACTTTGAGACTTTGCAACTTTGCGACTTCAGAATCGACGAGGAGAACGCACCTAAATGACACGCACAATCACCCGCGCCGTCGTGATCGGCTCCGGAACCATGGGTGGCGGGATCGCTGCTCACTTTGCGAATGCCGGGATTCCGGTTTACCTGCTCGACGTCACGCAGCAGATCGTGAAGGCGTCGCTGGACCGGCTGAAGAAGAACACGCCGGCGGCGTTCGTGACGTCGGAGACGGCGGAGCTGGTGACGATCGGCAATCTCGATCAGCACGAAGCATGGATCGGTGAAGGCGACTGGATCATCGAAGCGATCGTCGAGAATCTCGACGTGAAGCGCGAGCTCGTGGCGCGCATCGACCGGCTGCGCAAAAGGGGCAGCATCGTCTCGAGCAATACGTCGGGGATTCCGATCGCGAAGATCGCGGCCGAGGCGTCCGACGATTTCAAGGCGCATTTCCTCGGCACGCACTTCTTCAACCCGCCGCGTTACATGAAGCTGCTCGAAGTGATCCCTACGCCCGATACGCTGCCGGACGTCACGGCCTTCGTGCGTGAGTTTGCGGAGACGCGGCTCGGCAAGTCGGTCGTGCTCTGCAAGGACACGCCGAACTTCATCGCCAATCGTCTGGCCTCGGTGGGCGGCGCGTCGCTCGTCGATTTCGCACTGACCAACGGCTACACCGTCGAGGAGACGGATCTCATCGCCGGCCCACTCACCGGCCGTCCGAAGACCGCCGCGTTCCGCCTGCAGGATCTGGTCGGCTTCGATGTCTCCAGCGCGGTGGCCAGCAACCTCTATCCGATGATCGAGCACGACGAATCGCGCGACGTGCTGACCTCGCCGCGCGTCGAGAAGCTGCGTGTGAGTCAGACGGAGAAGGGTCGCCTCGGCGACAAGACCAAGCAGGGTTTCTACAAGAAGGATGGCAAGCAGATTCTCTCGCTCGATCTGGAGACCGGCGAGTATCGCGAGCGCGTCGAGCCGGCCATTCCGTCGCTCGCCGAGGCGGCGAAGATTCGGAGCCTGCCCGAGCGTTTGAAATTCGTGCTCGGATTGAAGGATCGCGCGGGCGACATGGCGCGGCACATCGTTTACAACTCATTCGGTTACGCCGCGCATCGCGTTCCGGAGATCAGCGACGACCTGGCCAGCATCGACCGCGCCGTGCGCTGGGGCTTCTCGCACGACCGCGGGCCGTTCGAGTTGTGGGACGCGCTCGGCGTCGCGGAGACTGCGGACGCGATGGAAGCGAATGGCGTGGCCGTCGCGCCGTGGGTGCGCGAGATGCTCGCCGCCGGACACGAGACGTTCTATCGCGAGCACGATGCCGTGCGCTCGGGCTACGACCCGGCCACGAAGTCGTACGTGCCGCTTTCCGTCGATCCGAAAACGATCGTGCTGGCCGATCTCAAGAAGACCGGCCGCGTCATCAAAGAGAACAAAGGCGCGAGCCTCATCGACCTCGGCGATGGCGTGCTCTGTCTCGAGTTCCACACGAAGATGAACACGCTCGACGAGAACATCCGCGCGATGCTCATCGACGCGGTGGACACGGTCGAGCAGGGTGATTGGAAGGGTCTCGTGATCGGCAACGACGGCGGAGATTTCTGCGTCGGCGCGAATCTGGCCGGCAGTTTCATCGACGGCGCTGCAACGATCGAGACCGCGGTGAAGTCGATGCAGGACGCGCTGATGAAGGTGCGTTACTGCACGAAGCCGGTCGTCACCGCGCCGTTCGGCCGTACCCTCGGCGGCGGCGCCGAAGTGGCCATGGCCGGCGCGCGCATCGTCGCTGCGAACGAGACCTACATGGGTCTCGTCGAAGTGGGCGTTGGCCTGATCCCCGGCGCGGGCGGCTGCAAAGAGATGGTGCGCCGCGTCGTCTCGCCTCCGCAAAGACAGACGCCGGGCATCGACGTCGTGCCGTTCCTGCAGAACGTGCTGCAGACCATCGGCACCGCCAAGGTTTCGTCGAGTGCGGAGGAAGCGCGGTCGCTCGGATTTCTCACCATCGCCGATCGCGTGGTCATGAATCGCGATCACCTGCTGTACGAAGCGAAACACGAAGTGCTGGTCCTCGACGCCGACGGCTACACGCCACCGGTTCGCGATAGGAGCTGCTACGCCGCCGGCCGCGATGCCCGCGCCGCATTGCGCGCCGCGATCTACAACCTCCAGCAAGCCGGATATGCGAGCGAATACGACGCCTACATCAGCGGCCAGCTCGCCCACATCCTCTGCGGCGGTACGCTGTCCAGCGCGCAATGGATGGACGAACAATACCTGCTGGACCTCGAGCGCGAAGTCTTCGTGGCGCTCGTCTCGCAGCCGAAGACGATCGAGCGCATTCAACACATGCTGAGCACCGGGAAACCGTTGAGGAATTGATGATCCCCGATAACCTCAAACTTTCGAGGCGTGCGCGAAGAAACTTCTGCGTGGATGCACGTGCGCACCTTCACCACAGAGACACAGAGAACACAGAGGGACACAAAGGAAGGCGATGGACTTGATCGCGGCTTTTCACGATCTGCCGTACTCCGTCCTCCTCCGTGCCCTCTGTGTCTCTGTGGTGAATACACGCGTGCGGTGACCCACACAGGACCAGTGATTCGCGATTTGTTGCGACCAGGAGAACGAACCATGAATGAAGCAGTCATCGTTTCCGCTCTGCGTACCGCCGTTGGCAAGGCGCCGCGTGGATCGTTGCGCACGACTCGGCCGGACGAGATGGCCGCGGAAGTCATCCGCGCGTTGATGGCGCAGACGCCGCAGCTCGCGCCCGACACCATCGACGATGTGATCCTCGGGTGCGCGACGCCGGAAGGTGAGTCGGGGACGAACGTGGCGCGGATTGCTTCGCTACGCGCGGGACTGCCGGACAGTGTTGCTGCGGTCACGGTCAATCGCTTCTGTTCGTCGGGCTCGCAGACCATCGCCATGGCCGCGGAACGGATCATGGCCGGCATGGCCGACCAGATCATCGCCGGCGGTACCGAGTCGATGAGCATGGTGCGCGGCAACAATCGCTTCCGCCCGAATCCGTATCTCGTCGAGAATCGTCCCGATGCGTATCTCAGCATGGGACTGACCGCGGAGAACGTCGCGCGCAAGTACAAGGTCTCGCGCGAAGACGCTGACGCGTTTTCATTTCGCAGCCATCAGAAAGCGCTCGCAGCGCAGCAGTCCGGCAAGTTTGCGGACGATGGCATCGTGCCGCTCGACGTCGAGATCACCGAGACCGACGAGTCGGGCCAGACGAAAACGCAGCGCTTCATATTCGATACTGATGAAGGTCCGCGCGCCGATACGACCCTCGAAGCGTTGGCGAAGCTCCGGCCCGCGTTCCATGTGAAGGGTGTCGTGACCGCCGGCAACTCGAGCCAGACCTCGGACGGCGCGGCCGCAGTGACGGTGATGTCGCGCGCACGTGCGGAAGAGCTGGGCCTGAAACCGATGGCGCGCTTCGTCTCGTTTGCGGTCGGCGGCGTGCCGCCGGAGATCATGGGCATGGGTCCCGTCGTGGCGGTGCCGAAAGCGCTCAAGCGTGCCGGTCTCACGCTCGCGGATATCGATCTCATCGAGCTCAATGAAGCATTCGCAGGCCAGGCGCTGGCGGTGATTCGCGAGCTCGGTCTCGACGAATCGAAAGTGAATGTGAATGGCGGCGCGGTCGCACTCGGACATCCGCTAGGAGCTTCCGGCGCGAAACTGACCGTGCAACTTCTCGGCGAGATGCGCCGCCGCGGTTCGCGCTACGGCCTGGTCACGATGTGCGTCGGCGGCGGACAGGGCGCGGCCACGATCTTCGAGAATCTGCAGAGCTGACTATGGACTTCAATCTCGACCCGCAGCTCATCGCGCTTCGCGATCGCGTGGCCGCGTTCGTGCGGGACGAGGTCATTCCCGCCGAGTCGCACACCGCCGAAGCGATCACCGACGATGTCGTGGCCGCGCTGCGCGAGAAAGCACGCGCTGCCGGGATCTACGGCCCGCAACTTCCGCCCGAATACGGCGGCATGGGACTCGGGACTGTGGCCATGTGCGTGCTGTTCGAACAAGCCGGCCGCAGTTTCCTCGGGCCGCTGGCGCTGCACTGCTCCGCCCCCGACGAAGGCAACATGCACCTGCTTTCCGTCTTCGCCAACGAGGAGCAGAAAAGGCAGTATCTTGCACCTCTGGTGCGGGGAGATATCCGCTCCTGCTTCGCCATGACCGAGCCCGCGCCCGGCTCGGGGTCAGACCCCACGATGATGCAGACGCGCGCGACGCGTGTCGACGGCGGCTGGGAAATCACTGGCCTGAAATGGTTTACGAGCGGTGCCGAGGGAGCATCGGTCTCGATCACGATGGCGGTGACCGACCCCGAAGCGCCGGCGCACCGTCGCGTCACCATGTTCCTCGTCCCGACCGACACGCCCGGCTACCGCCTCGTGCGCGCCGTGCCAGTAATGGGCGGCCACGGCCTCGGCGGTCATTGCGAGATCGAGTACACGAACGTCCGCGTCCCCGACTCCGCGGTTCTCGGCGCAGTGGGCGATGGCTTCCGCATGGCCCAGATTCGCCTCGCGCCGGCGCGCCTCACGCACTGCATGCGCTGGCTCGGCGTCGCGCAACGCTCGCTCGAGATCGCCGTCGCGCGTGCAAAAGAGCGCGATGCGTTCGGAAAGAAACTGGCCGAGCATCAGTCCATTCAATGGATGATCGCTGACTCCGAGATCGACCTGCACGCCTCGCGACTCATGGTCATGGAAGCAGCGTGGAAGCACGAGAACGGCAGCGAGATCCGCCACGAATCCTCCATCTGCAAGGTCTTCGTCGCCGAGGCCGTGAATCGAGTGATCGACCGCGCCGTCCAGATCTGCGGCGCGCTCGGATACTCGGGCGACACACCGCTCGAAATGTTCTTCCGCGAAGCGCGCGCGTTCCGGATTTACGATGGACCCTCGGAAGTGCATCGCATGGTGATCGCGCGGAACGTGTTGCGATGAGCGACACCCGTCCGGTCCGCACCAGCGAAAACCTCGACTGGCAACGCCTCGCAGATTATCTCCGCGCCGAGTTGAGCCTTCCCTCGGCGGATATGCAGGTCGAGCAGTTTCCCGGCGGTCACTCCAACCTCACCTACCTTCTTCGCTTCGGCGATCACGAGTTGGTGCTGCGCCGTCCGCCCTTCGGACCGGTGCCGCCACGCGCGCACGACATGGCGCGTGAGAGTCGCGTGCTGGCCGCGATTCATCCGCACTTTCCGCTCGCGCCGAAACCGTATCTTCTCTGCGAGGACACGAGCGTCATCGGAGCCGTGTTCTATGTGATGGAGCGGCGCCGCGGCATCACCATCCGCACCGACGAACCGCCGCCCATCGCGGACAACGTCGAGCTGCGTTCGCGCATCAGCGGCAGCGTCATCGACACGCTGGCCGATCTGCACGCCATCGACGTCATCGCGAACGGTCTCGATTCCCTCGGCAAGCCTGCCGGCTTCGTCACGCGCCAGATCCGCGGATGGACGGAGCGCTGGCACGGCTCGAAGACGAGCGAGATTCCGGAGATGGAATCGCTCGCCGCCTGGCTCGATGCGCACACGCCCGCGGATGTCGAACGCCCCTCGCTCGTTCACGGCGACTACAAACTCGACAACGTCATGCTCGATGCCGCGCAACCCGACCGTCTTGTTGGCGTGTTCGATTGGGAGATGAGCGCCGTCGGCGATCCGCTCGTCGATGTCGGCATCCTGCTCGCGTACTGGATCCACGTCACCGCCGTGAACGATGCCGCCGTCGGCACCGTCACCACGCGCCCCGGTTGGTTCGGCCGCGACCAGATCCTCGAGCGATACGCCGCTCGCTCCAACCGCAACCTCGACACCATCGCCCTTTACGAAGTCTTCGCCGTCTTCAAACTCGCCGTCGTCATCCAGCAAATCTACGCCCGCTACGTACGCGGCCAGACCGACGACCCCCGCTTCGCCCCCCTCGGCGACCGCGTTACGTCCCTCGCCCGCATCGCGATGGAGCTCGCCGGGAAAGTGTGACGACCCATCTCCGCGCCGCGCGCTTTGGAGTGCGGTCGGCTTGCCGCCGCTTTAGGTAGCGCGCCAGAACGAACGACGTGAAGCTCGGAGAAAGTACGACAAGAACCGCTGGCAAGCTTTCATTGATTGGTAACGGCGCCGCTTCGTTGCACGCTACCGAAAGCGGTGGCAAGCCGACCGCACTCCAAAGCGCTGCGGCGCGGAGTGAACGACTCGAAGCGGGGGCTTGCGCCCGCGCTCCGTCAACACACTCACCCCAACATTGCTGCCAGCGCGTCCAAGCGCTCCGTCCACCACTGTTTCGTCTTGTCCGCCGTGTTTTTGTCGGCGAGCTTCTGGTGTTGGATCGTTACGGAGCTCTTCGCGTTGCCTTTGTCCATGAAGTAGAACTGGACGAGGGTGCCGTCGTCGAATGAGGCGCGGATCGTCTTGTTGTCATGGACGGTGCGCACTTTCAACTTCGCATCCAGCCAGCGATTGCGTGTTCGCGCGTTCGCGAATGCTTTGAAGAGTTTCTCGACCGGCACGGCGAACGTGCGGCTCTTGTTTGCTTCGTACGTGCCGCCGCGGCGCTGGCCGATGTCGCGCAGTCCGCGGATGCGTTCGTATCCGACGGTCACACCCTGGCTCCACCAGCCGCTGACGCCGCCGAGGGAGAAAACGTGCTGGGCGATCTCGCCGTGAGTTTTTTTGGTGGCCTGCACCGCGTCGAGGATGGCCACCCACTCGGCCCAGCCGCGGCCTGTGGCTTTTTTCAGTGCGGCATTGCTCATTCCTGCGAGCGCCTCGTAGTCAGGGAGCGGTTCGGCTTTCTTGCTGACGATGTGCAGGCGCGCAGTTGTGTAGGCTTCGCCCGTCTTTTCCATCCGGGCACGGACGATTTTCTTGAGGTCCTTCTGAATCGGCATCACGATCTCCTTCGTTCACGCCGCGAACGAAGCTCCCCAGCAACATCGCCGCGACCGCGAAGGTCCGTCATACCGATCCGGGAGTACGCCCCCCTTTGCCTCGGCGAGGGCCCTTGCTGGGGAAAGGCCATCGAGGTTCGGCGCGGATCAGCGCCGAAACAAAATGTAGCGCCATCGCGCGGCGGATGCAACCGCCCCTTGCGTGCCTTGCGCGCATCTGGCGGACCAACACTGAAACGATGGGCGGGATTCACGCACTAATCGTCATGCGAACACTCATCGCCCTTTGCTTCGCCGCATTTCTAGGGACGGCCTGCAAACCGATGGCGGAGGCCGAGTCCACCGACACCGCAATGGACACCGCCGCCACGGAAGTGACCGCGACCACCGCCCCGCCACCCCTGACGACGCAAGCGCCGCCGAGCACGAGCACGATCGTGACTACGACAGCGAAACCGGCAAAGAGCGTGCCGCGAAAACCTCCTGCCACGCGGCGCGTCGACACGAAGCCGAACCAGCCGCCTTCTCAATCTGCGCCGCCGCCGGTGCCCCCAGCCACGACCGTGACGCGCGAGATCGACCTCGGCAACTACGTGAAGGTGCCGGTGTTTTTCGCCACGACGCGCAGAAAAGAAAGCAACGATCTGAAGACGATGTTCGCCGCCCGGCGCGCCAGCACACAATTCGGCGTGAGTTGGGTCAGCATCCCGCGCTCACACGAGGCAGGTGAGCTCGAAGAGCCGTCCCTCCTCACGTTGACGTTCCGTGAAGACCCGGAGAAGCATGTCGTGCTGCTCGACGTGAAGCTCGCTTCGAAAGACCGTTGGTATCAGGACCTGAACGCGTCCATCTCCGACGGTGGATTGAATCAGGCGTTTGTGTTCATCCACGGGTACAACGTCAACTTCGTCGACGCCTCGCGGCGCACCGCTCAAATCAAGTACGACCTCGGCTTTTCAGGACCGGCCATTCTTTTCAGTTGGCCGTCGCACGGCAGGACCTCGCACTATCTCGCCGACGAGGCCAACGCGGAATGGAGCGCTCCACAACTGGCCGAGCTCCTCGTCGAACTGAGAAAACGCACCGGTGCAACGACGATTCATCTCATCGCGCACAGCCTCGGCAATCGCGTGCTCTCGCGGGCTATGGAGCGCATCGATCTCGACCCGAGGATCAGCCCCAAGCCGGTTTTCAGCCAGGTCATCCTGGCTGCTCCGGATATGGATGCCGACGTTTTCCGCGAGCAACTCGCCCCGCGCATGCTTCGGCTGGCCCGCGGGATCACGCTCTATGGATCGAACGACGATCGCGCCATTCTCGCTTCGAAGAAAGCACATCAGATCGAGCGCGCCGGAGAAGGCGGAGACAATCTGCCGATCGTTCCCGGCATCGACTCGATTGATGTCACCGGGATGGACGCGACCTTCCTCGCCCACTCGTACATCGGCGCCGTCTCTGTTCTCGGTGACGTCGCGCAGATCTTCTGCGAGGGCAAGAAGTCGGGCCAGCGCTTCGGTCTCGTCCGCCGCCTTTCGGGCGGTTGGCAGATGGTGAAATCCGATGATCGGCGTTCCCCGAGGCCGTGTCTGCCGCCGTCGTGACATCCCAAGGAAATGAGGCTGCGCGTCATTGAGTTCACCTTTGCATGTGCCGAAACATCAAAACGCTTTTCAATTTCGAGCCGCCGGCTACGGACGAAGAGGTTCGCGCGGCGTCGCTGCAGTTCGTGAGAAAGCTGTCCGGTTTCAACAAGCCGTCGAAGGCGAATGAGGAAGCGTTCGATCGCGCCATCGAGCAAGTGACGGCGGTCGCTCGCGAGCTGATCGATTCGCTCGTGACGAATGCGGATCCGCGCGATCGCGAGATCGAAGCGGAACGCGCCCGTCAGCGGAATGCGGAGCGGTTCGGAACCGCGTGAGTCGTTACGGCAGCAACTGTTCCTGCGTTCCGTCCGCGAAGATGGCCGTCGCCGTTTCGTTCTCGATACGCAGCAGCGCGCCTTTGCTGTAATCGACGCCGCGGCTCATGCCGGTATCGATGAGGAAGACCAGGCCGCCGAAGTTGTCGAACAGCGTTCCCTTCTTTCGCTGCGAGCCGTCGTTGAAGGTGTAGCTGCCGGGCTGATGTCCGAAGACGATGTGGCGGACGCCGAGCGCGTCCGCGTACCCGAGGAGCCGGGCGATGCTGTCGATCGGCTTGTCGCCCGACTTTTCCCACCACGGCGGCTTCATGCGCGCTTCGAGAAGCCCCTTGTTCCCGAGCAGCACCTTCGCGCCGTAGCCTTCTTCGTCGATTCCCTGCTGCAGATCGCGAGCGAGCTGCTCGATGGTGCGGCCTTTGGTGCTTCCGGCGTGTGCGAAGAACCAGTCGTTCACGCGCGACGCGAACGGCAGGCAAAGCAGGAACCGGCCGATCCCTTCGGAGTCCGTTCCGTTCGCAACTTCCTTCGGCTTGATGCCCGCGGCCTTCAACTCCTTCTGGAACTCACTCGTCTTCGAGCTCGTCGGATTCTCGAGAAACTCCGCTTCATGATTTCCGGTCGAGATGACGACGCGTCCGCCCTGCGACGCAGCGGATGTCATGAGCGCGCGCATCAGCGCGATCACATCGAGCGACTGACTCCACTTGTCGATCATGTCGCCGGTCACGACCAGGATCGACCGGCCGCCGCTCCACGTCACCTCTTGCGGCGAAGCCGGTACCGCCGCGATCAACTTCCCGGCCACGAGCAACGCCACGAGCCGGTCGTAGTCGCCATGCGTATCGCCGAGCGCGTACACGACCTCCGTCGTTTCCAGCATGACCACCGCCGGGCAGCGCCCCCAATTCCGCGGCGGCGTCTCGCCAAATAGCGGAAGCGCGATCAGCAGAAGCAGCGTGGCGAGCAGGCGTTTCGTCATGAGGACGAATGCTAACGCGTTGGCGGGATTACGTCGCTGTTTGGAGTGCGGTGCCCGCAGCCACCGCTTTGGGAGGGTGGCGGTCTCGCTCCGTGACATACAAAAGCGGCGGCTGCGGCCACCGCACTCCAAAAAAGTCTCAAAGGTATGGCAGCATGCGCTCTGTGAGCGAAGGCATACCGGAGGTCCTGGGGCACTACCGCATCGTTTCGCTCATTGGGTCGGGCGGGATGGGCGAGGTTTATCTCGCGGATGACGAGACGCTGGGCCGCCGCGTGGCGATCAAGATTCTGCCGGTCAGTGTGTCGCGCGATCCCGACGCTAGGCGGCGCATGTTGCGCGAGGCGCGGGCCGTCGCGGCGCTCGATCATCCGAACGTCTGCACGATCTACGACGTCGGCGAGGTTGAGAGCCGGCCGTACATCGTCATGCAGTACATCGAGGGCGGGACGTTGTTCGACCGCCTGCGCGATTCGCGTTTGACGCTCGCAGAATGTTTCGACATCGGGATGCAGGTCTCGGCGGCGCTCGATGAGGCGCACAGCCACGGCGTGATTCATCGCGACATCAAGCCGATGAACATCATGCTCACGGGGCGCGGGCAGGTGAAGGTGCTGGACTTCGGTCTGGCGCGTTTCGCGGAGACGAAAGACGGATCGACCGAGGTCCTCTCGCGGACCGGCATCGTCACCGGAACGGCGCCGTACATGTCGCCGGAGCAACTGCGCGGCACGGCTACGGACGCGCGCAGCGACATCTTCAGTTTCGGCATCGTGCTGTACGAGATGGCCACGGGGCGGCGTCCGTTCGATCGCGACAGCACGGTGGCCACGATCACGGCGATTCTCTTCGAGGATCCTGAAGCGATCGTCGATGAGGAAGTTGCGCCGCTCGTTCCGATCATCAAGAAGGCTCTGGCCAAGGAGCCATCGAAGCGTTACGCATCCTCGGCGCAGATGATGGAGGCGCTGGAGCAGGCCAAATCGCGGCCGCGCTCGCGTGCCCGGCGACCGCGCACCGAGGAGATGGAAGCGGCGCGGATGACGAAGCCGCCGGCGCTTGCTTCGCAGAAAACGGGATCGCAGAAGTCGTCGTCGCAGAAGACGCGCACCGATTCGCTGGCCGTGCTGCCGTTCATGAGCGCGAAGCCGGACGCGGAGCTGGAGTACCTCATCTACGGTCTCAGCGAGGGCATCGTCAACGCGCTTTCGCCGCTGCGCAAGCTGCGTGTGATCGCGCAGGCCACCACGGCGCGCTATGCCGGAACGGAGATCGATGCGCGCGAGGTCGGGCGCGAGCTGAACGTGGCGGCGATCGTGGGCGTGCGCGCGCATGTCGAAGCGGATCAGTTGCACGCGGACGTGAATCTGGTCTCCACCGCCGATGCCGAGGAGCTCTGGTCGTCGAAATACATGCGCGCCATTCGCGACGTTGCGGCAATGGCCGAAACGATCGCCGGCGATGTGGCCGAGCGTGTCGGCGTGCGCACCGGATCCGGTCCGCGTCGCGTGGTGAAGAAAAAGCGCGCCGTCGATCCGGAAGCGCAGCAGTTGTTTCTCAAGGGGCGCTTTCAGTGGATCAAGCGTCATCCCGAGGCGGTCAAGCTGGCCATGGGCTACTTCCAGCAGGCCGTCGAGCTCGATCCGTCGTTCGCCATGCCGTACGCGGGACTGGCTGATTCGTATCTGATGCTCGGATTCATGCAAGCCTTCCCGGCCACGGAAATGGTGCCGAAGGTGAAGGCGGCCGCGCATCGCGCCATCGAGCTCGATCCGTTGCTGGCCGATCCTCACGCCACGCTGGGATATGCGGCCGGACTGTTCGAATGGGACTTCGACGCCGGGCAGCGCGAGCTCGAAGAGGCGATGCGGCTCAATCCGAACTATCAGTGGGCTCCGCACTGGCTGGGCATTCTGATGTGCGGTCGCGGGCAGACGCGCCGCGCGCTCGAGCTCATCGAATTTTCGGCGGTGCTCGATCCGCTCTCGCCCATCATCAACGTCGGCGCCGGCATTCCGTTGTACGTGGCCCGGCGTTACGAAGACGCGGCCACACGCTATCGCGCCGTGCTGGATACGGAGACGAAGTTCGTTCCGGGTCACTATTACCTCGGCATGGCGCTGGAGATGCTCGGCGATTACGACGGAGCGATCGCTCATTTCAAGCAGTCCGTCGAGATCGCCGGCCCGATCACGCTTTACCTCGGCGCACTCGCGCATGCGTACGCGCGTTCCGGCCATCTCGCCGATGCCGAGCGCGTCATCGAGCAACTGCACGCCCTCGGCAAGCAGCGCTACACCTCGCCCTACAACCTGGCAGTCGCCTACATGGGCCAGGATCGCAACGACGAAGCGCTGACCGCGCTCGAAGCCGCGCTCCACGAGCACAACGCCTGGATCTGGTTCGTCCCCATCGACCCGAGATTCGATCGCCTCCGGGAAGACCCCCGCTTCGCCACGCTCCTCGCACGATTCGGGCTACCGGCGAAAGTCGAAGCAGACGGGTAAAACGAGTCGGCAGTCGGCAGTCGGCGGTCGGCAGTACAGACACCGCACCGATCACGAGTC
>JALYJW010000131.1 GCA_030775085.1 Acidobacteriota bacterium | reverse complement strand
CCCCTCTCCCCACGGCGGCCTCATCGCCGAGGGGAGAGGGTTAGGGTGAGGGGCGGCTCTCGCGATACATCACCCTGCCCGCGTGATGCTTAGGATCACCACGATGCTCGCCTCGGCCACAATCTTGTAGATGATGCGGATCTCGCCCGAGCGATGAGACCAGAGCCCTTTCAGCGGCTCGAACAGCGGCGCGCCGGCGATGGGGTTGTCGTTGATGCGTGCCATCGTCGAGAGCACGAGGCGCCGCTCGATGCCGGCGAGCGCGGCCAGCCCTTCCTGACCTGCACGCGTGATGCGAAGTCGCGGCAAACGTCGATCCGCTTCGACCGGCGTTTCGGCGTCTGCTTCGGAGATCTTCGCGAAGAGCAGTGAATCGTTGGCGATCTCGATGGTCTCGCGCAGAGCGAGGTATTCATCGTACGAAACGAGCGCAGCCACCGGCCTGCCGTTGCGCTCGAAGAACGTCTGCTGACCCTGCGCCTCGCACTCACGGATCAGGTCGCGTACGTTTTCCGGCAGATCGAGAACGTCGAGGCGCTTCACGAGATCGCGTCTTTGAGATAGTCGCGGAACTCGCGCCCCAGCTTCGGATGGCGCAACGCGTAGTCGACAGTCGCCTTCAGGTAACCGAGCTTTTCGCCGGCGTCGTAGCGCGTGCCTTCGAAAACATAGCCGTAGAAATCGCCGCTGCGCACCAGCTCGGCCATGGCGTCGGTCAATTGGATCTCGCCGCCCGCGCCCTGCTGCGTCTTCTCGAGCAGGGGGAAGATGTCCGGCGGCAGGATGTAGCGGCCGATGATGGCGTAGCGCGACGGCGGATTCGCTTTCGGCTTCTCCACCATTTCGGTGACGCGGAAGCGCCGGTCCGAGACCAGCTCTCCGGCCACGATGCCGTAGCGCGACGTCTCCTCTTCCGACACTTCCATCAGCGCAACGACGGGACGCCCGGTATCCTCAAAAACACGCCGCATCTGCGACAGCGCCGGCACTTCCGCCAGAATCACGTCGTCCGGCAGCAGGACCGCGAACGGCTCGTTCCCCACGGCGTCGCGTGCAGTGAGGACGGCATGGCCGAGTCCCAACGCTTCTTTCTGCCGCACGGCGATGAGATCGACCATCCGGCTCACCGCGTCGACCTCCGCCAGCAGCTCGTCCTTCCCCCGCTCCCGCAGCGACCGCTCCAGCTCCGCGGTCCGGTCGAAATGATCGAAGATCGTGTCCTTCCCTTTCGACGTCACGATGATGAGCTTGTCCAGCCCGGAGTCGCGTGCCTCCTCAATGCCGTACTGCAGGATCGGCTTGTCGACCAGCGGCAGCATCTCCTTCGGGATCACCTTCGTGGCCGGGAAAAATCGCGTGCCGAAACCGGCACAAGGGAAGACGCACGTGCGGAGCGGGTTCATATGGGCGCGGAGGATACATCAGGGGCGCTTGCACCCCCTTCTGGCGGCCGGTTTGCTAAGGTCGCGTGTGGTAAAACTATCGGTCACGGGCGGGTATGCGTAAAGTCCTCGGTTTTCTGGCAATTGTCCTCATCGCTTCCACAGCCTCGGCGCAGTGGCGGCGTGCTGGTTTGTATGGCGCGGATGTGCGCGCGCTCATCGCGGATCCGGTTGCTCCCGACACTCTCTATCTCGGGACGAGCGGCGGCGAGGTCTATGTCTCGCGCGACGGCGCGAAGAGCTGGACCAATCCACGGTACGGCGTGCCCTTTCCCAACTACATCGTCGATAACCTGATGCTCGATCGCGAGGGGAATCTCTGGGCCGCGTGCTGGGGGCTTTGGGGCGGCGGTGTGATCGCTGTTTCGAGCGACGGCGGACGTACCTGGGAACGTCGCGATGCGGGACTGGAGGATTTCTCGGTCCGGGCCATCGCCATCGATCCGAACGACGCGAAGATCATCGTGGCCGGTGGTCTGACGGGTGTGTATCGCAGCTTCGACGCCGGCCGCACCTGGGCGAAGATCTCCGATCAGATCAACGTCGAGTCGCTGGCCATCGATCCGCGCTCGCACGACCGCATCTTCGTTGGCACGTGGCGCCAGGGATGGCGCACGGATAACGGCGGCAAGTCGTGGAAGCACATCGCGGACGGGATGGTGCTCGATACCGACATGTTCTCGATCACCATCGACCCGAAGAAGCCCGACAACATCTGGGTTGCGACTTGCGGCTGGGTCTACAACTCCGTGAACGGCGGCGATAAGTGGACGCGCTATCGCGACGGGTTCAACAACCGCCGCATTCACGACGTCGACATCGATCCATGCGATGAAAGCACGGTCTACGCAGGCTCGGTGGCCGGTCTGTATCGCTCCGACGACAAGGGCAAGAGCTGGTACGTGACGTCGGACGAAGGGTTGGTGATCAACTCGGTCGTGCTGCATCCGCAGCGCCCGGAGCGCATCATTCTCGGCATCGAAGGCGATGGTGTCCATGTCTCGAACGACCGCGGCAAGACGTTCCAGCGGACTTCCGACGGACTGCACAATGTGCGTGTCACCACCCTCGCTCCCGATCCGTTCCAGAAGGACCGCGTCTACGCCTCGGTCGTTTTCGGCGGCGCGGCATCGGGCATCTATCGTTCCGATGATGCCGGAAAAACGTGGGCCAAAGCCAGCCGCACCGCGCTTCCGGAAGTGCTCTCATTGGCCATCGCCACTGAAGCCGATGCCGAGGTGAAGTTCCTGGCCGGAACGGAAAAAGGCGCGTTCTGGAGCGCCGACGGTCAGGAGTGGACGCACGCAGAACCGTCGAGCTTTCCCGTTCGTTTCGAAAAGATCCTGCGCTTCAACCGCACGCGCTCATTCGCCGCCACTGCCGAAGGTGTCTTCACCACGCGCGACGCCGGCAAGAGCTGGTACCGGCTGGGCGGCGCCACGAACCGCGCCGTCGACATCGCCATCGGCTCGGTCGGTGGAAAGAAAGCGCTGTACGCGCTGACCGCTTCGGGACTGGAAGTGTTCGACGGCACGACGTGGTCAACGATCGCCAACGCTCCCGCGCGCGGCCGCAGCATTGCCATTCGTAACTCGGGCGGAGCGGAGCTCGTGTTCATCGCCGGCACGCAGGGCGTGAAAGCAGGCGTGATCAATTCCGCGCGAACGTGGGAGCAGGCCGACGCGCCGGACGCGCAATTCGCAACCGTCCACGGCGGCAGCCGCACCAGCGGACAGATGTTGTTCCTCACATCGCGTCAACAGCGCGAGATTCTCGTCGGCGAGCCGCTCGACGGCCAGTGGGCTCAGCTCACACTCCCCGCCAGCAACACCGACGTAGCCTCCGTCGTCCCCGACCCGTTCATCCGCAACCGCTACTACGTCGGCACCCTCGGCGACGGAGTGTTCGTCTACGAAGGCAGGATGAACAAATACGTGGCCAAGGCGAAAGAGAACGGCGCGCAGTTGAGCGGCGGCGCGCAGTAGTCTCTCCGCGCGGCGCGCTTTGGAGTGCGGTCGGCTTGCCGCCGCTTTCGGTAGCGTTGCAAGAACGAGCTACGTGAAGCTTGGAAATCAGGACCTTTGCTAAGCCTTCGTCATCTGCAAAGGAGCGGCTCGTGCCGCGCTACCAAAGCGGCGGCAAGCCGACCGCACTCCAAAGCGCTGCGGCGCGGAGTGGTCTACCTCGGGTCGTAGTACCGCACCGCCAGCACGC
This sequence comes from Acidobacteriota bacterium, assembly GCA_030775085.1. Taxonomy (GTDB): domain Bacteria; phylum Acidobacteriota; class Thermoanaerobaculia; order Gp7-AA8; family Gp7-AA8; genus QHVT01. Next base: position 11,799 of record JALYJW010000131.1, on the reverse strand, counting down.
CCAGCCCTTGCTTTCCGTGCCGCGATTTCGGGTCGTCGGTGGCGACGACCATGATGTTGGGGAGGGTGTTGTCGTAGATGAGGATCGACTTTGTGGCTTTGCGCGGTTTGCCGAGTGATTCGGCGAGCCAGGCGCGTTTTTCGTCGAATGCGGTCCGGATCTCGGGAAGGAAGACGAAGAGCTCGAAGCGGACGGAGGTCAGGCGGTTCTTCTGGAATTGCAGCGTGAGTGCTTTGTCGTCGCTGTAGTCGACGACGACTTCATTCGCGTCTTTGCCGGGTTTCGGCGCCCATTTCTCGAGCGCGGTCATGGCCTCGGGGCGGGACATGCCGATGGTGAGATGGAACGAGTCGGGGCGCATCCACGAGGTTCGGCTCGTCGATGGGAATGCGGTCGCCAGAATCAGGGCCAGTAGGAGTGGCATCAGTGTATGTATTGCGCGTCGCCGGCCTGTTCGACCTGCCGGCGCGATTCGACGATGGAGGTGGCCAGCAGGACGCGACGTCCGATCTCGTCCCACTGCTGTTCGCGAACGAGATCCGGAACCGCCAGCGAGCCGCCGAGGTTCACGGCGATGCAGCCGGCGTCGAGATAGTGATCGATCATGTCCAGCGGCACGGGTCCGCCGGCGAGCATGAGGACGTCGCGGATCGGACCGCGAATGGTGCGGATGTAATCGGGGCCGCCGAGGTGCTGCGCGGGGTAGACCTTGACGATGTCGCAGCCCGCTTCCCAGGCTCGGATGATCTCGGTGGGAGTGGATGCGCCGGCGATGCAGAGCAAGTCGTTCTCGTTGGCGTATTCGATGACTTGAGGATCGGTGTGCGGCGAGACGATGATCTTCGCGCCGGCTCTGCGCGCCAGCGCCGCGTCATTCGTACTGCGCACGGTCCCTGCGGCGATGTCGAGCTGCGTGCCATAGCGCTGGTTCAGCGACGTCATCAGATCGACCGCGTCGGGAGTGGTCATCGTGATCTCGAGGATGCGGATGCCGTTGAGCGCATACGCTTCGGCGACCGCTTCCGCCGCTGCTGCGCTGTCTTCGCGCACGACGCCGATGATCTGTTCTGAATAGACGCGCCCCAACAGCTCTTTGCGTGACATGACGGCAGTCAATTTAGCACGTCACAGGGGCGCGGTTCGTGCGTAGGCCGCGGTCCCCGAATTGCGGTCCAGCACTCCCACGGAAACGCTGTTCTGATCGGCCTCCAGCTTCACGTCCACCGCGAGACTGATGGTCGTGTCCTTCGCGTCGTCGACGTCCGGCTCGGACCAGCGATAGACCTTCTCGTGCGGGACCGCCACACCCTTGCCGCCGGGACCTCCGACCGAGATGAACACCGCGATCGTCGCCGTGTAGTCGCCGCCGGCCTCGAGGAGCTCGAGATTACCGACCGGAATCATGATCTTCATCGGCACCGTGCGGTTTCCGCCGGAAGGAACCGGATCATTCAGGACCACGGAGATGCCGAGTGGGTTTTCCGGCTCGAGTGTGTGATTGGCAGTCACCCGGTCGGCGACCTCCAGGTCGAGTCCCGGCATGGCTGGCGTTGACGCCGACGGTAGGGTCGCGGAGGCAACGCTGGCCGAGGGGGTTGGGGTTGATGAAGGGAGACCCGCGGAAAAGGTGGCGCGAGCGGTGAGTCCCTTCCGGACGTTCACCACGATCTTCGACTTCGCTTTGAGCGGACCGGAAGCCCGGTAGCCGACGGAATAGTACGAGTCGAGATCACTGACGATCTCGGTGAAGGCCTGAGTGGCGGGACGTCCGATCATGGCTGTGCCGCCGGTGGCGGCGGTCAGGCGGCCGAAGCCATCGAGCTGACCCTTCATCGCTGAAAACTCGGAGCTCATGTCGGCCACGGTCTGCATGTCGATCCCGCCAGTCTGGCGATCTCCGAACTTTGGGTTGACCGCGTAAAAGGCCACCCCTTTTGATCTGGCCACCTCTGCCAGAGAGTCGAGCAGCTCCGCGATGTCGTAGCTGGAGGCCTGCATCAGGACTCCGCCTTGATTCGCGCCTCGCACGCCGATGTGATTGGTCATCTCGAACTTTCGGCGGATGGACTCGATGCGCTGGAAGACCGGCTCCGCGGAGTTCAGCGGAAGCGCGCCGCCCGATAGAATGACGATTTTCCGCCCGTCCTGAATGCCGTCAAATGCGGAGAGTGCGGCATGGAGGGAAGCGACGACCTGCTTCGTTTCATTCGTGGCAGTCCCGGCGTATGCGTGCCCGGTGGCGATGAACTTGTCGAACTCGACGGGTGGCAAAGGCGAGTCCATCCCGCCAGATGCGCCTCCTGTAGGATTTGGGTTATCACGGCTGGGCTGGACCTTCTTTCGTGACGCAATCCAATCGGCATCATCGGTGAGCGCGGTCAGTGAATGCTCGAGCGAGACGAGGTTCGATCTCGGGAGGATCGCGTCCTTCTCGATGACCGCCAGGGTCTCCAGGATCTGGGCCTTGTCGGTCGTCCAGACCAGGCGCTGCGTGATCGAGCGCGAGATGGTGGCAATGGCCAGGCGGTCCGAGGGCCCGACCATGAGCCGGTCCAGCGTCGCGCGCGTGGCCTCGAACACTGCCCGTCGCGCCGGGATTGCAATCGAGCCGTTGTCGACGATCAGCAGAATGCGTCTCGGTGCCGGCAGGACCGTCGTTTCTGCCGTGGAGGCATCGCGACTGATCTCCGAGAGATTCGTGATCTCGCGGACCTTGCCATCCTCCATCACCTCGAAATCGGCGGCCGTCAGACCGGTGATGCGCTTGCCTTTGTTGTCCGTCACGACGACATCGAGGCTCGTGACCTCGACGTTGATGACTTCACTCTGCTGCGCAAGCGCAGTGTGCGCGACGAGCATCAGGACGAGAACAGACATGCTCTTTTTCACGTGAGGCCTCCCATTACTCTCCGCGCGGCGCGCTTTGGAGTGCGGTGGCTTGCCACCGCTTTCGTAACGTGCCACGGAGTGGTATCTGACACATTACCGAAAGCGGCGGCAAGCCGCACGCACTCCAAAGCGCTGCGGCGCGGAGAAGTCACGGCACTTCGAACCACACTCCCGAATCGTCCACGGCGTGCAACACAATCTCGAGTTTTCGCGCTGCGAGGAACTCGTCCACCGCGCGGCGGCAGCCTTCCCAATAGCCGTAGTCGTCGATGAGAATGAACCCTCCCGGGACGACGAGGTCGTAAAGGTTTTCGAAACACACTTTCGTCGAGTCGTACCAGTCTCCGTCGAGGCGTAGCACGGCGATCGGTCCGATCTCATCCTTCGCAACGGGCAGCGTGTCCTGGAACCAGCCCTGCCTGATGTTGATGCGCGAGGGGGCGATGGCGAGTTTTTCAAAAAACAGCTCCTTGACGACATCCAGCGGACCGACGCATTGGCCGATCGGCTCGAGTGCGCCGCTGGCGCGTTGGCCGGCGTATTCGACGGCCATCGCTCCGTCCTCCGCGGTCGGCTCGGGCAGGCCTTCAAATGAATCGAACAGCCACACCTGCCGTTTCGACGATGCGGCCATGGTCATCACGGCGGCGGAGCCGCCTTTGAACACGCCGCACTCGACGATCGCGCCCGGCAGTTCATTGGCTTCCGCGCGGCGGACGAGGTCGTACGCGTTCATCAGCCGTTCGAACCCGACCATCGTGTAGGGCTGAACGAACTGCACCGCGTGCAATTTGCGGCGGTCGCCCGCGGCGGCGCGGCGCACCTGCACGGCCCGATGGATCGGATAGAGAGCGTTCCAGTAGAGCGCGCGCCAGAGGCGTTTCATACGCTCGCTTTCAACGCAAGGCCGCCACGATCTCGCCGAAGGCGGGCTCGCTGCGCAGCGCGTCGAGTCGCGGATCGACGGGGAGAAACACCATCCAGGGAGAGCGGTCGTCGTGCGCGGCCTGCAGGTGTGTGATGGCCTCAGCGGTCTCGCCGAGACCTGCGTGGATCACGGCGATGTCGTACGGCGAGATGTATCGCGTGCGCGCCGTGGTGACCAGATCGAGGAGCAGATTCACCGCTGCGTCGCGATCGCCGGCGATGGCGTGCGTGTGCGCGAGCATCGTGGTCAGGATCGGAATGCGATCGACTTCGAGCGCGCGCGCGAACGCGTCCAGCGCCTCGCCGTAACGACGCTGCTGCCCGAGGGCCATGCCCAGCCAGCCGTGCGCAGGGATGAAATTCTCATCCAGCTCGAGAGCCTTGCGGAAACGCCGGATCGCCGATTCGAAATCACGCGCGAAGTAAAACGGCCATCCCGCGTGAACGGCAATGATCAGCGACAGCGGATCGAGATCTGCAGCCTTCGAGATCTGCTCGATGGCCTCGTCGAAACGCCCGCGCGCGGAGAGCAACATGGCGTAGCCGTCGTGTGCCGTGGCGTAGTTCGGATTGAGGGCGATGGCGCGGCGATACGCTTCCTCGGCGCCTTCCCAGTCCCAGTCGAACCACCAGCGCACCGCGCCGAGCGACGCCCACGCCTCGGCCAGCCCGTCGTCGAGCTCGATGGCGCGCATGGCCGCGGCCTTCGCCTTCGGCATCGTCTCGCGCGGCGGCAGCGGAATGTTCGTGGCCATGGTGATGAAGCAATCGGCCATGCCGGCGTACGCCATCGCGAACGACGGATCGGACTCGATGGCTTCGCGGAAGAACTGCACGCCGCGTCGCAGCCCGTCCTCGGTGCGTTTGTTCCAGTGATAGCGGCCCTTGAGATAGAGCTGATAGGCCTCGCTGTTCTCGGTGGTCCGCTGGCGGAGCTTCTTCTTCTCCGCGCCGGTGAGCTTGATGCGCAGCTTGTCCGCGATCTCGCGCGACATCTCTTCCTGCAGCATCAGAAGATCGGCCAGGTCGCGGGTGTACGTCTCGCCCCACAACTGAGCGCCGTCGTGCGAGTCGACCAGCTCGACGCTGATCTGCAATCGCTCGCCGACATGTTTCACGACTCCTGTCAGCACCGCGCGCACGCGCAGCTCGCGTCCGACGCTCTGCGCATCGACTTCGCGATTCTTGTAGCGGAACACGGTGCTGCGCGCCATGACCTTCAGCTTCGGCAATTGTGAGAGCTTGTTGATGATGCCTTCGGTGATCCCGTCGCTGAGGTATTCGGTGTTGGGATCGTTCGAAGCATTGGCGAGCGGCAGCACGGCGATGGAGTCGATCGACTTCGACGTGCGCCGCTTCGTGATGTTGCGGATCAGACTGTCGCTGGCCATGGTGGTGCTGCTGCCGATGGCGCGCAGCGTCAGCGCGAGATCGCGCGCCGACTGGAAGCGCGTGGCCGGGTTCTTCTCGACGCAGCCTTCGATGATCCGCTGGAACTCGGTCGGAACGGCGGCGCCGAGCACATCGCGCGGCAGATCATCTTTCAGAATGGCCGCGATCGTGGCCGCACCCGAGGAGCGATGGAACGGCTTCTTGAGCGTCACCATCTCGAAGAGAATGCAGCCCAGCGAGAAAATGTCCGCGCTCGGATCGACGGTCTCGCCGCGTAACTGCTCGGGTGACATGTAGCCGAGCGTGCCGATGACGGTGCCGGGCTGCGTCTGGAACCACTTGCTCGTGGGGATGTTGCCTTCGTCGCGCTCGGAGAGCACGGGGTCGGTTTGCGCCAAACCGAAGTCGAGGATCTTCACGCGGCCGCTGTCGGTGATGAAGATGTTTTCCGGCTTGAGATCGCGATGCACGATCGATTTCGCGTGAGCGGCGGCCAATCCGTCGGCCACTTCGGCGCCGATCTCCACCGCGCGGCGCCAGTTCATCGGCGGAGCCTGCATCGCATCGCGCAACGTCTTGCCCTCGAGGAGCTCCGTGACGAGATAGAACGTACCGTCTTCGCGTCCGACGTCATGCACGGCCACGATGTTGGGATGCGAAAGCGCGGCGATCGCGCGCGCCTCGCGCTCCAGCCGTCCCACGGCCTCGGCATCCTGCAGCGCATCCTTCGCCAGGACCTTGATGGCGATGTCCCGCCCCAGCCGCGGATCGCGTCCGCGGTAGACCTGTCCCATGCCTCCTTCGCCGAGGAGCCCGAGGACTTCGTAGGGACCCACTTTCGACCCGGCCGCGAACATGTGGGAGCCATTGTATGAGGAGAGCATCTGCTAAGCTCATCTGTCTCCGGAGAGAGCCTATGGTCCTGATCAACAAAGCCATCAACGAAGTCACCGTCAAGCTCGTCTATTACGGTCCCGGCCTGTGCGGGAAGACCACCAACCTCGAGAAGATCTACGCCAATCCGAAGCTGGACAACAAAGGCAAGATGATCTCGATGTCGACGGAGACGGATCGCACGCTCTTCTTCGACTTCATGCCCATGGAGCTCGGCACCATCGCCGGACAGAAGGTGCGCGTGCAGCTCTACACCGTGCCCGGTCAGGTCTTCTACGACGCCACGCGCAAGCTGGTGCTGCGCGGCGCGGACGGCGTGGTGTTCGTGGCCGATTCGCAAATGGAGATGCGCGAATCCAATCTCGACAGCCTCGAGAATCTCAGGACCAACCTTCGCCTCAATCGCATCGATCCCTCAAAAGTGGCGCTCGTCTATCAGCTCAACAAACGCGATCTGCCCAACGTCGCAACGGTCGAGGAGATGACTTCGTACCTCGGCGCAACTCCAGCCTCTGTCGTCGAAGCCTCGGCGAAAACAGGCGTCGGCGTGACCGCCACATTGCGCAACGCCGTGGCGAAGATCCTCGACAACCTCAAGAACAACGTCGACACCACGCTCTACGACGAGCCGGCGCTCACCGCTCCCGACATGACGCAGAAATCCGGCGTCGCGCAACATTCGGCAGGAACGCCGAAGCTCTCCATGCGCGGCGAAACGCCGGCACCCACGCCGGTTGCACCTCCGGCACCCGTCGCGGAGTTTGCATCGGTCGACGCAGACCCGTTCGACACCGACGGCGTGACCGTGCAGGTCGAAGAGGAAGACGATCCCTTCGCGCACGTGGTTTCTCCCGAAGCCGACACCGAAACGCACATCGATTTCGAAGATCCCTTCGCCAACCCAGCCGCGGCCGAGCACAGCGAAGCAGAAACGCAGGGCGCGCACGACGACCGCAGCGAACTGCACGAGCTCCTCGCCAACGCCCGCGCCATCGTCACCGCGCTCGAAGCCGCCCTCGAGCACGCGAGAGAAAACGAACGCGTGCTCAATACGCGATTGGGGCATTGAGGCTGTCGGCCGCTACGCGGACTCGAGATTGTTGACGCACGGTCCCCCCGGCTGGAAGCCGGGGGCTATTACCTTGTGCGTGCTACGCACGCAGTTTGCTGCCTAACGGCGGGTGTGGTGCCACTTCCATTTGATGCCGCCGTAGGCGGCGGAAGGAAATAGCCCCCGGCTTCCAGCCGGGGGGACCATGCGTGTCATGAATCGAGCCCGCGTGAGCGGGCGACAGATCACTGGAGACGCGCGATAGACTCCCTCCGGATGACCTGGTATCAGGAATGGTTCGGCGAGGAGTATCTCGAGCTTTACGCGCATCGCGATGAGGAGGAGGCTAGGCAGCAGGTGGCTTTTTTTGCGCGTGTGTGCGGGGAGCTGGAGGGTCCGGTGCTGGATCTGGCCTGTGGGATGGGGCGTCACGTGCAGGAGCTGGAGGCGCTGAACTATCACACGGTCGGTTGCGATCTCTCTTACACGCTGCTGCGCACCGGCATCCGCGAGTACGGTCCGATGGCGGTGGCTCGCGCGGACATGCGTCTTCTGCCTTTCGGTGATGCCGTGTTCGCAGGACTGGTGAACTTCTTCACGAGCTTTGGCTACTTCGCCGAGGAAGAAGAGAATTTGCAGGTCGTCCGCGAGATGGCGCGCGTGCTCGAGCCGGGCGCGCAGTTTCTGTTCGACTATCTCAATGTCGATCGCGAGCTGGAGAATCTCGTTCAGCGCGAGGTTCGTGAGGCGCCGATGGGGACCGTGCGCATCGAACGGTGGTTCGATCCATCGGACCGCTCGTTCAACAAACGGATGACAATCGGTGAAAAGCGTTACCTGGAGCGCGTACGAGGCTACGATCTCGGCGAGATCTCGGCGATGTTTGCGTCATGCAATCTTGCGATCAGGACAGTCTTCGGGGATTTCGACGGCGAAGCTTTCACCCGCACCTCGCCACGATTGATTCTGGTGGGGAGCCGCACGGCATGAAGGCGCCGCTGTCGCAGTACCCGGGGATGAATCCGTTCGTTCTCGACTGGATGGCCGGTGATGAGCGTTTTCTGCCGCGGGGGTCACACGTAGCTCGCAGCTCGCAGCTCGCGGCTCGCAGCGAGACGTTGGCTTCCGCATTGGACGCGTCAAATCGTCACTGGGGCATTTTCGCGGAGGACGCGATCCAGAGTTGGGCGCGCGGTGAGACGCGCACGATCATCGCCGGGCAGCAGGTTGGTTTCGCGGGCGGTCCGTTGTACACGCTCGCGAAGATCGCCAGCATCGTGAAGATGAAGCGCGAGCTGGAGCGGCAGGGCACGCCGGCCACGGCGTTGTTCTGGCTGGCCACCGAGGATCACGACTTCGATGAAGTGGCCACGCTGAATGTGCCGGCGCGTTTGACGAAAACGCCCGATTCCCAAGTTGACCTGATGTGTATTCGCGCGACTCGCGGCGTCGATTCACGCGCCGTCGTCGGGTCGCTTCCGATCCCCGAGCCGCTGATCGCGCAGTTGCTCACGCTCCTCGACATTTCCCGCCCTGCCTGGCTCCGCGAAGGCATCACGTTCCGCGATTCATTCGCGGAGCTGATTGCCTCGCTCTTCGGAAATGAAGTCATTCTCGTCGACGCACTGCTGCCGGAGCTTCGCCTTGCCGGCGCGCCGCTGTTCGACGCCATCGAATCGCGTCACGAGGAGATTCATCAGGCGCTCGCGCAGCGCGGAAGAGAGCTGTCGCAGGCGGGTTACAAAGAGCAGGTCATCCCGAACGAGCGCGGCGAGTACACGCTGTTGTACGAGCTGGACGAGCACGGCCATCGTCAGACGTTGAACGCGCATAGCCAGACGTTGAACGCGCATAGCCACACGCGGACCGCCAATCGCAGACCCGAGCGCACGTCGACGTCGGCGCTGACGCGGCCGTTATTGCAGGATTTCGTGCTGCGTCCCGATGTCTTCATCGGCGGTCCCGCCGAGGTGGCGTACTACGCGCAGATCGCCCCGCTGCACGAGCTCCTCGGTATCACGATGCCGCGCGTGGCATTGCGCGGACACGTGCTCGTCGCGCCGAAACGCGTGGCTCGCGCCATGGAACGTTTTGGCATCGAGCCGGCCGAAGTCTTCGCCGCCGCGGACGCGCTGATCGCAGAACGCGAGCCGGAAGGCGTGGCGCGCATCCGCGAGATTCTCGACGACGGCAAGCGCGAGTTGATGCAGCGCATCGCGCAGGTCGGCGAGTTGGCGTTGCCGGCCGATCACTCGCTGGCCAGCTCGATCCAGCGCTCGATCGGTCATCTCGAGTTTCACTTCAACAAACTCGGCGAGCGCGCCATCAAAGGGCTCATCCGCAAAGATCGCGAACGATTTGCCGCGATCCGCGAGATCGTGGCCACGCTCTATCCCGACCGCCACGTGCAGGACCGGACCGTGAGCTGGTACGCGTACTGGCATGCATACGGAGCCGGGCTCACCGAGCAGATCCTGGCGGAAGTGGAGCCCGACAGCGCGTTTTTCAAGTTCGCCGTGTTGTAAGGAGCAGCATGACTGAGACAGTGGACATCATCTTCTTCGGCGCGCATCCCGATGACGTGGAGCTTTCCGCGGGCGGGACGGCGGCCAAATGCGTGAAAGACGGACTGCGCATCGGGATCATCGATCTCACGCGCGGCGAGATGGGAACGCGCGGCACCCCGCAGTTGCGGAAGAAAGAAGCGCAGCGCGCGGCGAAGGCGTTGGGCGCGACGTTTCGCAAGCAGCTCGACTTTCAGGACGGCAACCTCCAGACCGGCCGCGAGCAGGAGTTGGAGATCATCGAGCTGCTGCGCATCCACCGGCCGAAGCTCGTCGTCGCACCGTGGCCCGACGATCGCCATCCCGACCACACGCGCACCGGCCGCATCGTCACGGAAGCCTCGTTCTACGCGGGACTCAAGTCGCTGCAGACCGGCGCGCCCGCGCATCGGCCGCAAACGGTGCTGTACTACCTGCAGAACTACATGATCCCGCCGTCGTTCGTGGTCGACGTTTCGCAGACCTGGAAAACGAAGATGCGCGCCGTGGCCGCGTTCCAGTCGCAGTTCCACGATCCGAAATCAAAAGAGCCGCAGACCTTCATCTCCGACCCGAAGTTCCTGGAGATGATCGGCGCTCGCGGACGCCACTTCGGCGCACTCATCGGAGCGAGTTACGGCGAGGCGTTCGTGACGAAACAACCGCCGCGGGTGGATGATCTTCTTTCCGCTTATTCAGGACGTGAAGTGTGAGAGCCATGGAGTCGCAAAGTCTCAAAGTCGCAAAGTCGCAAAGGGTGCATGAGCGGAGCCTCTTTGAGACTTTGAGACTTTGCGACTTTGCGACTCTCCGGGGTGGCCAATGAGAATCGGCATCACCTGCTACCCCACTTTCGGCGGTTCCGGCGTCGTGGCCACGGAGCTCGGGCTGGCGCTCGCGAAGCATGGAGACGACGTGCATTTCATCAGCTATGCGATGCCGTCGCGGCTGAATGTTCTGCACGAGCGCATTCACTTCCATGAGGTGAACGTCACTCCGTATCCGCTCTTCGATCCTTATCCGCCGTACACGCTGGCGCTGGCGACGAAGATGGCCGAGGTGGCGGCGTACGAGAAGCTCGACGTCCTGCATGTTCATTACGCCATTCCGCACGCCATCAGCGCCTACCTCGCCAAACAGATTCTGCAGTCGCGCATTCAGGTCGTGACCACGCTGCACGGGACCGACATCACGCTGGTCGGACGCGATACGAGCTATCTGCCGATCACGAAGTTCGGCATTGAAGTCTCGGACGGCGTGACGGCAGTTTCGCAATGGCTGAAAGACGAGACCGAGGTGAACTTCAACACGCGCAAGGAAATCGAAGTCATCCCCAACTTTGTCGATCCGGCGCGCTTTCATCGCAGCCCCAGCGCGTTCTGCGACATGTTCGGCGCGCGCGGTGAAAAAATCGTCTGCCACGTCTCGAACTTCCGTCCGGTGAAGCGCGTCATGGATGTCGTGGAGACGTTCGAGAAAATCATCGCCACCGGCGTGAACGGTCGCCTGATCATGATCGGCGACGGCCCCGAGCGCTCGCGCGCCGAGGCCTACACGCGTCAGCACCATCTCCGCGACCGCGTTACCTTCCTCGGCAACCTCCCTAATCTCGAAGAGGTCCTCGGAGGGTGCGATCTCTTCCTCCTCCCGTCCGAAACGGAATCCTTCGGTATGGCCGCGCTCGAGGCCATGACCTCGGAAGTCCCCGTCATCGCCACCCGCGCCGGCGGCCTCCCGGAAGTCATCGCAGACGGCGAGACCGGCTACCTCGTCCCCGTCGGCGACACCGGCGCCATGGCCGAGCGAGGCATCGAAATCCTCCGCAACGACGATCTCCGCAGGCGCATGGGCAAACGCGCCCGCGAAGTGGCCGTGGAACGTTTCGACGAGCTGAAGATCGTGCCGATCTACCGCGCGATGTACGAACGAGTGATCAACGCGTAGCCGATGGCGCTTGCGCCACAGGTGAGGTTGATGACAAACGCTTGTTCTGCCACGAGGGCGACCCCTCATCCGCCTTCGGCACCTTCTCCCCTCTGCGGAGGGGAGAAGGCTACCTGACCATGCATCTCGCGAGAATCATCAATAGGTAGCCTTCTCCCC
>JALYJW010000130.1 GCA_030775085.1 Acidobacteriota bacterium | reverse complement strand
GTGGTGTACGCCGGATCTGCAACTACGCGTCGAGCGTGTGCGCGCGGGAGAAGAGCGTTCGTTCGGCCGGATCGTCGGAGGTCTGCGTGCGTACCTCGCCATCGGCGAGAGCGCGCGCACCGGAATCACTGCCGAACGCACGCATCCTCACGTCATCCAATGCATTCGCGGTCCGCACGACGTCGGACTCCACGAGATCGAATGCGAAGTGACACCGCAACTGAACCGCGTCGGCATCCGCCTGCGCCCGTTGCGCGAGCTGCGCGTCGACATCCCCGCCGGCCTGCGCTCGATCGGCATGCAATGCGGAACCGTGCAACTCCACCCCGACAGAACGCTCGTGGCCATGGGACCCGACCATCCGGTCACCGGCGGCTATCTGCAGCCGATGACCGCGATCACGTCGGAGCGCTGGAAGCTCGCTCAGTTGAAACCGGGCGACCGGGTGATCCTCAAAGCTCGGGAGCGGGACCGTACTGATATCCCGACCGCGCCACCACTTTGAACTCGCGGTTCTTCACATCCACGTCGACCTTTTGGAATCCGCTCTCCCCTTTTGCGTGCGGGGAGCGGTAGGTGACGAGGTAGTAGCCGTTGTTCGTGTTCTCGATCTGCTCGAGGGCCGGATTGAAACTGACGTTGAGGCGGAAGTAGTGGCCGCCGGTCGACTGCGACAGCTCGTCGAGGCGCTGGTGGAGGTACGGAGTCGAGTCGGCGTTGCGCTGGAGCTGGACGGCGTACACGGAAACGTTGGCGGCGTTGAGCGACTGCAGCGCGGGATCGAGGTAGCGGCTGCGGTTCGTCAGCATCTCGCCGAAAACACGCTCGTCGCGATCGGCGATGCCGGGCGAGAAGAGCACGAGATTCTTCCGCGCGCGGATGGAGCGGACGCTGTCGGCGAGCAGATCCAACGCCTGGTAAACGGTGCCGCTCCCGGTCATGAGGTCGTCCTTGTGCGCGTTGCGGAGGATGGACGGACCATTTCCCGCGGGCGCATCAAGAACGCCTCGTCCGAAGCGAGAGGCTTCATCCAGCGCACGCGCGAGCTGCTTCTTGTCATTCGTGAAATCGCTATAGACCTTCAGGCGCACGTCGTGACCGACGATGGCGATGAGGTCGGTCTCCTTCATCTCGCGATCGAGAAAAGTCTTCACCGACTGGCGCGCATTCACGATCTGGTCGAAAAGGACCGAAGGATCGGAAGGCTTGTCGAAGAAGAAAATGAAGTAGCGCTCTTCGCGCACCCGCTCGACCTTGAACGGGGCCTGCTCCTCGCGCTGGTCGAGAAGGCGGCGGTTGGTGAAGTAATCGACGGAGTCGACGGTCTGCTCGACGCCGTTCTCTTTCACGATGAAATCACTCGTGCCGAGGCCGAGGATGTGATTGCCCTTGCGATCGGTGACGATGACGTCGAGAAGGACCGCGTTGACGTCGACCTCCTCCCCGAACCGGGGCGCCTGGGCCAGGACCTGCTCCTGGGCGAACGTGGGAAGGGTCAGTACGGCAAGCGCAAGAATGACGATGACACGTTTCATGTCGTGCTCCTATCGAAGTTGCGAACGGGGAGGGCTCCGGGTCGATTCCGCCGTTCACAACAACGTCATGGCGGAATGAAAAACCGGGGGGTGCCGTTAGTTTGACCGCTCGGACCGAAATCACTAGAATCCGCGCCTCTTGCCGCGATCCTCTCGCGGCGGAACATCAAATCGGGGCATAGCTCAGCCTGGTAGAGCGCACGGTTCGGGACCGTGAGGTCGGAGGTTCAAGTCCTCTTGCCCCGACCAATTTGAAGTTCAATCCTGAGCGAAGCGAAGGATCAACTGATCGAACGCTACCAGGCGCGCTTCGCTAGCCGGCCTTCCGGGCCTCATCTGCAACCTTCTCCTGCAGCCAGAGATTCAGGAGTGTCTCGGTGGATACGCCATGAGACGAAGCGGCAGCCCTGAGTTTCTCGGCCAGCAATCGGTCCACGGGAAAGTAGAGAGCAGAAGACGCAACGTCAAGCTCGAACTCTGCGGGCGACGTCTGGTCCCAATGGTCCGCCAGGCTATGTGTGTCCCAATAGTCGCTCATCTCTTCGTAGGAGCGGCTACCGGACAAGGACGATCTATGTTCGGCCATAACGCTTCTTTTCAGCTTCATCCATTGTTCGCGCAGAGATGATCAATGCACGACCGTCTTCCTTGTGGATGAAGAAGGCTATGAGATACCGGCCTTCCTCAGTTTGTCCCATCGCGGAATACATGTTTTCGCCTTGAACATGCCCTTTCTCGACCAATCGATACCGTGGTCTCGCGAAGAACATGGCCTCCACTTCCTCGGGCGTGACGTCATGCTTGTGCGCCAACTTCTCAACATATTGCTCAAGCCAGACAAAACCCGCGATTCGCAACAGCTCCGACCTCCACCGCCATTCTCAGCATGTTAATACCACTTACGCGGTGGAAACTGAGTAGAAGCCAGCCAGCCGCAGGCCACGCTCAGTTGATCATGACGTCGAACCCTTCCAAGGCACATCCTCCACACCTGCGCGCGCATTCGCGAATCGCGCTGCCACGAAGAGGTAGTCGGACAGGCGGTTGAGGTAGGTGATCGTGGAGATCGTGGCTGGCGTCTCGTCCTGGAGCGCGACCACGAGGCGCTCGGCGCGGCGGCAGACGGTGCGGGCCACGTGAAGGTGTGCGGCACTCGACGATCCGCCCGGAAGGATGAATGCGGTGAGCGGGGCGAGCTCTCGCTCCATGGTGTCGATGGCGCGCTCGAGCTCGTCGATCCGTGAGGTGTCCACGCCGGTGAAACGGCTCGTTCCCGGCGACGCGAGGTGCGCACCGACTTCGAACAGATCGACCTGCACCTGGTGCAGCACGGTATCGACATCCGAGGGGATCGGCATCGTCCGCGCTACGCCGAGGTGCGAGCTCAGCTCGTCGACGGTTCCATACGCCTCGATGCGTGCGTCATTTTTTGGAACGCGCGTTCCCCCGAAGAGCGAGGTCTGGCCGTGATCGCCGGTGCGGGTGTAGATCTTCATACGAGTCGGCGGTCGGCAGTCGGCGGTCGGCAGTAAAAGAAACACCGGCCGGTCTACTGCCGACCGCCGACTGCCAACTGCCGACTCGCTCCTACGCCTCCGCCTCGAGTTGCCGGATCCGCTCCTTGACCACCATCTCGGCCAGGTCGGGGATCACTTCCCAGGCGATGTTGCGGACGACCTGGTCGGAGATGAGCTCGACCACGCGGCGAGCGATTCGGTCGACTTGTTCGTCGGTCAGGTCGGACGGGAGCGCAGGTCCCTCGCTTCGAGCTGCGATCGGAATGGGTGCCTCCGCTGCGGGCTCTTCGTATGCTGCCGGCTCGGCTTCGGCCGCGGCGGATTCCTGTGAGTCCAGCGACCACACGGGCTCTGCCGGCGCTTCCTCTTCTGCGAACGGCATGTCCTCCGGCATCGGCTGACTCGTGAGACTGAGCGGGGCTTCGTCTGCCGGTTCCGCTTCGACGGCCGGCTCGGTTGGCAACGACCAGGCGGCGGTTGCAGGCAGCTCTTCTTCGAATGCAGCCGGCTCAGCGGCAAAGGGTGATGGCGCGGCATCGTCGAATGGCGATGCGCTCGCCGCGGAAGACCCGTCCCACGACGATGGCTGCGCGACTTGCGGTTCCGGCTGCGGATCGGGAGCCGGCGCGGCCATTTGCTGGAAGTCTTCGAAACTCATTTTCGGGAAGGCGCGCGTTTCGCCCCCGAACGCAGGCGCGTCCTCATTGGCGAATGGCGACGCGGCGTCGGATGCAAACGCCGGCGGTTCCGGCTCCGTCGAGAACGCAGGTTGATCCCACGACGCTTCGACCGGCGCCTCGGGCGTCTCGCCGCCCATTGCCGGCGCTTCCGGCTCGTCCCACGGCGAAACCGCGGGAACTTCCGCGACCGGCTCGGGTGCGGCCGATTGCTCTGCCGCTTCATCCGCGGCTGCCATGCGCTGCATCTCTTCGAGGCTCACGCGCTGGAACGCGCGCGTCTCGTTGTTGTACGGCTCGGGCGCCGGCGGCGGCGCCTGGAAATCGTCGAACGACATCTTGGTGAACGCACGCGTCTCGCCGCCGAGGGCAGCCGGCTCGTCCCAGGGCGAAGGCTCTGGTGCAGGCGTGGGCTCGGGCGCTGGCGCGGATGCAGGGGTCTCGCCCGCCATCCGCTGCATCTCTTCGAACGTCATGCGCGGGAATGCGCGCGTCTCGCCGCCGAACTCGGGCGCAGCGGGTTCGTCGAATGGTTCCGCGCCGGAGTTGAATGACGGCGCATCGAACGACGGTACATCGGCGAACGCGGGCGTGGCCGGGATCTCGAACGGCATCTCCGTGGTCGCTTCGACCGGCTCGGGAGCGGCGAAGACATCCGCGTCGTGCGTGAACGCCTGCGGCGTGGCAGCGGGGAATCCGCCGCTGGCAGTGGAGAACGAAGAAGAAGGCGAAGGAGACGAGCTCTCGCGCATATTCGTCGTCACGTCGTCCATCCACGGCGATCCGGTTTCGGCCGGCGGCGGCGCGGCAGGCGCGGGCGCGGGAGAGCCGCCTGACTGCGCCTGAGCGATCAACTCTTCCACTTTGTGAATGAGGCTCTGCGACTCGAACGGCTTCGTCACCACGGCATCGCATCCGGCTTTCTCGGCGCGATCGGGATCGAACGGCTCGAACGTACCGGTCAATAGGACGACCGGGATGTTGCGGTACTCAGGGTGCGACTTCACGTACTCGCAGACTTCGTATCCGTTCTTCTCGGGCATGATGATGTCGGACAGGATGATGTCCGGCCGCATCTCGGCGAGTTTCTGGATGGCCTTCGCGCCGTTGTTCACGGCCGTGACCTCGTAATCGCCGTCCGAGAACGTCAACTCGACCACCTTCTGAATGGTGATACTGTCATCCGCTAGAAGGATCTTTTTCGGCATTGATCTGGCTCCGATGATTCCGAGCAAGCTACCACGGTCAAAGCGAATTGAGAATTGAGAATTGAGGATTGAGAAGCGCTTCCCGATTCGCCCGGTCATTCAGTTTGCTACACTTGCGCGCACTCAGCAGCCAGTAATCGGGAGGGGGAGCCACGGACCATGAAGACCTGGGAATACAAGATCATCAATGTCCGGTCGGAGAATTACTCGATGGATCCGCGTCGCGCCGAGGAGCTGAACCGCCTCGGCGATGATGGCTGGGAGCTGGTCAGCATCACCTCGATCAACTTCAAAACCGGCGCGACCGATCACATCGGCATGGTCTTCAAGCGCGAGAAGCAAGCCGCTACGTAGAGGGCGGAGCCGTCTGCCCTCTGATATCGTGCCCGGCCCATGCCGCGCCCCTTTCTCATTCTGATCGTCATCGACGGCTTTGGCTGTCGGACGGAGCGTGAGCACAATGCCATCGCTGCGGCGGACACGCCGCGGTTTGCGAGTCTCTATCGCAATCACGTTTGGACGACGCTCGAGGCATCGGGTCTCGCGGTTGGTTTGCCCGTGGGGCAGATGGGCAACTCCGAGGTGGGACATCTGAACATCGGCGCGGGACGCGTCGTCGATCAGGACATCGTGCGTATCTCGAAAGCGATCGCGCATCGCGAGCTGCAGACGAATCCGGCGTTCATCGATGCCGTGAAGGGCTCACGAGCGGTGCATCTCACCGGCCTGCTCTCCGATGGCGGCGTGCATTCATTGCAGGAACATCTGCACGGGATGATCGACGCGGCGGTGGAGCTCGGTGCGAAAGACGTATTCATCCACGCCATCCTCGATGGTCGCGACACTCCACCGAAATCGGCGGAGACGTATCTCGGCCGACTGCTCGAGCACATCCGCGACAAGCCCAACGCGCACCTGGCCACGGTCATCGGCCGTTACTACGTGATGGACCGTGACCATCGTTGGGAACGTGTGCAGCGCGGCTACGATCTGCTCACGCTTGGCGTCGGCACGGAGACCAAGGATCCGCTGGAGACGCTGCGTCGTTTCTACGAGCAGGGCATCACCGACGAGTTCGTCGAGCCGATCTCGGTTCTCACGCCGGAAGGCGCACATAGGGGCCGCATTGAAGACGGCGACGTGCTGATCTTGACCAACTTCCGCGCTGACCGCATGCGCGAGATCGTCATTGCTTTGAAGGATGAGCACTTCACACCCTTCGAGCGCGCGGTCCATCCGAAGGCACGTCTCGTGACAATGAACCGCTATCACGAGAAGTTCGATCTGCCGGTGCTGTTTCCGCCCGACATGATCCATAACAACCTCGGCGAGGTGCTGTCGCGCGCGGGCCTCACGCAGCTCCGCATCGCCGAGACGGAAAAGTACGCACACGTGACGTTCTTTTTCAACGGCGGCTCCGACGCGCGGTTCGAAGGGGAAAACCGGATTCTTGTTCCCTCGCCGAAAGTAGCCACCTACGACCTGCAGCCGGAGATGTCCGTGTTAGAGCTCACGGACAAAGTCGTCGATGCGATCGACTCGCGAAAGTACGACGTCATCATCATGAACATCGCCAATCCCGACATGGTCGGCCATACCGGCGTGATGGATGCCGCGGTGAAGGCGGTCCACGATACGGACGTTGCCATCGATCGCATTCTCACCGCCACGGAGCGCGTCAACGGCGTCGCCCTGATCACCGCCGATCACGGCAACGCCGAGCTGATGTTCGATGAGAGGACGGGCCAACCTCACACCGCGCACACGACCAATCCAGTGCCGCTGATTCTCTTCGACGCACAGAAACGTTTCGGCGCGCTCCGCAACGGCGGCGTCCTCTCCAACGTCGCTCCCACGATCCTATCCATCCTCGGCATCGAGAAGCCGGCGGAAATGACGGCGGATTCACTGCTCGTGCAGGATTCGCAATGAACACGAATCCTTTTGGAGTGCGGTGGCCGCAGCCGCCGCTTTGGGAGTGCGGCGGCCTCCCTCCGTGGCATACAAAAGCGGCTGCTGCGGCCACCGCACTCCAAAACAGTTGGAGCTTTTTCGCGTGAGTCGCCAACTCATCCTCGTGCGTCACGGACAGACCGTGGACAACGCCGCGGGTATCGCGCAGGGGTGGAATGACAGCGCGCTATCCGAGGTCGGACAGGCGCAGGTGCAGCGTCTCGCAAAGCGTTTGGCGGCACTGCAGCCGACCGCGCTTTACTCGTCGCCACTTGGCCGGGCCCTGGCTACGGCGGAAGCGATCGCGGCTGCGACCGGGCTCTCCATCACGCCGCTCGATGACCTGCGCGAGATGAGCTACGGCGGATGGGAAGGGCGTTCGTTCCTCGACGTACGCCGCGACGACGAGCCGGCGTACCAGCGCTGGATCGCCGACGAAGAAGCGACATGCCCCGACGGTGAGTCGCATGCCGATGTGCGCCGCCGCCTCGTCCGCGCCATCCGCGAGATCAACAGCGAGCGTCCGGTCGTGGTGACGCACGGCACCGCCATCCGCATCGCAGCCACAGCTTTGCTCGACGTACCCACCATGACCGCACACCGCTTCGCTCAGGACAACGCGGCGCTCAACGTTTTCGTCTGGCGCGCCGGCAAGTGGGTGTTGAAGATTTGGAACGACGCGAGCCACGTGAACACGGAACGATGAACACGGAACACGGAACAAAACCCCACCGTGTTCCGTGTTCCGTGTTCTACGTTCCGTGTTCGGAGTAAGACGACATGATCCTAGAAAGCATCCTCGACCAACTCACCGAAACCTTAAAGAGCCGCACGCTTGCGTTGTTCGGACATCCTGTCGAGCGCGTGGTGCTGCAGACGCCGCCGAAGTTGAGCATGGGCGATCTGGCCACGCCGATCGCGCTGGAGCTGGCCAAGGCGCTGAAGCGCAAGCCGCGCGAGATTGCGGAGCAGCTCGCTGAGGGAATGCATTTGCCGGCGCTGGTGGCGTCGGTTTCGGTGGAGGGCGCGGGTTACCTCAAC
Organism: Acidobacteriota bacterium; assembly: GCA_030775085.1. Classification (GTDB taxonomy): domain Bacteria; phylum Acidobacteriota; class Thermoanaerobaculia; order Gp7-AA8; family Gp7-AA8; genus QHVT01. The sequence goes on along the minus strand of JALYJW010000130.1, from coordinate 7,614 downwards.
TTCCGATTCGACCGCGGCGGGTTCACGGCCGAGCACTTCCGCCGCGTGATGTTGCCTCCTCCTCCTTCAGGCGAGCGCGTGATCGTGGAGCACACGAACATCAATCCGAACAAGGCCGCGCACATCGGTCATCTCCGCAATTCGGTCCTCGGCGATACGTACGTCCGCTGCTCGAAGTGGCTCGGCGATCGCGTGGAGACGCAGAACTACATCGACGACACCGGCGTGCAGGTGGCGGACGTGGTCGTCGCGTTTCAGCATCTCGAGAAGAAGAGCGCCGCGGAAATCGAAGAGCTCATCGCCACGTCGGAGCGCTTCGACTACATCTGCTGGGATGTCTATTCGAAGATGGCGCAGTACTACGCCGCGAACCCCGAGGCGCTGGAATGGCGGCGCGAGACCCTGCATGAGATCGAGCAGGAAGGGAGCGACACGGCGAAGCTGGCCGCGATGATCGCTCGCGCCATCGTGCATCGCCATCTCGCCACGATGCAGCGCCTCGACATCCAGTACGACCTCCTGCCAAAAGAGAGCGACATCATTCATCTGCATTTCTGGGATCGCGCGTTCGAGCTGCTCAAGAAATCGGGCGCGGTGATCTATGAGACGGAGGGGAAACACAAGAATTGCTGGGTCATGAAGCTCGACGAGTCGGAACAGTTCGCCGGCATGAACGAGCCCGACAAGATCCTGGTGCGCTCGAACGGGACCGTCACCTACACCGGCAAAGACATCGCCTACCAGCTCTGGAAGCTCGGCCTGCTCGATCGCACGTTCGGCTATCGCAGGTTCACGACCTATCCCCCTGCCGCTAACGGAAACATCCACGTGTTGTGGGAGACGACGCACAGCGGCGACGGCGATGCGAGCGCTCCAAAGTTCGGCGGCGCCACCCGCGTCGTTAACGTGATCGACTCGCGCCAAGCCTATCTGCAGAAGGTCGTCAAGGAAGGCGTGCGTCAGGTGGCCGGACAGAAAGGTGCGGACGCATCGATTCACTTCGCGTACGAAATGGTGGCGCTCACGCCCGCAACGGCGAAAGCGCTGGGTATGGAGATCTCGGAGGAAGACGCCAAGCGCGCCTACGTCGAGATGTCGGGCCGCAAAGGATTCGGCGTGAAAGCGGACGACATGCTCGATGAGCTCGAGCGCAAAGCTTCCGAGGCGGTGCTGACCAATGCCGAAGATCTCGATGCCGCGGAAGCAGCGCTCATCGGACGGCAGGTCTCGGTGGCTGCGTTGCGCTATTTCATGCTGCGCTTCGGCCGCAACAAAGTGATCGCTTTCGACATCGACGAGGCCCTGCGCTTCGAGGGTGATTCCGGCCCGTACCTGCAGTACTCGACTGTGCGTGTGCAGAACATCTTCCGCAAGATGAAGGAGCGCGAGATCGATCCGCGCATCAGCACCAACGATGTCGACGACCTCACGCTCAATCAGGGACTGACGGATGAGATGTGGGAGCTCGTGAAACTCAGCGCCGAATTGCCGGGCGCCATCCGCCGCGCGGTGGATTCACTGGAGCTGTCAATCGTCACGCAATACCTACTGGAGATGGCCCAGAAGTTCAACAGTTTCTACCACAAGTACCCGATCATGAATGAGAAGGACGGCGCCGAGCGCCAGCGCCGCGCCGTTTGCGCCGAGGTGTTCCGGCTCACGATGGTGCGTGCGCTGGATTTGCTGGGGATTCCGGTTCCGGCACGGATGTGAGGTCAATTTATCCCGAGCGCGCGAGGGATCTCCCCGTGCACCGGCAGGACTGGTAACGACAGGGCAGGCCGTCGTTCGACCGCGGGAGATCCCTCGCTGCGCTCGGGATAAACTGCCCACTTTGCTACACTTCCTTCGGCGGCCGTCCAATCCGCCAAACACAGCCATGAAATATGACTATCGCGATTTCGCGCTTCGTGCCCTTTTTCTCACCGCGGGCGGCGTCGCCGCCCTGTTGCTTGCCATGAAAGGCTACGGCACAGCGCTGCCGGCCGTTGCGTTCGGTGGTGCGATCGGCGCCTTCTTCGCCACGCGCATGAGCACCAGCGAAGAGTAAACGCGCGGCCTGCGGCTACACGGCCTGTTCTTCGTGAGGCTCGCCGTCGACGCGGCGCACGTTCTCGGCCTGCAATCCTTTCGGGCCCTGCTTGACCTCGAACTCGACGCTCTCTCCCTCGTTCAGGGTCCGATATCCCGAGGCCTGAATGGACGAGTGGTGACAGAACACATCCTCGCCCGTATCGCGTTTGATGAACCCGTAACCCTTGTCGTTATTGAACCACTTCACTACACCGATCTCAGGCATTTCACCTCCGACGACGCCGTGAAGCCCGGCCCGGCTCGCTCTGCAAACGTCTCCCGCGCTGTTGCGGCGGGCAACGTTTTCTGCAATGACCGCGCCCGGGTCACCAGATCAGCGCGCGGTTCATGCCGATCTGACGGAAGCCCAGCGATTCGTAGAGGGCGATGGCGGGACGGTTGAAGTCGTTGACGAAGAGGGTGACGGTCTTCCCCTTGTGGAGCAGGTGACCGCACACCTCGCGCAGCAGTTCGCGCGAGAAGCCGCGGCGGCGGTAGCGCGGGTGCGTCCAGACACCCATCAACTGCGCGATGTCGGGCGTGAGCGCCGAGTACTCGCACTTGCTGACGATGACTCCATCGACCGTGCGGATCACGGAGCGTTTCTTTTCGACGAGCTCACGGATGCGCTCGCGATAGCCGGTGGCGTCGCGCTCGAGAGGATCGATCCCTACTTCCTCGTGATGCATGGCCGCGCAGGCGGGAACGAGCTGATCGAGATCGCGCAGCGTCGAGTAGCGCGCCTCGGTGAGGTCGGGATAGTCGAGCCGTTTCCGGAGCGCGTAAACCGGTTGATTCATCCGCACCACCGTGGGCGGATCGATGCGCGTCTTGACCACGTTCCAGAGCGACTCCACCAGCGCGGCCGGCGAGATGATGGCCCGCACCGGCAGCATGCGCGTGAGGATCCGGTCGGCCACCAGGGCGATCGCGCAATCGGTGATGTCGCGCGAGATCGACGGATCGCCCGCCAGCACGATGTTCGTGGCCAGCGACGCCACCAGCACGATCACGCCGTTGTACCGCACCACCGCGATCTGCGTCGCCGCCAGCGTCCGCTCCTCCAGCAGCCGCGAGATCAAATAGACATTGATCAGCGGATCGCGCTGCAGAAATTCGAGCGCGCCTTTGAAGTCGTCATCCGACAGCAGCCGGAGCGACCATCGGCCTTCGGCAGGAAGAGTAGCCATTTGTACCGAGCCGGCGGTCGGCAGTCGGCGGTCGGCAGTAGTCAGGATCGACCGTCGTATCCGTCCCCTCTACTGCCGACCGCCGACCGCCGACTGCCGACTCACAACTGCGAACGCCCCAAGTATGCCACTCCGTCGATGGTCTTGTGCCAGAGCGAGCGGTTCTGCCATTCGTCGAACTTGCGTTCGCGGGCGTATTTGAGGTCGGCTTCGAAGGCGGCGCGGAGCTGGGCGGCCAGCTGCGCGTCGAGAACGCCGACGTTGAACTCGTCGTTGAGCTGGAAGGAGCGGTCGTCGAAGTTCGTCGATCCGACGCTCGACCATATGCCGTCGATGATCATCACTTTCTGGTGCAGGAGCGTGCGCTCGTACTCCCAGATCTTCACGCCGCGTTTGAGGAGCGTGCCGAAGTGGTGGTGGCTGGCGTGCTGCACGATGGCGTTGTCGGTGGCGTCATCGGACGGGACCATGATCTTCACGTCCACGCCGCGATCCACCGCTTCCTCCAGTGCCTCGATGGCGTCGCTGTCGGGCAGCAGATACGGGTTCTGGATGATGATCTCGCGCTTCGCGGATTTGATGGCCAGGTAGTAGAGGATCTGCACGGACGAGATGCTGCCGGTCGGGGAGGTGTACGCCACATGCGCCGGAGTCGCACCGGCCGGCCCGATGTGCGGGAAGAACAGGTCGCCGGCCGGGATCTCGCCGGTCTCTTCGATCCAGTTCTCCGAGAACGCTGCCTGCAGCCGATGCACGACCGGTCCCTCGATGCGCAGGGCGGTATCGCGATAGTGCTTCTTGTCCTGCGCGTTGCCCATCCATTCGTCCGCGAAACCGAAGCCGCCCGTGTAGCCGATGCGTCCGTCGAGGATGACCAGCTTGCGATGGTCGCGATTGTTCAGGCGCCCGAGGTTGCTGATGCGGAGAGGATGGAAGTGCGCCACCTTCACGCCGGCGTCTTCGAGCAACTTCAGGATCTCGCCCTTCAACTCCTTGCCGCCCGAGGCGTCGACCAGAACGCGCACTTCGACGCCCTGTCGGGCCTTGTTCGCCAGCAGCGGCGCGAGCTGGCGCGTGAGCTTGCCGTCGTGCCAGATGAACGTCTCGAGATGGATGCTGTGCTTCGCGGCGGCGATCTCGCGGAACATCAGCGGAAAGAGACCGTCGCCGTTCTGCAGGATGCGCACGTCGTTTCCCTGTTCGAGACTGGATTGCGTCAGCCCGACCAGCGACGGCATGAGCGTGCGCAGCTCACCGAGGTCGTTGACGCGGAGGTGCGTGCTCGGCTCGCGCGTCATCGACCAGATCAGCACGAGCAGGATCGTCAGCGCCAGCAGCCCTCCGATGAAGGCCACCAGCGGCATGCGCACATAGGTCGTACCGCGCGAGCTCCAGACTCCGAATCGGTCTTTTTCGTCGTGTTGCTTTTTCATCGATGTATGAGCTCCACCAGAACCGGCCGGTGATCCGACGGGCCGTCGTCGAGCACGCGCGCACTGCGCACGGTCCAGCCGGGATCGGCGAGAACGTAGTCGAGGCGCTGTTCCAGCACGCGATGCGTCGGAGTTTTTGGATCGCCGGCTAAGCGCATCCCGTCCTGAGCCAGGAACTCCGCCATTTCAGGCGCGTCCGGCGGCGCGTTCAGATCGCCGGCCAGAATGAACGGGTGCCCGCTGGTCCGGACGTGAGCGAGCAGGCAGTTCAACTGCAGACGCCGTGTTGCGCGATTGACGCTGCCCCACGCCGTCGTGTGCGTGACGTAAAACTGGATCGTGCCGCCGTTGATGCGGACGACACTCTCCAGCACCGTGCGCGGCTCGCCGGTGCCGGGAAGCTCGTGAACGTCGGTCGTCACGACTTCACCGCGCGTGAGCAGGGCGTTGCCAAAATCGCCGCCGAGAAACGTGTAGCTCTGTCCGAACGCAACGCTCATGCCGGTCAGCAGACGAAGCTGTTCCGTGTGATCACTGAACCGCGCCTGCCACGTTCCGCGATGCGCCTCATTGATGCCCACCACGTCGGGCGAGTACTTGCGGATGACGGCCGCGATCTGTTCGATGTGATCGCCGCGCAACAGCGACGCGTGGCCTTCGATGTTGAACGCCATGACCGTCAGATGCGTGGGATAGGACGGCGCGAATCGCCGCGGCGGCAGCGCCGCGCATTCGCCGGAACGAAATTCGTACACACCGAGCACGCGATACGCCACAATCGCCACGAAAATCGCGGCGATCACGAGCAGGATGCGATAACGGCGGCGCATGATCGCGCTGAGGGAGCAAGGGTTGGGCCCGGTGGGGGTTGGTGGACTCGGTGGACGTTGTGGACTTGGTGGACGTTGTGGACTTGGTGGACTTGGTGGACTTGGTGGACTTAGTGGACGCTGTGGACTTGGTGGACGTCCACTGAAGTCCACGACGTCCACAAAGTCCACTAAGTCCACACGACGCCTACACCGCCGCCAACACCGTCACATCCGCATGCGCCCACAGCGCAGACGCCGGAAAGTCTTCGCCGACGATCCCACTGCGCAGTCGTTCCAGCGCCGATTCTTTCCCGCTTCCCGCGACGAGCAGCACGATTCGTTTCGACTCCAGGATCGTGCCGATGCCCATCGTGATGGCGTGCGTGGGGACGGCGACGCCGGGGAAGAATTCGGCGTTGGCTTTGCGCGTCGACTCGGTCAGTTGCACGACGCGTGTATGTGCCCCGAATGGCGTGCCTGGCTCGTTGAAGCCGATGTGACCATTGCGGCCCAGGCCGAGGAACGTCAGCTCGAGTCCGCCGGCATCGCGGATCTCTTGCTCGTAGCGGAGGCACTCAGCGCCGAGATCGTCCGCCATGCCGTTGGGCAGATGCGCACACGCAGGATCGAGATCGACGTGCGCGAAGAGATGCTGCTTCATGTAGGTCGCGTAGCTGCCGGGATGCTCCGGAGGCACGCCGGCATACTCGTCGAGGTTGAACGTCGTGACGTCGCGGAAGCAGCGATATTCGCGCGCACACTCGCGCACGACGTGGTCATACATGCCGATGGGAGTGCGACCCGTCGGAAGCCCGAGGACGATGCGCGGATTGTCATGAATCGCACCGAGCATCAGCGCCGCGGCATGAACGGAAAGCGACGCGCTCGAATCAAACGCCTCCCACTTCACTCTTCACCCTTCACTCTTCACCCTTCCACTTCCCGCCCCCTCGCCCACACCCGCTCCACTTCGAAGCGGTCGTTCATGGCCACGAGATCCGCGTCGTAGCGGCGGTCGATTTTGCCTTTGCGATCGGAGACGGCGGCGATGCGGGCCGGGACTTCGCTGGCCATCGGGATCACGGTCTCGATCGGGAGGCCGGCCAGCTCGATCATGTTTTTCACCGCCTCGGACATCGTCAGCACGCTTCCCGCCAGCGTTCCATCCGCAAGCCGCGCCGCCCCCTCGGCGACGGTGACTTCGTAGTCGTAGAGCTTGTACGTTCCGTCCGCGAGCCCGCACGCGCGCATGGCGTCGGTGACCAGCGCCACGCGGTGCGGCATGGCGTTGACGGCGATGCGCAGCGCGACCGGGTGGACGTGAATTCCGTCTGCGATGAGCTCGGCGGTGGCATCGACCGAAGTGAGTGCGGCGCCGACGACACCCGGATCGCGGTGGCGCAGCGGCGTCATGGCGTTGTAAAGATGGGTGAAGTGACTGGCGCCCCACTCCAGCGCCGCGACGGCAGCGCTGTGTCCGGCTGACGTATGTCCGATGGAGAAGAGCACGCGGTCGCGGAAGTGCTCGATCAGTGCACGGACGCCTTCGACTTCGGGCGCCACGGTGATGATCCACCGCAGTCGCGGCGCCTCGGCGATGAGAGCGGCCACTTCGTGAATGTCGGCCGCGCGCAGCGAGCCGCGATCCTGCGCACCGGCGCGGGCGGCGTCGAGAAACGGACCCTCGAGATGAACGCCGATGATCTCCGCCCCAATCGAGCTTTCGCCGGAAACGCGAGCGATCGTTTCGACTGCGTTCTGCAGGTCACTGCGCGATGCGGACAACGTCGTGGCCGCCAACGCCGTCGTCCCGTGCGACGCGTGAAATCGAAGGATGCGCATCGTTGCTTCTTCGTGCGCATCCATGAAATCCGCGCCGTCGCCGCCGTGGACGTGAACGTCGACGAATCCGGGAACGAGGATTCCGTTGACACGCTCGGCACCCGCCGGTGCGCGCGACGTCTGTTCGACGTCGACGATCACCTGTTCTGCAATCGTGACCAGCATGTCCTCGCGCAATGCTCCGTCGACGAAGGCGCGCCCGTAGAGGTGTTTCATGCAGGACACCAGTCGGCGGTCGGCAGTCGGCGGTCGGCAGTAGAAAAG
>JALYJW010000129.1 GCA_030775085.1 Acidobacteriota bacterium | reverse complement strand
CGTCCCCCGCCTTTCATCCTCAATCCCGTCCCCCGCCTTTCATCCTCAATCCCGTCCCCCGCCTTTCATCCTCAATCCTCAATCCTCAATCCTCAATTCTCAATCCCGTCCTCTGCTACCGTGATCGCGCACAGAGTGACCACCCCCACCCTCGCCCGCCGCCTCGGCGCGTTCGACGCCACGATGCTCGTCATGGGCGGCATCATCGGCTCCGGCATCTTCATCAACCCGTCCGTCGTCGCACAGTACGTTCACACAACGCCGCTCATCCTCGGCGTCTGGGCCGCGGGCGGCCTGATCGCGCTGATGGGTGCCTTCGTCTACGCCGAGCTCGCGGCGCTGCGGCCCGACGTCGGCGGTCAATACGCCTACCTGCGCGACGCCTGGCATCCATCCGTCGCGTTTCTGTATGGATGGTCGCTGCTGCTCGTCATCCAAAGCGGCGGCATGGCCGCAGTGGCCGTGACCTTCGCGCGCTACACCGTCGAGCTCACCGGCCTCGGCATGCCCGCATGGATGCTGGCCACGCTGACGCTGGCCATCCTCACCCTCGTCAACTGCCTCGGCGTGCGCAGCGGCAACAACACACAGACCGCGCTCATGCTCCTCAAGCTCGCCGCGATCGCGATGCTCATCTTCGCCGGCCGCATGCTCCTCCCCGCCGCGACAGCGCAAGCCGTGACACCAGCATCAACGACGTCGCTTCCGTTCGCACTCGCCGCCGCCATGACACCGGTCATGTTCGCGTACGGCGGATGGCAAACCGCCAGCTTCATGTCCGGCGAATTGCTACGACCGCGCCGCGACCTCGCCATCGGACTGCTCGCGGGCGTCGCCGGCGTCATCACCATCTACCTCGCCGTCAACTACGTCTGCCTCTACGCCCTCGGCCCCGACGGCCTCGCCGCGACGACCACTCCCGCGTCAACAGTCATGCGACTCGCCCTCGGCGACCGCGGCGCGAAACTCATCGCCGCCGGCATTGCCATCTCGACACTTGGTTTCCTCAGCCAGGGCATGCTCACCGCCCCGCGCGTCTACTACGCCATGGCCGAAGACCGCGTCTTCTTCGCCTCCGTCGCGAAAGTCCATCCGAAAACACGCGTCCCCATACTCGCCATCGCACTGCAAGGCGCCGCAGCCATCGTCATCGCGCTGTCCGGCACCTACGAACAAATCCTCAGCTACGTCGTCGCCGTCGACTTCATCTTCTTCGGCCTCACCGGCCTCGCCCTCTTCGTCTTCCGCAAACGCATGAAAGAAAGCGCCGGCTTCCGCACCCCCGGCCACCCCATCACCACCGCGATCTTCACCCTCACCTGCTGGATCGTCGTCATCGGAACCTTCGTGAGATTCCCGATCAACAGCGCCATCGGTCTGGGCATCCTCCTCGCAGGCCTACCCGCCTACGCCTTCTGGAAATCGCGAAGCGCAGCGCCGCCATCAACGTCAAGTCCCCTCTCCCCTCCGGGGAGAGGGCTAGGGTGAGGGGCGGCTCTCGCGACGCGCGACAATCGAGTAGCCTTCTCCCTACCGCAGCCTCATCGCGGTGGGGAGAAGGTGGCGACAGCCGGATGAGGGGCGCTCTCGCGACGCGTCACAATCGAATCGAATGTCAGCGCACTTCCGCCCGAGCCCCCGCGTTGTACCTCTCGAGATTCTCCCGACTCTCGAAATACAGCACCCTCGCCCCCGGCAGCGCACCGATCACCGCCTTCGCCTTATCGACCCTCTTCCCGCTCACCGGATCGACCGCGAAACGCGACTCCACATCCTTCGTCAACCGCTCCTTGCACATCGGGCAACAACCGAAGTAAGTCTTCCCATCGACCTCGACCGCGATCTGCTCATTCGCCATCGACCGATCGTTGATCATGCAGACATGCTTCGACTCCACCGCCACCACCTTATCGCTCGCCGGCTCCTCCGCGAACCCAGCCAACGCAGCGACGACGACAACCACAGCAAGCACCCATCGAGAGACGTTCATGCCCGCCCAAAACACCCCGCCAACCGAATGGAATTTCGCCGCCGACCGAGCGTTAACCAGCCTTGACTGCGGACAGACCGTTCGGTATCGTCCGCGTCCCACGCCATCGTGGCGCATTCGTCTAGGGGTCCAGGACGCCGCCCTCTCACGGCGGTAACACGGGTTCAAATCCCGTATGCGCTACCAAATAACTCCCACGGATTCAGCGATTTACCCCAAGAGCTAGAACACTCAGTTACTATTCGACGTCTCGATTCCAATGAGCGACAACGTCAACCAACGTGTTCGGGCCTACCACCAGGAACTCTTCGATACATTCGATGAGTTTTTTCGCGGCGTGACCGGCTTCGGGGCCGACAGGTTCCAGGGATTCTCCGATCTTTCGGTCAGCACGTGGGACACCTTCGTGACGCGATTCAACAAGGCCGCGGAGAAACTCGAATCGCGCCTCGCTGGCTTGTATAACGAGCATCGCCACCGTCAGTTCAACGATGCGCGTGCTCTCGGCGGCGTGAAAATGGTGCTCGGCGGCGGCAGCCGCTTCTACGGCACACAACGTGAAGCCGTCGTGCGAACAGCGTTATACGCCGACACGATCTTGGTCCCAGATCCGGTCTATGCCTGGCTCGAGGTCAAACGGCACGATGTGCCGTCGGTTGCTTTTGAGGTCTTCAAAACCATCCATTCACTGTTGCTGCTGCGACCTCTCGTCGACACGCCCTCCGAGACTATGCCGATCGTGCTCTTTCCAAGCTTTGAGAAAGCGTTGGAACAGAACGACCCGACCACTCAGCAGGCGATGAACGAGCTGGTGACCGCTTATTTGAACGCGGGCCTGAACCGTGCGTTCGGATCAATGCCCGAAGTATTCGACGCTGCAGGGAAATCCCCCGAGCAGTTCATCGCTGATGTCTCAGCGGCCCGTCTGTTCATTCCGAGAGGACACGACGCAGCTCCTGACGACGCTCGGGATGCCATCCGTGAGTATCGTGAAGAAGTACTCGCACACCGCACTGGCCCGGAGCGGGACGCTATTGAAGGATTGAACGACGCGGAAGTTCTAGCACTTGCGATTTTCGAAAGTGTCGCGCCGCAATTTCATCTCTTCGAAAACTCCACGACCCTCGCGGCGCAGCCGCTGATGTGCTTCCCGAACCACTGGCACTACTATCGAACCCTTTCAACCGGTGTTCATTCCGAGCTCACGAAGTCGGGGCTCCTCTCCAGCAAGACGATCGCACTCGTACAGGCACTTCAACAGGAGCGATTTGGGTGGCTTTCTGGCGTCACGGTCGATCAATTGGCGGCCTTACGGGAAACTTCCGAGTTTAGGGATTTCCGATCCACCCTTGAGGCCTCCGCTTCGGCACTCGAAGAAGTGCAGTTGTCGGACATCGACCGCGTCGGCGCGGAAGTCGCCGCAGCGCTTGGAGCGCTTCTCGACAAGCACGACCTCAAAGGACGTCATCTCGTGGAGCAGTTCAAGACGAAACACTCGAAGACAGCAGTGATGGCCGGAGCTGCCGTGGCGGTAACGTTTCTTCCTGCCCTTGCGAGCGTTATCAGCGGTGTCGGTGCTTTTGGCGTCCTCACTCGATACATTTTCGACAAGATCGACGAGAAACAGGAGAAAGCGGCCCTGACTCGAAGTCTGATAGGCGTTCTCGCCAATGCACGCGACGTCGCCTCCTCGTAGTACGTAGCCAGCAGCGGCCTCGCGTCGCGACAGCAGGCGTGGAGACGTGAACGGTGGCGGTCAGGCCGTCGAACTTTCGGCCATAGTCAGATGTCAAGCGTCATACAAACGTGAGCGGAAACATTGATTCCCAGGAGTCCGAAGCGAAAACGAAAATAGAGGTTCGGGTCGAAGCCAAGAACGAAAGCCTAACCCCGAACCCTCCCGCCGACTGCTCATGCCGACAGGAGGAGCCTGGTCCAGAAATAGCGCTCCGGAAAACGCCAGTTTTGTCTTTCGTCGAGCAGACAAGCGGCTGGGGTCAGGCCTTCGGTTTGCTTTCTAATCGGAGCATCGGACCGGCCACCGTGCAACCTGCTGGGGAATCAACAGGTTGGGCGGAAATACCGAAGAGCGAAGGGCTGACCCCGGGTTGGGGTTGGGTTGTGACGAATGACGCGGCTTAGCTGCTGGGGTTGGCCGGGGGACATCGTGGGGACTTTGGGTCTGGCTCCACTAGCGTAAGTCGCTGATTCTGCGCGCCGAACAGGCGTCGCGATCCAACGCGTTCGAATCCCGTATGGACGTCTAATGGTGGAGGTCAGGCCTTCGATTTTCGGTTCGGCCAGAGTCTTCTGACGCATACGTGATAAAAAAACGTGAGCCAAGAAGGAAGGCCTGACCCCGGACCTCCGGACCTCCCGATCGCTACGAGCGGCATAGCGCCCATAGCCCAATGACGGATGGCGAGCGAAACGGACGGTGTGCCGTGACACGGCTCGGAGCGTCCACTCCAGAAGCGCGCGCGGCCCGCGCCCACCTTGCTCTGGCAACCTTGACTCCAATCGTGCTCATTGCCGCCCCACAAGGCGCCGAAGCCGCGCCTTCCATGCACGCGGCCGCCCGTCCGGACCGGCCAGCGTGTCGTAGTGAGCAAACGTCCGCTCGTTGCGCGCTCCCATGATCCCGATCCGCTGGCGTTTGTACGGCATGGCGCGGTTGAAAATGACCCGCGTATGCGGGAAACCGCACCACGCCAGCATCTCGTGGAGCACTCGTGCGCTGGTCGGCACCCACGCCAGGTGATGCACGCCCGACATGACCTCGCTGACGCTCTCGAGGTTCAGCACGAGCCCGTCGATCTTCGCGGGAAGGACATCCGTATTGACGATCAGCAGCTCCCGCGTGTGGTCGGCGGCAATTCGCAAACCGGCGACCGGATCCGGGAGGTGGTACAGGATGCCTGAAAAAAGGGTAACGTCGAACGGCTCGAGCCCCAGCGCCGGCAGAGACATCAGGTCATGGACGGCGAATTGGATGTGCTCGCTTGGAAGATGGCGTGCCAGGAAACGCGCCTGCTCGATCCAGTGCTCGCGCACGTCGAAGCCGAAGCTGCGGCCGGCGCCAATGCTGGCCGCCGTGAATAGAAAACCACCCGCGTTGCACGCGCAGTCGAGCATCGATCTTCCGGCCACCCCTTCGGGGTAGACGGCCGCGAGAAGCTGGGCCCATCCGTCGGTTCTGATGACGGACGGCGTGCCGAGGTCGGACGGGTACGTCCCGGGGGGGGCCGGCGCTCCCGTGCGGATACCGGGCGCGATCTCGAAGTCGTGGTGCCAAGGTCCCAAGCGTAAAATCTCGGCGCGCAGCTCGGCATCGTTCGAACTCGTCTTTATCATGCGGCGCACATTATGCGGTGTCGTCAGAGGAGATACTCGGCCGCGTAAGGCGCGAAGAGCGGATTGTCGCGGAGCAACTCGGCTCGGCCGCGGAAGGTGTTCACCGCCTCTTCCGGAATCGACTCCAACGTGAACGGCGTTCCCGGTTTCAACCGATTCAGCCATGCGATCGGCTCGCGCAAGTCGTTCCGCAGTGCGGCCAGGATGTACCGATCGAACAGGCGGCGCGACGGGATGCGCCGGACGAACCGGGTCAGCCGGGGATACCAGTACATCTCGATTGGCGAGAGCGATTCGTTGATGCGCTCGCGTAAGGGAGGATGCGGATCGATGCCCAGGCGGGCCGAGAGCGTGTTCGTGAACGCGCCGGCATCGTCGCGCAGGAGCTCGTAGGGCATGACCGCGACGCGCTCTTCGCCGAATGCACGCCGGTATGAACCGATCAGATCGTCGTAATGCCACGGGTCGGGCGTCCCGGGCCCCCGCATGATCACGGCGAGATCGGCCTGTCCTCCCGACCGTGCGTACTCTGAGAGTGTCGAGAGGATCATCGAACGGAATCCGCGCGTGACGATGAGGATCGTCGCGTTCGGAAACAGGGCGGAGAGCATCGAGCAGACCCTCTCCTGCGAGAGGGCCATGGTGAGCTCGCGGGGATGGTCGTAATCGATCGCCGCCCTGCCGGCATCGGCACGCGGTGAGGAGAATTCCTCATTGCTGGTGACGCGATAGAGCACCTCGCGGCGTGTGGTTCCTTCGCGCGCGATGGCGTGCATGTCGCGGAAGCCGCCGATCCCACCATAGGTGTGAGCGAGCTGCGGGTGCACGTCGAACCAGCGCTGCAGAAACGTCGAACCGGCTTTCGGATAGCCGACATGGATCAGGTGTCCTGTCATGTCCGTACCCCGCTACCGGACGCGGTGGTCAATTCTCCGAGCGCCGGTGCAGGGCATCGGGATGCGGCGGCGCCAAAACGGCGCAGCAAGACGCCCACGAAGGCAGCCATGACGGCGTACTTACCCGCAGGATCAGGTTCTGGCCAGTTGCGGGTTTCTGCATTCGAACGGGTCATGCCCACGCATCGAAGCCGGATGCAGTTCCTCGATGGCTTTCCGAATGAAATCGCTTCATTTTCGAGAAGCGCCAACTCGAGCGCTGCAGTTGCCGTCGCCATGGAATCTCGGACGTCAAATCGTACTACTTTCGATGGCATTTTCGGATGCGACCTCGAAGCGGCAACACGTACGCGTTCTGGTCTCCGGTTGGGCACATTCTGGGCACATTCGTTTCCGCTGGCCGCCATAAGCCGCTGAATCGACGAGCGATACCGCTCGCGGAGCGAAGTGTTCAAATCCCGTATGCGCTACCAACCTTTTCCGACATCTGGGGAGACAAGCGGCTGGGGTCAGGCCTTCGGTTCACTTTCTAATCGAATCATCGGACCGGCCGCCGTGCAACCTGCTGGGAATCAAGAGGTTGCGCGTGAATGCGAAAAGCGAAGGCCTGACCCCGGGTTGAGACACGCCGTGAGAGGCTGTGAGGCGGCCCGAGATTCGCGGAAGATTTTCTTCTCGCCGTGTTCACTTTTCGTGGCTGTTCACGTAAAGTGAACATGTGCGGAAAATGAACAAAGAATCCGAGCGCGGGATCATCGAGGCGGCCGTCACGGCCCTGCAGGATCTCGGATTGAATGCACGAGCGCGGTACTCTGGCCGCGGGCTGGGTCGCGCGGATGCCGTCCTGACCGTTCGTCACGGGGGCACGGTTCTGCAGTACCTGGCGGAGGTCAAACGGCGACTCACGCCTTCGTTGGTTGGTCCAATCTCGCTGGCATTCTCGATACCAACTGAAAACCGGTTGCTGATCACGGACCACGTCACGCCGCCCATCGCGGAAGCGTTCCGTCTCCATGGCGTTCAATTCGTCGATGCCGTTGGAAACGCCTACCTGAGCCAGGACGGAATTCTGGTGATCGTGAGTGGACGCACGCCGAGGAAGCCAGCGTCGCGGACGACTTCCCTTCGTGTCTTCCTCCGTACGGGATTGAAGATCGTGTTCGTGTTGCTCTCAGCACCGTCGCTCGTCTCGGCCCCGCAGCGTGCAATCGCCGAAGCGGCGAACGTCTCCCTGGGCAGCGTCCCGCTGGTCCTCGAGGGATTGCGGCAGCTTGGATATCTCGTCGAGGTTCGCGGAACGCGCCGCATCGTTGAACGCACGCGGTTGATCGATCAATGGTCGGAAGGTCATGCGCGCGTGCTTCAGCCTGCGCTCGAGATCGGCCGGTTCAGCGCAGGTTCTGCAGACTGGTGGCGGCACACGAATCCGGTGCCGTATGGAGTGCAATGGGGTGGAGAAACGGCGGCAGCGCTCCTGGGAGATGACCTTCGGCCCGAACAAACGATCATTTACACCGATGCGCTTCCAGCGCGTCTGATCACCGAGCAGCGTCTGAAGGCCGACCGCAACGGCTCAGTAGTGTTCCGTCGCCGATTCTGGAACGCCGTTCCCTCACCTGCCCCCGAAGTGGTGCCGCCTCTCCTCATCTATGCCGATCTGGTTGCAGCAGGCGACGGCCGTTCGCTTTCCGCAGCGAAGCGCATCCGGGAAAGATATCTTGATTGATCTGACACGAGTGCAGGAGCTCGCATCCCTTGGGCAAGTGCTGCGACGCTTCCATCGTGCTGCGGAGAACCTCGCCGACCGATCTCTCATTGTCGGTGCCACTGCTCGCGACCTGATCCTGCATCACGCCCATCGTCTGCCGATCACCCGCGCAACTGTCGATCTGGACATCGCAGTCGCTGTCCGATCGTGGGAGATCTTCGGGGAACTGGAGCAGCGCCTCATCGATGCTGGTGCTCGCCGCCACCCGAAAGTCGTTCATCAGTTTTTCATCGACGACTGGAAAATCGACATCGTTCCATTCGGCAACGTGGAACGGAACGGCATCATCGTCTGGCCGGGCACCGAGAACGAAATGACTGTTGCAGGCTTCGATGAAGCAAGCCGCAATGCAATCGAAGTCGTCCTTCCCGGCGACGTCGTGACGTTCGTCGCATCGCCGCCCGCATTGCTGATGCTGAAGCTGATCGCGTGGGAAGAACGACACGTCCGCGAACCGCGCCACGATGCGGTGGACATCAGGATGCTGCTCGATAGCTACGCCGAGACGTGGAACCAGAGCCGCTTGTACAACGAGGCCGGGGACCTGCTCGAGACGTTCGGTTACGACAACGCACGTGCCGCGGCTGCGCTCCTCGCCCGCGATACCGCTTCGATCGCGCGGCCAACGACTCTCGACCGCATTCGCGCAATCGTCGCGCACGGAACTTCCGACGAAAGCCTCGTTCTCGCCAGAGACATGGGGCATCGCGTGGAAGACAACCTGACGCTGCTCGAGGCAGTTCTTGTGGGCTTCCAGGACACCGCCCTCTCACGGCAGTAACACGGGTTCGAATCCCGTATGCGCTAGCAGAAGCACCGTGAGTCGGATTTGGCGCGCGCGAAAAACATCGGTCTATCATTGCCGGTCATGCGCTCTTCCCTGCTCGTCGTTTGCCTCATCGCGTTCAGCGCGCTTGCTGACGACGCGACTCCTGTCTCGGTTGGGAATCTCGTGCATCAGACGGACACGAGCGCGCTCACTGCATCATTGACGGATGCACTTCGATCGCCGGTACCGCTCGTTCGGGCCACCGCGGCGCGCGTCATTGCAGTGCGCGGGATATCGGCGCTGCTCGGGCCGGTGCGCGATGCTTTGGCCATGGAGACAGATGCCACCGCGGCGCGCGAACAGATTCGCGCATTGGCGCTGGTCGGTAACGATGACGACATCGCCTTCGCCGTAAAGTCGTCCGCGCAGTGGCCGCAAGGGATGGATGACGCATTGGCGGCCGGGGTCGCACGACGCGGCAGTACCGGCGCCATCGATTCGTACGCAGCGCATGTGCGCAAGACGCGCATGAGCAACCACACGGAGTTTTTCCGAGCGGCGTTGTGGGGACACGCCGAGGCGGTGGCATTCGCTGGCTCACGCATGCTGGCTGCCGTCGATGAGAAGGGGTGGCGCGGTGTCCTCGGCGCGCTGGCCGATTCCGACATGGCCATGAGTGCAGGCGTAATGGCGTCCTCGCTCGGCGCGGCGTCCGAAGATATTCGTTCCGCATCGGTGTGGTTCCTCGTGCGCGGATATGCGCCCGATCCCGCGGTCATGGGCGAGGTCGTGAAGAATGCTCTGGCCGTGCCGCGCGGCGAGCTCTCTTCCGATCGGGAGGATTTCGGACGCGAGCTCCTGCGGCGCATGCTTGGCGGCGAGAAGCAGGACGAGCCGCGCTGGCTGAAGTTTCTCGAAACCGACGAGGCGGACGATCTGCTGCAGGGACGCGATCACGCACTCCAATACCTGACCGACGAGGAGTATCTCGTTCGCTACAACCGCTGCGAGGTGCAAACGAAGGCGTGCGCCATGCCGTCGAAGCGCAGCCACCTCACCATTCCGTCTCAACCGGTCGCGCCGCCCGCGTTCAATCTTCCGGAGACGTTGCCGGCCGGTTTGGCCGACACAATCCTGAGCAGCGCAAAATGCAAGGGCACGTGGCTCGGCGTCGCCTGGGCAACGGTCGATCAGGCCGGTCGCGTCAAGTCGCTCGACTTCGGCAAAGTCAGTACCAGCAAATCCTGCAAGCGCGCCCTCGAAACGGTGCTGCGCCTCTCCATGGCCACCAATACGTCGCTGCGCAGCGGATTCACCGGACCGGTTTTGCTTGTTGGAACTTCGAAGAGAAGTCTTTGTCTCGACGAAGACACGCCGGACAATGCCACGCCGACGTATCGCGTTGGAGGAGAGATCGCGCCGCCGCAAGTCCTGAAACGCGTCGAGCCTCAATTCCCGGAGTCTGCGCGCATCGCCATGGGCAGTGCACACAACGTCATCGTCATCGTGGAAAGCGTGATTTCGAAAACCGGCTGCGTGCGCGGCATCCGGCTGTTATCCCAGGCCCCGTTTGGGGAATTGAACGGTGCGGCCATCATGGCGCTCTCACAATGGACGTTTCGGCCCGCCTACTTCAATCGAACGCCGGTCGATGTGATCTTCAATCTGACTCTGAATTTCAAGATCAGGTAGTCGCATCGCAAATGAATTGAGATCAAGACGCCCTTTCGCCTCACACGGCTATCGCTGCCGCAACTCTTCGAACCAATTCACCACGACGTTCAAGCGCCCGGGTGACGCGGCGTCGGGGGCTTCGGCGATGAGGATTCGTCCGTCGCGTGTGAGATCGAAGTCCGATGCATTGCGATCGACGAGAAGCCTCGGAGCTCCTGCCGAAAATGCCGGCGTTGTCTTCACACTGACGGCCATGATCTTGCTGCCTTGCAGATATGCGATCTCGTCCGGCAAGGCCCAGCGCGGGTCGATGCCGCCCTCGGTCGAGATCTGCCAGCGGCCGGCCGCTCCGTTGGCGGGGCGAACGTAGACTTCGGCGCGTCCCGACTCGTCCGACGAATAGGCGATCCAGCGACCATCCGGCGAGAAGGCTCCGGGAAACTCGTCCGCTTCGGACCGCGCGAAGGGGCGGATTCGCCCTTCCAGATCCATGATGTCGACGTCGCCGGCCGTTTCTTTTCGATCGCTGCGGACGAGCAGCTCGCGGCCGTCAGGCGATATCGCCAGCGGAACGACGGCGGCATCCGTCTTCGAGATCTGCCGCTCCTCGTCGCTGCCGTCGGCGGCGCGCGTGAAGATCTGCCACCATCCAAAGCGCTCCGATGCGTAGTAGACGCGAGAGCCATCGCTCGACCATACCGGCCACGCCGAACGTGCACCCGACGCCACGCGGAGACTCGTCCCGCGGATCGTGTCGATCACCCAGATGTTCCAGTCGCGTACAGCAATGATCGCGGAGCCGTCCGGCGAAAAGGTGGGATTCGTGAACGCGCCGGCCTGCAGCCGGGCCGGTTGCTGCTCGCCGCGACGGTTCACGACGATGAGCTGTCCGCCTTCATCTCCTCCGACGCCCGGCGAGAAGTACACGAGCATGCCGTTGCGCGAAAACGCGAACTCCGCACCGCCGGCGCGGTGGTTGGCGACCCCGGTCAGCACTTCGACCGGCTGACCGCGCACCTCGAGCGCCTCGGCGTCGAAGGGAATCGCATACAGTGAGTTGCCGCGCACGTACACGAGATGACCCGTTGGGACGTAGCGTGCGTCGGATCCTCCATTGAGGATGACCTTCCGTTCGCCTGTATCGAGTCGTTGCGCAACCACTTTCGCGTTGTCCCAGCTCGATCCCAGTCCGACCGAGTACAGCACCACTTTCCCGTCCGGAAGCGCATGCGGCCAGCGATGGCTTCGCTCTCCCGCCGCGCGATCGACTTTCGAGACGGGAGTGGCTGTGCCGCCGGACGCCGACACACGCTCGATTCCGCCGTAGAAGTAGGGGCAGAAAACGATCGTGTCATCCGTGAGCCACGCGGCACCTCGGGGAAGCGCAGCATGCGCGAGCTCGATCGGCTGTCCGCCCGAGAGCGCGATCTTCATCAACTTGTGCCGCGCGAAGAAACCGAGCCACTTCCCGTCAGGCGAGAAAAACGGTTGCACGGCGCCTTCGGTGCCGGGAATCGGCTTCGTCTCGAACTGATCGATCGCTCTGCGGAAGAGCATCTTCGTCGAATCGACCGTGGCGGCGTAGACGATCTCCCGGCCGTCGGGAGAGACCGCGACGATTCCGTAGTTGTAGGCGGGGCGCGCCTCAATCGTGTTCGGTGCGGAGAAACGCATGACCGGTGAGGACTCGACGCGCGTCATCGCGCGCCACGCCAGCGCTCCGGCCGCGAGTGCCGCGATGCCGGCGATTGCTGCGACGCTCCACGCCAGCCGGTCGCGCTTCCGTCGTTGCGCGGCGAGCGGCGCTGCCACATTCACCTGCGACCCCGATTCGCCGATCCAGCGAAGCTCCTGGGCCACGTCGCGCGCGCTTTGCCAGCGTTCTTCCGGATCCTTGGCCAGACACTTGGAAACGACATGCTCGAATGAAAGAGGAGTGAGCGGCTGCACCTCCGACATCGGGCGGGGCTGTTCCTTGACGATGGCCGCGATGAGCGACGCCTTCGAGCGCCCTTCGAACGCGCGGCGTCCCGTGGCCATCTCGTAGAGCAGTGCGCCTAACGCGAAGATGTCCGACCGCGCGTCGACGTCGGCGGTCTCGAGCTGTTCCGGCGCCATGTATTGAAACGTGCCGAGGATCGTTCCTTCCTGCGTCAACGGCTTCTGCACCGTCAGGCCATCGCCGACCAAATCGAGGGCCGCCGTCTTGGCCAGCCCGAAGTCGAGCAGCTTCGCGCCGGCGCGGGTGATCATCACGTTGCCCGGCTTCAGATCGCGATGTACGACTCCCGCGCAATGCGCGCGATCGAGCGCGTCGGCGATCTGCGCGCCGTATTTGAGAACGTCCGCCAACGGCATCGCACCACGTGTCAGCCGATCGGCGAGCGACTCGCCTTCGATCAACTCCATCACCAGGTAGCCGTCGCCGACGTCGTATAGCGTGCAGATGTGCGGATGATTCAGTTGCGAGATCGTTTTCGCTTCGCGCTCGAATCGCGACTTCAGTTGCGCGTTCTGCGCGAGCTCCGCCGGGAGGATCTTGATCGCGACGCTGCGGTCGAGGCGTGTGTCGCGCGCCTTCCACACTTCTCCCATGCCGCCTGCGCCGATGCGCGATTCGATCTCGTACGGCCCGAGGCGTTGCCCCGGAGTGATCGTGATCGGGCTCATGGCGTGGCGGCCTCCTCGACCTTGCGCCGCACCTCGGCGGACCAGTTGACGACGACATCGAGTCCCGGTTGCGCCGCCGGGTTCGGGTCCTCGGCGACGAGCAGACGTTTGCCGTCGCGCGCAACGTCATAGGCGAACACCCGGTGATTGGTGAAGAGCACTTTCGGTTGACCGGCGACGAGCTCGTCTCCCTTCCCGTTCACCGGCGCCGCAAGGACCTGCGGTCCAGCGAGGAAGAAGATCTCGTCGCCGGCCGGGGACCAGACGGGAAAAGTTCCACCGTCAACAGAGATCTGCCACTTGCGATCCTCGCCGGAGGCTGGACGCACGTAGACCTCGGGCCTGCCCGATTCTTCGGATGGGTAGACCACCCATCGGCCGTCAGGGGAGAAAGTCATATTGGTGTTGCCGAGAGATGGCGACGCGAAGAGCGAGCGGGATGTCGCCGGCGAGGCGCCCAGGTCGTGAACCACGAGCTCGCCCAAGCCCGCTTTCGTCAAGCGTGCTGAAAGCAGGCGCGACCCATCCGATGAGACGGAGAACGGATCCTCCTGGATGTCCGAGGAGACGACGAGTTGCGGCACGCCGCTGTCGTCGGCGGCCTTGCTATGGATCTGGTAGGACTTTCCCTGCTCGTATCCGAGGTAGATTCGGCGCCCATCGCGCGACCAGACCGGGTTCTCGGCCCGGCGTGGGAGTGTCAGGCGAATCAGCGAGAGGCGGGAGAGGTTGAGGATCGAGATGCCGTTGCCGATGCCGACTGCGGCACGCTCTCCCTCCGGCGAGAGGGCAACCCAGTTGTAGTTCATCGGCTGCACGTTCAGTGGCTCGCTCCTCCCCTCCCGGTCGACCCATGACAGGATCTGCGAGCCCGCCACTCCGTCCGCGGGCGCAGTGATCAGGAGGCCCGTGCGCGAGACGTCCATGTGCGCAATCCCGCGCGGATCGAGGAAGACATTGCGGGCCACCTCCACCGGTGGCCCGCTGACCTCCAGCGATCGAGCGTCGAAGGCGACCGCGTAGAGACCACCGGCTCGCGCATAGACCAGCTGCCCGCTCGGCAGATAACGGGGCGAGGTCCCTCCCTCGACGAGCACCTTGCGCTCTCCGGTCTCCATTCGTTCGGCGACGATCGTCGCCTCGTCCCAGTCGGCGCCTTTGCCGATCACGTAGAGAAGAACCTTCCCGCCGGGGAGCAGCTCGGGCCAGCGGTGCAGCAGCTCTCCTTCCGCCGCCCGGATCGTGGTGACAGGACGTGCCGGTCCGCCGTCCGCCGCAATCCGAAAAATCGGCACGTTGAGATCGGGGACGAAGTAGATCGACCCCTCTTTCCCCCACACCGCACCGCGGAAGATCGGGGCGTTGGCGAGTGTCACCGGCGTGCCGCCGGCGAGGGCCACCTTCTTGAGCTTCGCTCCCGCGGCGAAGCCGACCCACTTGCCATCCGGTGAGAAGAAGGGATTCGTCGCCCCCTGGGTGCCTGGCATCGCGATCGACTCGTTCGCATCCAGCGGGCGGCGGCGGAGCTCGGAGGTCGCTCCGTTCTCGACGACGTAGACGAGCTGCGAGCCGTCGGGCGAGACGGCAAACCCGCGCATGTTGGTCACATCGGGAGTGACGAGACGCTCCGTCTTCGCAGGCACGAAATGGAAGCGAAGCACTCGTTCTGTTTCGGGCCCTTTGCGCGACATCGCGAGGAAGCCGGCCACCAGGAGCGCAGCGCCGGCGAGGCTCCAGCCGAGCCAGAACGCGACGCCACGTCGCGTACGCGCAGACGGCGGAGCGACTTCCGGTGCGGGGTCGATCGCGCTCGTGAGCTCGAGGCGGGCGTCCGCGACGTCGTGCAGACGGTTTTTCGGATTGCGCTCCAGGCATCGCTGAAGAACGCGCCGCAGCGCGTGCGGAGTCGGCTCCGGCAGCTTGTCGAAGTCGATGTCCTGCCGAAGGACTGCCGCCAGCGTGTCACTGACGGTCTCGCCGGCAAAGAGGCGCCGTCCCGTCAGCATCTCGAACAACACGACGCCGAACGACCAGATGTCGCTTCGCTTGTCGACGGGCTTTCCACGCGCCTGCTCCGGCGACATGTACGCAGCCGTGCCGAGGATCATCCCGGCGTTGGTCATCGGCCGCGCCATCGTTGGCGAGTTCGCGAGACTGGTGTCGCTCGACGCAGGGTCGTCCTCATACGCTTTGGCCAGACCGAAGTCGAGGATCTTGACCGTGCCGTCGGGCGAGATCTTCACGTTCGCCGGCTTGAGATCGCGATGGACGATTCCTCTCTCGTGCGCAGCCTCGAGTCCTTCCGCGATCTGCCGCGCGATCTCGACGGCCTCATCGATCGGAATCGCGCCGCGCGTCAACCGTTGCGCGATGTCTTCCCCTTCGACCAACTCGAGCGCGAGACCAATCACGCCGTTCGATTCTTCGAGTCCGTAGATCGCTGCGATGTTCGGATGATTGAGCGACGCGACGACTTGCGCTTCGCGGCGGAATCGTGCAACGCGC
>JALYJW010000128.1 GCA_030775085.1 Acidobacteriota bacterium | reverse complement strand
AAGTCATACTGCGGCGCTACCGAAAGCGGCGGCAAGCCGCACGCACTCCAAAGCGCTGCGGCGCGGAGCGTCGTACCATGAGCCTGTGAAGCGCACGCTCATCATCCTCGCCGTTGCGATCGCTCTCGGCGTCGCGCTTCTCGCGTTGCGCCGCCCTTCGAATGAGCGCGATTGGAGTGCCGATCAGGCCGTGCTGCCGTACGCAACGATCGACGGCCCGATGGTGACGGTCCGCAACATCCGCAACTATCGGTATACGTCGGAGACGCAGTACACGCCGGCCTATTACGACAAGACCTTCGACCTGCGCCGGCTCGACTCGGTCTGGTTTTTCGTCGAGCCGTTCGGCCGTGCAGGAGCGGCACACACATTCGTCAGTTTCGGCTTTGGCCCGCGCGACTTCCTGGCCATCTCCATCGAGATCCGCAAGGAGAAAGGGGAGAGCTTTTCCGCGCTGCGCGGTCTGCTGCGGGAGTACGAGATCATGTACGTCATCGGCGATGAACGCGATCTCGTGAAGCTGCGGACGAACTATCGCAACGACCGCGTGTTTCTCTATCCCGTCCGGACCACGCCGGAGCGCAAGGCGGCCATGTTCGTCTCGATGCTGCAGCGAACGAACGCGTTGCGACAGCAGCCCGAGTTCTACAACACGCTGACGAACACCTGCACCACGAATCTCGTCGAGCACGTGAATCTGATCGTGCCCAACCGCATTGGTTTCAGTACGGCGGTATTGCTTCCCGCGAGCTCGGACCGTCTCGCGTACGACCTCGGTCTCATCGACAGCGGCCGCACGTTCGATGAAACGAGAACCGCCGCGCAGATCAACGATCTGGCGCGGCGGTATGGAGAGGATCCGGAGTTCTCGTCGTGGATTCGGTCGCGTCAGTCGTCGTCGCCGTTCCAGAAGGTCACGCGCACATCTTTGATGGCCACTTCGTCGTTCTCGGCAGGCTCGATGATCAGATAGTCGCCGGCGATGTTCTTGCCGTCGATCGTGAAGGTCTTGCCTTCGCGCGGGATGTCCAGCGCGTACTGCAGCACTTCGTCATCGATGCGGATGCGCAGCTCTCCGCCGGCCCGCGTGCCGATGTCGTCGCGTGCATAAAAGCGCAGCGACTCCACGGGACGGCCGTTGAGATCGATGCGGATGCGGGCCTGGCGTCCGCCGCACTCGTCACCGCCGATGCAGCCGCCCTCGTGCGTTACCTCGCGGCGGCCACCGA
Source organism: Acidobacteriota bacterium (assembly GCA_030775085.1). Lineage (GTDB taxonomy): Bacteria > Acidobacteriota > Thermoanaerobaculia > Gp7-AA8 > Gp7-AA8 > QHVT01. The sequence continues at coordinate 14,493 of JALYJW010000128.1, read as the reverse complement.
ATCCGCCGCCACCGCCACCACCGCCGCGGCGCCCGCGTCCGTACAGGACCTCGATGTCGCGGATGTCGACCTCGTCATCGTTCGCGGTCTGGATGATCAGTCTTTGTCCGGAGACGTTCTCGACGTCGACCTCATGGCGTTTGCCGGCGCGCAGCACGTCAATGAACCAGCCGACCTGCGTGTCGTCGATGCGCACGGAGAGTTTTCCGTCGGCACGCTGGCCGATGTCGTCTCTGGCAAAGAAACGGACGCCGAGGACCGGCGCGTCTTCGAGAGCGATGGTGATGCGTGTGCCGTTCTTGCGGCACTCGTCGCCGCCGATGCACGCCGCGGCGCGAGGATAAGCGCGCCATCCGCCGCCCGACGGCCGCCCCTGACCGGGACGATCCCAATCGCGATCGCGCGGCACGCGGCGCCGCTCGCGTGAGTACAGCACTGCGATATCGCTGACCTCGACCTCGTCGTTGCTGGCCGCTTCGAAAACGAGATAGCGCCCGCTCAGCTCATCGACGTTGATGACGAAGACTTCGCCTTTGCGCGGAATGTCGACGTGATCATCGACAGTGTTTCCATCGATCTTGACGCGCAGCACGCCCTCGGTCTTCATCCCGATCTGGTCGTGCGCTTTGAATCGAACGGCGAGCACCGGCTTGTCCTCGAGCTCGACGCGCAGTCGCCGCTCGCGGCAGGTGGCTCCGCCGATGCAGCCATTCTCGCTTGCCGGCTTCCAGTCGCCGTTGCGGCGAAGCTCCTGCTGTGACTCCTGCGCCGTGACTACCGCGGTGACCGTGAGCAGCACCAAGAAAAGAAAAACGCGACGCATGATGAAACCTCCAGCGCGGATTCTATGCGGTCGGCGCGCCTGAAAATACGCGAAGAAACGCGTGGTTTTCCCGCCCGCGTGTCATCGGCGCGGGACAAGTGCGTCACGATTAGCAGGCGGCAGCAGCCAGGCGCCGCATCGAGAAGATCGGCGTCCGGCGGCAGAATGGAACCTAACGCCGGTCATGCAAGCGGGCGTACAGTTTTGCTCGCACTTCTTCCCACGGGATCGTTTGGACCTCGCCGGAATCGATCCGGCGGATGCGGCGCTCGATCTCCTCGGCCCACGCAGCTTCGACACCCTCGTCCGGCTCGCCGTGTAAGTCATGGTCATTCGACATGGTTCACAGCCCAACCCTTCGCTCGTTCCACTGCGCGACGCCACTCTTCGATTTTTCGGAGCTCTTTTTGCGCCACCGGCAGACTGCCCCGCTCGCATCGAACAGAATCGCGCGTGAGCTGGTGGTTCCCTGATCGAGCGCGAGAATCGCTTTCACAGCAAACATTGTGGACGAAGTGGACTTTGTGGACGCTGTGGACCGCCCTCCGCCGAAGTCTTACTTAAGTCCACCACGTCCACAAAGTCCACCACGTCCACCCCACCGGCCTGCCTCGGTATGCGTGTGAAAATGCGGTCCGGCTCGCTTTATACCCATGCGCCCTGCGCAGAACTTACGTTTCGCCGCGGAATTTTCACCCGCGCACATGCGATCATTGGTCATGGTCCGACGTTTATTCGTAGCTACCGTGTGCGCGCTCGCTGTCTTTGCGTTGCCCCTCCACGCCGGTTCCACGGGGCCGTTCACTCCCGGTGCCACCACTGGCAACCTGCACATGCCCCAGGGCGAAGACGCAGGAACGGCGAATGGCGACTTCCTGTCCGATAACGATGCCATTGCCATCACCGGACCGTATCGCTATTTCATCGAGGTTCCACCAGGCCAGTCGAAACTGCAGGTGGATCTGTACGACGCGGACATCGGCATGAGCGCCGGTGAAGCGATCCTCAACCGCGATCGCCCCCGAAGTGGCTACAACAGCACGGTCGTTTATCGGCTGTTCAATCCTGCGGGCACCGCGGTCACGCCTCGGTTCACCACGGGCAACAATGCCGGTCCGGTAGGGTCGGATGGCGACTGGATGGTTTTCTACAGCGCCACGGGAAACGACGTTGCCGACACGTTTGCGACCAACGTTTATACGCGCAACGATGGGAGCAGCAACTGGACGGGCGACTGGACGGAGACCGATGGTGGCGGTGGCGGCGCGACAGGCGGTTCGATCCGCGTGATCACCGGCGAGTTGCGCCTGCAGGACATTCATAGCGGTACGCAGAGCATTTATCGCGAGGCGGATCTCCTCGGCACGCCGGGACTGAACATGGGGATGGCCTTCCTCACGTATGACTATCGCACCTCCGGCAATCTCGAGGCCGCCGATCAGATCACGGTCGAAATTTCGGCCAACGGAGGCGGCGCCTGGACTACGCTCGTCACGTACTCGGACGATGTGACGGGCTCGGCCAGTTTCGATATCACTCCCTACATTGCGAACAACACGCGCATTCGCTTCACCGTGGCTCCGGGTGAGTTCGACCAGAACAGCGACACCGAGTTTTTCTACGTCGACAACGTCGAGATTTCGGATGGCCCGGCCATCACTGCCGGTCACTGGGAGCTGCAGGTCGACATGACCACCGCTGGCGGCGATGACATCAACGCCGTCGGTATCCGCGCGCATGACGGCGACAATACGTCCGGCGGCACCGAGTTCAACGTCTATGCGGACTCGATGGTGTCGATGGGTGTGAATCCCGACGGCAGCGGCGGCAACTCGAAATCGACCACGCTTTACCCATGGATCGTTGCCGGCTGTGCGTGCCAGCACAGCGACTTCGACCGTGACTCTGACGGAGGGGATGTAGGAACCCAGAGGTACACGAGCCGCCTCGGTACTTACCAGCAGACGTTCACCAGCGGAAACCTTTCCGTAGATGACGAATGGATGCCGAACGCTGCCGACAACTTCACGAGCTTCACCAACTTCACAAGCGCGCAGCTCAGCATCGACTACGGGATCTGGGAGCTTCTCTCGACGATCAATACATACATCAATTCGAGCGGCAACTACGAGACGGCTTACCTGGGCAACTATCTCGTGCCGGCCACTCCGCCGACGATGAATCCGATCACGTCAGGCGGCTTCCCCGCCACATTCAGGCTCTATCTCCCGAACGATAACAACCAGCCGCCGGTCAAGCCGTATCTCGCGCAATACCTCACTGCTTTCAACGGCCCTCAGCCCTCACCCGCGATCGGTGTGGCCCAGACCTACACGGTCTCGGTCACCGTCGTGAATCCGACTCCTCACGCCATCAACTTCAGCGCAACGAACCTGGTCATCTCCAACGTTCCTGGTTCGGGCACGGTTTACGCCGGCAGCCCGACAGTGAGCCAGGGCGGAGCTCCGACCACACCTGCGATGGGTGGAACGGGCAACGTCAGTTGGAATCCAGGCACGGTCGCCGCCGGCGGTACGGCGACGATGGCTTACAACGTCACGATCACGCCCGCGGTTGCGACCACCAACGCTACCGCGACACCGGCCTCCGGCAACGGAACGCGCGCGACCTACGTCGATGAGACCGGCAACACTACACAGGCCCGCGCCACGTATCGCCTCGGCGGTCTCTGCGAGCTGAGAGTCGTCGTCGGAGCGTTGACCGAGGCTGTGCTCTCGTCTTTCGAGGCCGATCGTGGACGGGTGTCCTGGACTGCGGCCTCCGAAGCGGGAACGATCGGATACAACCTCTACCGTCAGGACGGGACGAAAGTGAATGACTCGCTGATTGTCGCGGGCCGCCAGAAGTACGAGATCGACGACCGGTCGATGGCAGAGAGCTACACCGTCGAAGAGATCACCGCCAACGGCAGAGTGAATCGTCATGGACCGTTGACGATGCATCATCGTCTTGGCCCGGACGTGCAGAAGACCAACGAACGGCCGGTGCGGTTGCGCGCTTCCGCGGAAGCTGTCGCGGAGATTGCCACCGACGCCGCGAAAACCGTAGCAGTGATGGTCAACGTGCGCGAGACGGGCATCGTCCGCGTGCCGTTCTCCGAATTGGTGACGCGCTTCGGCAAGCCGCTGGCGAACATCGCCAGCAGCGCGGAGAAGGGCAGTCTCTCGATCAAGACCGGCGGTCAGACCGTCGCCTACACGTCCACTTCCGACGCTGTGCTTTTCTTCGGTGAGAAGAGCAACTCCATCTATTCGAACGATCGCGTGTACCGCATCGATCTCTCCAAGGGCGAACGGATGGCCAGCGTCGCCGTGGCCGCGTCGAACGAGAGCCTTTCCTCGTTCAACGGTCATGTCGATGTCGAGACTGACGCCTTCGCGGCCGCGGTTCTCCCGCTCGATCCGGAAAGCGATTACTGGTTCTGGGATTACATCGTCAGCGGGGATGCCACGGCCGGCCGCAAGACCTTCGCGTTCACCGCTCCCGATGTTGCGCTGACCAGCGGCGCCACGCTCGAAGTGCGCCTGCAGGGCGCGCTCGCCGGCGCCTCGCACACCGCCCGCGTGAAGTTGAACGGCGTGCCGGTGGGCGAGATGACATGGTCGTCCCTCGACGCGCGCACTTCGACGCTGACTCTCCCCGCTGGCGTCATTCGTGACGGCGCAAACGAAGTGGAGATCGAAGGCGTGCTCGCCCCAGCCGCTCCGTTCGATGTGTTCTACATCGATGGATTCAAAATCAGCTACAAGCGTTACGCACGCCCGGTGGCCGGTTCGCTGGAAGCGACCATCAACGCGGCCATGACTGCCGGACCGTTCACTTCCGCGCCGAGCGTTCTCGACGTCACCAACCGGCTTCGTCCGAAGGTGTTGACGGGTGGCTCGTTCAACGCCGGTTTGCTCGGCGTAGCGTTGCCGGCCGCAACGAAAACCGTGTTCGCATCGCAGCAGTTCGTGGTCCCGGCGTCGTACCGAGCGGTGCTCGAGTCGACGCGGCTGACGCGGACCGACTACATCGTGATCGCTCCGTCGTCGCTGCGCTCCGGCGCCGAGGCGCTGGCTTCGCTGAGACAAAAAGAAGGCTTGCGTACGGCGGTCGTCGATCTTCAGCAGATCTACGACGACTTCAGCAACGGCAACACCACGCCGCACGCCATCCGTTCATTCATCGCTTCGGCATTGCAGCAGTCGCCGCGTCCGCGTTATGTCGTCCTGGCCGGAACGGGCACGCTCGACTATCGCGGCATCCAGCAGGCGCCGGGTCCTGTGCCGCCGATGATGGTCAAGACCAACGATGGACTCTTCGCATCTGACGTGAAGATCGCCGACGGAAACAACGACGGCATCTCCGATCTCGCCATCGGCCGCATCCCGGTCTCCACCAATGCGGAGCTGCTGGCGTACGTCGACAAGCTCCGCAATCACACGACGGCCAGGGTCGATGACCCGATCATCTTCGCCGCCGATGCGGTCGACGGCGGCGGCACGAGCTTCGGGCAGGCCAGCGACGAAGCAACCCAGCCGGTGAATACGCGTCCGAGACAACGCTTCCACATCGACGAGATCGGTGCGCAGGCGACGCGCGATGGCTTGATCGCTGCGTGGACGAGCGGTTCGCCGCTCATCAACTGGGTGGGTCACGGCGGGTTCGATCAGCTTTCCGGCGCCGGCGTCCTCACCGCGGGCGATTCTCCTTCGCTGCTCGCATCAGGACGTTTGCCGGTGCTCGTGGCCATGACCTGCACGATCAACCGGTTCGAGATCGGCGGCATCGCGGAGCCGCTTGGCACCACGCTCACGCGCCAGGCCGGAGGCGGCGCACTTGCCGTCTGGTCTGCGACCGGTCTTTCCAATCACGAGAATGCGCGCGAGCTGCAGAGAAAGTTCATTCAGCTGGCTGCGTCCAAGCCACAGTTGCGTCTGGGGGAGGTCATCGTTCAGACTCTCGCTGCACATCCAAGCGATACGGCGGGGATTTACGTGCTGCTCGGCGATCCTGCGATTGCGCTCGAGTTACCAAAGGAGATCGTGAATGGCGGAACGCCAACCCCATCAGGAGAATGACGAACCGGTAGGACGCAAGCCCTACGCACCGCCGCGCATTCTGTCTCGCGAGCCGCTGGAGGCCATGGCCGCCATCTGCCGTCCCACGCCTCCTTCCAAAGCCAACGCCGGCGCCTGTCCCCTCGGCCCGGTCAACTCCTAGTTTTTTCCGCCTTCGAGTGAAGCAGGCAGGTTTTTACCTGCCTGCTGACTCTCGGCCTGCGCTCGCGAATTTGCGCGCTGCTGAGACAAAAAAGCACCGTTTTTGACAGGCGCGTCCTAAACTGCGATTGTTCGAGAGAGAGAGGTCCCTGGTCCGGGGGCCACTCCGAGTTACGTCCAAAATCCCCCGGGAGTCCTTTGATGGTTCGAAAAACTGCGCTGCTTGCGATGTGGATGTTCGTCTTCCTGGCCGTTCGCGCGAATGCGCAGAGCTGCAATCAGGCCGTGCCGCCTGCGCTCTGCATCGATCCGATCAGTTGGAACGTCATCGGTCTCGACAGCAACAAAGCGCTCCCGCCGAACAACGACGGTCCCGACACGTTCATGGTCGGCGCCCGCGTGTGCAACACGGGAGCGACGACGCTGGCTCCGGTGGTGGCGACGTACAACACCGTGGGCGCGGTCAATCCGTACATCAATCTCGCCGATAACTCCACGATCACCCGCGACGAGCTCCGGCCCGGGCGCTGCGAGGATTTCTACTTCAACGGACAGATCACGCGCGTCAATGCCGCGTACTTCACGACTCAGGGATATTCAGTTACGGCGACCAGCGGTGCGCTATCGGCCGTCACTCCCGCCAACCGCCAGCTCTACATCGAGAAGCTGAACTCGCAGAACCGCAACACGGTCGACGGCCTGACCGGGCCGACGTCGCTGCAGGTCGGCGGCATCTACACATTCAACGTCCTCTGGAGCACGGCGCCGGGCGGCTATGAGCAGCTCGAGCACTTCGTCAATCTGACGAACACGAGCTTCCGGCTGCTGTCCTCGTACTCGGTCTACGACCAGCCGGCAGCGGCGCTCAACACGACCATCTATGCCGACGCCTGCGGCTGGGACAACAACTTCCTTTCCGGCACCTACCGCTCCTGCATCGGTCCCGAGAACTATCCGGGCGGCAAGACGGGCGGCAACGTCAACACTTACTTCACCGTGCAGATCCTCGGCGCCACGCCGATCGCGGGCGCGCAGTTGCGGGCGCTGATCTACGACTTCTCCGGCTCGAGCTATCACTACAACACCGACTTCAACTCCGGCGTGTCAGGTCTCACCGTCACCGCCAACGCCGCCGCGGACCTGCAAGTCACGATTTCGGATTCGCCGGATCCGGTTCTCCCTGGCGGAACGTTGACGTTCGCCGGAACCGTGACGAATGCGGGACTCAGCCCGGTCACGACCTCTGACGGCGGCGCGCTCAGGATCCCCATTCCGCCCGGCACGACTTTCAGCTCGATCAGCATGCCGGGCTGGACGTGCGGTCTGGCCTCCGGCGTCGTCACCTGCACGCCGAACGCGACGTTCGCTACCGGCAACTCGGCGAACTACTCGCTGGCCGTCACCGTCGATCCGGCGGCGCTCGGTGGAACGGTCATTCAGGCTACGGCCACGATCTCCTCGAACCACGAAGACCCGACGCCGTCCAACAACGTCGCCAGCACGACCGCGCTCGTGGTCGCAGCCGGCCAGTTGGACCTGTCCATCACCAACACGGTTCCCGCGGTGGTCGTGCAGGGCAGCGCATTCTCTTTCACGCAGACCGTTACGAACCATGGACCCATCGCCGCTGCGAATCCGACGTTCGTCACGCAGATCCCGGCAGGGAGCACATTCAACTCCATCACCACGCCCAGCGCGGGTTGGACCTGTGCGGCCGGTCCGGTGGCGGGGTCGATGACCTGCACCAGGAACACGCCGCTGGCCGTCGGTGAGTCGGCGGTGTTCAGCCTGAACCTGACCGCGAGCGGTGCAGTCGGCACGAACCTCAGCAGCCAGGCCTATACGTCGACCACTTCCGCCGAGCCATTCACGCAGAACAACGTGGCCACGGCCAGCACGAACATCATCGCCGCCAACACCGCCGACGTCGGCATCGTGGTGAGCGACTTCCCGGATCCGGTCGTTCCCGGTGAAAGCATCCTCTACACGCAGACGGTGACGAACAACGGTGTCATCCCCGCGCAGAACGTCGTGGTCACCTTCCCGACGCCGCCCAACACCACTTACTCGTACATCGACTACCCGGCCGGCTGGAGCTGCAGCACTTCGCCGCTTCCCGGCACGCCGACGCCTGGCTCCGCGGGAACCATCACCTGCACGATCGCCACACTCGGAGTCGGCGAGACCGCAAGCTTCCCGCTGACGGTGAGCGTGAACGCGGCGACGCCGATCGGAACGGTCATCAACTACACGGCCACCGTCTCGACCACGACACCCGATTCGATCGCGGCGAACAACACGTCGTCGGCATCGACGCTCGTCGGTTCCGCTACGGCTGCCGACGTGGAGATCGTGAAGACGCCTTCCGCGAATCCGGTGCGGACCGCCGACACGCTGGTCTACAACCTCCGCGTGACGAACAACGGTCCGGCCACGGCCACCAATGTCACCGCCACGGACCCGCTGCCGGCGAATCTCACCTACGTTTCCGCGATCACGTCGAAGGGCACCTGTTCCTACAACGGCGGAACGCGCACGATCTCCTGTCCGGTGGGCACGCTCACGAATGGTCAGGTGGCGTCGATCACCGTGCGCGTGACCATCGATGCCTCTGCTTCAGGGCTGACGCTCAACAACACCGCCTCGGCGGCTGCCACACAGACCGATCCTATCCTGAGCAACAACAGTTCCGCGGCACCGGTCATCGTGGTGTCAGCCACGGCAGCCAGGATGCTCAGCTCTCAGGCCACGCAGAGCGGCAACACGATCGATCTGCGCTGGAACACTTCGTGGGAGCGCAGCAACCTCGGGTTCAACATCTATCGCGAGAACGGCGCCGCGCGCGTGCGCGTGAATTCGTCGCTCATCGCAGGCTCCTCGCTCATCGCGGGCACCGAAGTGCCGGCCGGCTTCTCGTATCGCTGGACCGATCGCCGTCCTGTGTCCGGCGCCGTGTACTGGATCGAGAGCATCGATCTCGACGGCACGCGCAAGATGCATGGTCCCGTGGTGACGCGGGCGATGTCGTCCGCAAGAAGCATCGGTTCGCAATCCGCAACCGCGGATTCACCGTCGCTGGCCGATTTGAGAAAACCCTCCGCCGGAAATGAAGTTGCGCAACGAGTGCTGGCCGGTAACGCCGCGCCCGCGCCCGCCAACGACGTTGCGCTGGCGCGGCAGTTCGAGCTGGCCGGACAGGCGGCCGCGAAGATTTCCGTTGCGCGCGAAGGCTACTATCGGATCACGCGAGCCCAGCTTGCCACCGCGGGCTTCGACCCAGGCGCCGATCCCCGCACGCTCTCGCTCTACGTCGACGGCCAGGAGATCCCGATCGCAGTACACGATGGCGGCGACGGAAAGTGGGATGCGACGGACGTTCTCGAGTTCTACGCCGTCGGCATGGACTCGACGTACTCCGGCACGCGCACGTATTGGCTGATCTCCGGAAACGGACTCGGTCTGCGCTTCAAGCCGAAGGCGAAAGTCAAAGGTGCGCCGCTGACCGCGCAGAGCTTCCTGCACACACTGGAGCGGAAAGAGCGCTTCATCTTCTTCGGCGCGCAGGCCGGCGCGGAAGATCGGAACAGCTTCTACGGCTCGGTCATCTACTCCGATCCGACCACGCAGAGCTTCGAGGTATCGAATCTCGCTGCCAGCGGGTCGGTGATTCTCAAAGTGGCCGCGCAAGGCGCGACGCTCACCGACCACCGCGTCAGCGTCACGTTGAACGGCGCGCCGATCGGTTTCATCGAGTTCTGGGGGCAGCAGGCCGGAACGGCCACCCTCACGCTCCCGGTCTCGGCGATTCGCTCCGGTCACAATGAAGTGGTTCTGGCCGGCGCGGCGAGCTCGTTCGACATCTCGTTCGTCGACTATCTCCAGCTCACGTATCCGCACACGTACGCCGCCGACAACGACGCGCTGCGCTTCCCGGCCACGGGCGGGCGCGAAGTGACCGTGTCCGGATTCTCCGGCGCCGATATTCGCGTCATCGACATCACCGATCCTCTGCAGCCGAAAGAAGTAGAGTCGCGCGTCGTCGCCGGCAGCGGCGGCTATTCGCTGGTGACCATTCCGCAGGATCAGGGCGAGCGCGTGCTGTACGCCACGACGATCTCCGGCGCAACCGCACCAGCTTCGATCGCCGCGAATCGCTCCAGCACCGTCTCCGCGCGCAGCAACGCCGCGGACTTCGTGATCATCTCGCACTCGAGATTCGTCGATACACTCGCGCCGCTCGTTGCGCAGCGCAAGGCGCAGGGGCTGGAGACGATCGTCGTCGACGCCGAAGATGTCTACGACGAATACGGCTACGGTTCGAAGTCGCCGGACGCCATCCGCGAATTCCTTCGCTCCGCGCAGACGCGCTGGAGAAAGGCGCCGCGCTTCGCCATGCTGGTCGGCGACGCGAGCTTCGATCCGCGCAACTACGTCGGATACGGTGATCTCGATCTCGTTCCGACGCGCTTCCTCCCCACCGTCTACATGAAGGCGGCATCGGATGACTGGCTCGTTGATTTCGACGGCGATGGATTGCCGAATATGTATCTCGGCCGTCTCTCCGTTCGCACGGAAGCGGACGCGCAGGCGATCGTCGACAAGATCGTGAGTTACACACCTCCCGCGACGAAGAAGGTGCTGGTCGTGACCGATCTGAATGACCACACGTTCAGCTTCGCGGAAGCGGCCGTGGGCGTGAGGCACACCGTTCCGCCTGCATACGCGGTAGAGAACTTCGACATCGACTGGTCTGTGGACCGAGGCGCTTTGTTCAGCGCGTTGAACGCCAATCCGTCGATCGTGAACTACATCGGGCACGGCTCGATCGAAGGATGGAGCAACACCTCGATCCTGATGTCCGAGGATGTCGCGTCATTCAGCGAAACCGGCTCCACGCCGTTCTACGTGATGATGACGTGTCTCAACGCCTTGTTCGGAGACGTCTACACGACCAGCCTCGGCGAGGCACTGCTCCGCGTTCCGAACGGCGGTGCAGTCGCGGTATGGGCGTCGAGCGGAATGTCCGATCCTCCGCCGCAGACCGCCGCCAATCGCGAGCTCTATCGAATCCTTGCCGCGAACCCGTCCATCACCATCGGCGAGCTTGTCGCGCGCGCCAAGGCCGGCACGCCGGATCGCGACGTGCGCACGACATGGAACCTGCTGGGCGATCCGACGCTGAGGCTGAGCAATTAGGAGGCAGCACAGGCAGCGAGCTCCGCCACGCAAGTCATGCGTTTCAACGTCCTCAACCGGAAAATTCACTATTGGGCCACGGCGTTCATCGCCCTGCCGGTCCTCGTCGTCATTTGCAGCGGGTTGATCCTGCAAATGAAGAAGCACTGGGCGTGGGTGCAGCCGGTGGAGCAGCGCGGCACCGGCACCTCTCCGAGCATCGACCTCGACGCGATCCTTGCCAGTGTTCGCGAGGTCACGCATCTTGGCGTCGCGGGCTGGGATGACGTCAATCGCATCGACGTGCGGCCCGGACGCGGCCTCGCCAAAGTATGGCTCCGCAACGGCTGGGAGGTGCAGGTCGACCTCGGCACGGGCCGCGTGCTGCAATCGGCCTATCGGCGCTCCGACCTGATCGAGTCACTGCACGACGGTTCGTTCTTTGCCGGCAACGTGAGCAAGCTCGGAATCTTTCTCCCAACAGGGATCGCGCTGCTCGTGATGTGGGTGACGGGGCTGTGGATGTTTTTTCAGCCGTTCGTCGCGAGGCGGAAAGCGGCACGCCGCCGTCTCACTTGAGAAGCTACAGCGAATCGCCCACAACGTTTGCGATTCGCTCCATCTCCTGCGGCACTCGAGCGGAAGATCCGGTCAGCACTTCGGCGAGGCCGGGGCAGAAGTTGAGGAGCTGGCCGCGGGGATGTGCGGAGACCACTTTCTTGGCTTCCTCGGCTTCCGTGCGGATGCCGCCAAACGAGTCGGCCCAGATGTCCGGGATGGAGCGCTCGTGCAGGTTCCCGACGGCGCGGCGCCATTGCACGCAGGGATAGACGTTGCCGTAGGGATCGACGGCGATGGCGGCGGAGCCGGCGCCGCAATGTTTTGCTGATGGTGCCGATGCGGTCGCGGCTTGCGGCTCCGGCATCGGCGGAAGTTTGCCGCGCAGCTCATCCTCGACGCGCATCAGCGCGCGGATGCCTTCATCAGTCGGCGCGACGTTGAGCGGCGTGCGGTCTCCGTCATCGCGCGGCGAGACTTGCAGGTCGAAGCGCAGCGGCAGGCCGAGCGACTCGGCGAGGGCGTACATCTCCGCGGTCTCGCCTTCGTTCCAGACCGTGAGCGTGCTGTTGATCTTGACGCGCAGTCCGAGGGTCATCATCTCGTGCAGGTTTTCAATCAGCCGCACGAAACTGCCAGGTACGCGCGTCTGGCGGTCGTGCGTGACCGCGGTGGCGCCGTGCAGCGAGACCTCGATCACGAACGGATCGACTTCGTCGCGCAATCGCCGTGCGAGATCGCCGCGCAGCGCATGTCCATTCGACTTCACGCGCACGACGAAACCGAGCTCTTTTGCGCGCGCGCCGATCCGGAAGAAGTCCGGATGTGCGAGCGGCTCGCCGCCGCTCAGCGCGACGTTGAGCACGTCCATCGAGGCCAGGTCGCGCAGCAGCGTGTCGTATTGTTCGAACGCCAGCGGCTTGCCGCGCAGGCCGAGATCGTTGTAGCAGAAGAAACAGTCGAGATTGCAGCGGTAGGTCAGCTCGATGAGGACGGAGAACAGACGGTTCTCGTCCCAGGTGCGGCCCATCAGATTGTTGAACGTCACTGCTGCACCGCCGCGACTCCGAGGTCCACGAGCTCCGTGGCGAACTGCACGACGTCGCGCTCGATGACTTCCGCGGGAGCATCGAACTCCGATTGCAGCGTCGCGACGCATTCCTGCAGCGTGCGGGCGCCGTCCGTCAGTTCCAGGAGTCGCGTGGCCACTTCGCTGACCACGATCGCCTCGGCGGTCTTCTGATGAATGACGATGCCGTCGTTTTCGAAACGGCGGAAGCGGACGCGAGCGTCAATGGCGAGGCGGCTCTGTAGGGTCAGGTTGGGCATGTTGCTGAGCAGGGAGTCCAACATCGAGTATAGGCCACACATGCCCGTCGAGCCGGAACGTCAAAAGGCCGCGCGCCGCACTGCGTGCGACCTCGGATGCGCGATCGATGAGCAGCGGCATTCTCAGCGGGTCCTGATTCACATACGGAGCACAGCGCACGAGCAGCGAGACCGTCTCGGCGAGCGTCATTAAATGAAGATCTTCATGCTCGCCCTTCTCCAGCCCGAATACTGCGCGCAGCGGCGTTTGCTGGTTGCTCACCTCGTGCTCTTCGAGATCGCCTGTGAATGGCAGCGGCGCGATCACAAAGCGTTCGCCATCGCTCACGATTGCATTGAGGTCGTCGCTCAGAACCGGCAATCCTGCTCCGAGACCGAGCCGCGCGATGGTTGATTTTCCGGCGCCGGAACGTCCCGCAAACAGGCAACCGTTGACCGCCGCGCTGTGGACGAGCAGACCGCCGGTGGCCAGCAGCCGTGCCGCGAGCAGCGGACGGAGCACATTCTCGACGACGCCCGAGAGCTCCGCCGGATCCTCGACGCACGTCCAGATTCCCGCGCGGCCACTCTCGCGGCAGGCATCCGCGCGAGCCATGACGCGCATCCCGCTCAGGGCGAAGCCCGACTCAGACCACTGCAGATCCACCCAGTACTCCCAGCCACGCGTGTCGATCTCCAGAAAATCCGAGGCCGGTGCGCGGAACATCTGCAGCACCGTCGCGACTTTCGTAGTTTCCGATGACTCATGGAGGCGCGGACCGTAGCGCTCGGCGAGGCTTCCGAGTTGCGTCTCGGAAAGACCTTCGATGCGAAACGTTTCGCCCGCGAGCTCGACGTCGCAGCGGAGAGATCCCCACGTCTCGCCGGCAATGCGCGCGGGAAACAGCGCCGGCTCGCGCAGGAACTCGGTCACTGCACAAATTCGCGCAGCAAGCTCTGCGCGGCGATCCTGGCGAAGTGACGCACGGCGCGGATGCGATCGCGCATGCGAACGGGGAGCTCGACTGCGCCGAGGATCGTGTTCGGTGCGACCGGCGCATCGTGGACCTCGCAGCCATCGCCCTTCGTCACGAGCGCCGCGCGCCGCCAGCCCAGCATCCGATGCGCAGCCAGATCACCCGCATTCGTGCGGAACACGAGCACATCGCCCGGGAAGTAGAACCGCCGCGCGCGAACGGTGACCGTCGCGCCGTCATCGAACGCCGGTGCCATGCAGCCGCCGCGAATCCGCAACGGCATCGCCGCACCACGGCTCACTTCGCGCAAAGCCTGGAAAGTAGAGAGGTTCATCGGACCGGCGGGCATTATACGGTCTCCGCGCCGCAGCGCTTTGGAGTGCGCGCGGCTTGCCGCCGCTTTCTGTAACATGCAACGGAGCGGCAC
>JALYJW010000127.1 GCA_030775085.1 Acidobacteriota bacterium | reverse complement strand
GCAGACGAGCGCTTCCTGCTCTGATCGTTTGCTTCGATTCTCCGCACCGGCTACGCGGTGCGACTTCAAATACGTTCTTGTCCGTGGGTAGCGCGTCTGCGCGCGCAACCCACGGCTACCCTCTCCGTACCGCGAAACGCGGTACGAGGCACCGCGGCGCGATGCGGAGCCGCCCGAAAAGTTCAAAAACTCCAGAGCGCCGGCGAGGCGCCGGCGCTCCTTTCGTATACTCGCGTTCACATGAATCGCGAAGAGGCCATCCGCGACGACATTCGCGATCTGGAGCGGCTCGGCTACGCGCAGCAGCTCTTCCGCGAGATGGGTGGCTTCTCCAACTTCGCGGTCTCGTTCTCCATCATCTCCATTCTCACCGGCGCCGTGCTGCTGTACGGCTACGGTCTGAAGTTCGCCGGGCCGATCGTGAACTCTGTCGGCTGGCCGCTCGTCAGTGTGCTGACGCTGGCCGTGGCCGCGTCGATGGCGGAGATTGCCTCGGCCTATCCGACTGCTGGTGGGCTCTACTTCTGGGCGTTCCGCCTTGGCGGTAAGACGTGGGCGTGGACGACGGCGTGGCTGAACATGATCGGGCAGGTGGCCATCACCGCCGGGATCAACATTGCCGCGGCGATCTATCTCATCGGAGCCGTCACGCGCGTGTTCGGGATCCCGTCCGACGCTCTCTACACGAATTGGTACTTCCAGCTATGCGTCATGGTGCTGATCCTCATTCCGCAGATCATCATCAACGTCTGGGGCATTCGTCTGACGGCGCGTCTCGCCGACATCAGTGTCTGGTGGCACATCGCGGGCGTATTTCTGATCGCGATCCTGCTCGCGTTCTTCGGGCGCCATCACAACTCGCTGGAGTTTCTCTTCTCCTTTCAGTCGGTGGCCGAGCCGGTGCAGCCGGTGCTCACGGTTGGTGAGATCACGCTCGCGTCGCCGCTCTTCCGCATCGTGCCCGGCCTCGCCGCGCTCTATGCCGCGGCGCCGCCGCTGTTACTTTTCGTGCTCGCGCTGCTGCAGGCGCAGTGGACGTACACCGGCTACGACGCCTCGGCGCACATGGCGGAAGAAACGATCATGGCGCGCCGCAACAGCGCGTGGGGAATCGTGCTGTCTGTCGCCGTGTCGGCGGTGGCCGGCTACCTGATGCTGATGGTGCTGACGTGGTGCATTCCGAACGGCGACATCGCGGCCACGGCGAACGATCCGTATCCCGTGCTCTACATCGTTTCGAACAACCTCACACCGTTGCTGGCGAACGTCATCGCCATCGTCATCGGCATAGCGATGTGGTTGTGCGGCGTTGCCTCCGTCACGTCGATGGCCCGCATGTGGTACGCCTTCGCCCGCGACGACGGCATGCCCGGCTCGCGCTGGCTGAAGCGCGTCAGCGGAGCTCATCGCACGCCGGTGGTGGCCATCCTGGTGACGTGCGCGCTCAGCGTCGTCATCTGTCTCTACGCCTCGGCATGGTTCGTCGTCACGTCGATCAGCACGATCTGCCTCTACCTCGCCTACGGCATTCCGATCTACCTCAATCTTCGCAATCGCCGCCGCCGCACTGGCGAGTACATGACCCGCGAGACCGCGATCTGGTCCCTCGGCCGCTGGTCGCCCGCCATCAACGCCATCGCCATCGCCTGGATCGCCATCATCACCATCGTCTTCATGCTCCCGCCGAACGAGCTCGTGCTCTGGACCATGCTCGCGTTAGCGATCGTGCTCACGCTGCACTGGACGCTCTCGGCACGCCGCCGCTTTCACGGACCGCCGGTTCCTTGAACACTCGGCCAGCGGGTGCGGATTCACCAGCCCTTCGGTTGCAAGAGAGCTCCCGCTACGAAGAAGCCCGACGGCGCAGCCGGCGGTAGAGCCACACCAGTGGGGGCACACCATAAAGACGATCGCGAACGCGAATGAATGGCGAAGATTCGTAGCTCGCGACGAGCGCGCGAAGCCGTTCGACTTCCACACCTAGACCAGCATCGGTGGAGCCCCGGCGGTTGGGCGGGATCTGGTCGCTTGCATTGGAGAGGCGCAGACGCTCGCGCAACGCTTTGACGTCGAGCAGGGCCGTATCGAGGCACGCTCTCAGATCATTCCACTCCGCCATTTCGGGTCGCTTGGTCTGCGCACTGAGCCATCCGAGGTATGCGGCGAACGCTTCACGGTCGGCCTCTCCATCAACGGGATGCGCGTGCAAACGGCGACAGGCGGCTGAGTAGATCTCTTCGTACTCCGAGGCGACCGTCTCGAGGTCCGCTTCGTTTCTCACGCGCTCGGAGACGCGGGCAGACTCGTCCGCGTCGTAGGCCTCGATCGCCCGCTCCAGCCCTTCGGTCGTCAGCGGCGTCGTCAACGTGCGGATTCCGAAATTCTTGCCGCGCATCTCGTCGAAATTCGATGTCGTCACCGAGCCCCCGATGCCACGCGGATCGGCAACGATCACCGCGCACCCCACGGCCATCGCCTCCAGCGCGGAACGCGCACGCGCGAAGACGAGATCGTATTCGGGAAGCAGCGCTTCGGGATTTCGCTGCGGCCGCTCCACGGCATATCCAACGATGTCGACATAGATCTGGCGCTTCGCGCAGGCGGCGCGCACCATCCAGCCAAAGTTGTCCTCGGTAGCGGTGTTGCAGAAGATCAGAGCGCGTAGCGGCTTTTCCGGAAGCGGCTTTCGTCGACGAAATCGATGGAGATCGACAAAGTTCAACAGCAGCCGAACGTCCGCCGGATCCACCCCGTCTTCGTAAATGAGGCGATCACGCACCGTTGCATCGACTGCAACGTACTCAACGATGCGCGGATGGCGTGGCGCGGATTCCTGCCAGGGCAGCCATCCGTGACAGACATAAACTGCCGGAACGCCGGGAAAGTGCGCGAGAGCGGCCATCGTCTCCATGTGGTGCTGCCCGTGAATGACGTCGGGGCGCACGCGAATCGAGCGAAGGTCGTTTGTGACCGGAATCGTCGCCGATCGCAGATCGTCAGCGACATCTCCGAGGAAGGGCGAGTAAGCGACCAGCTCGTGACCACGGCGCCGAAACGTGGTGGCGAGGTCGCGAACGTAGAGCTCCGATCCAGCGCGATTCGACAACGTGTTGTTCGTGAAGAGAATGCGCATGCGGGATCAACTCGACTCGGCGAGCTTACGCAGTTCTTCGCCGATCGGCAGGACATGCTCACGATAGCAAATCACTGCGCCGTATTTTCCTGCGCCCACACGCTCCTCGCCATGACTCTCGTAAAAGGGGCGCTCGTGAAGAAACTGCCGGTCGAGCCAGTGCGGCGCCACCACGGGCTTCAGAGTCTCGAATCGGAATGCTTCTCGTCCGTAGTCACGAATGGCGTCGTTCACATCGTGCGCGAGCTGGTGATACTGATCGACCGCCAGCATCTTTCGCGCGAACTCGTCGTCATCGAGCACGTTTCGCAGGACACCCTCTGCATGCGAATCGGGAGGCCCTGCCAGTGCAAAAGACGTGTTGTCGATCGCACGACCGGTCATCTTCGAGGCGATGGCAACACTCGTGTCAATGACGAGACGACAAACGTCATGGACCGGGTTGTAGCCTTCCCACGCGTCGCCGGTAACCCCAATGATGCCGTGATCGACGAGCTCTCGTGCAATCGATGCGGCGAGAGCACCAAACCGTTCGGCATCATGGGCGAGGATCGCTTCGTAGGCTTCCGCGTCAGTCAGAGCCGCGAACACGCCGCCGATCGGGGCGCTGGCCTGTTCGAGAATCGCGCCCGTTGACGCGGCCCGATTGATTCCCGAAGCGCCGGAGCCGTCGGTCAGCACGAACGTCAGCGGCCGCATCTGCGTCATCCATCCGTGGACGCGCAACTCGTGACCGGGGTGCGCGACGATCAGCGCATGAAGCGGGCCAGGCATTGCGCGGCAGTCTCGCACACAAGACAGAATCTCGCGGCGCGATCGATACGGCTCACGCCACAACAAACAGCAGCGATTCTCCGGCCACGTCCGGCAGCGAATGAGCTCCCGCTTCGCGAAACACGAGGCCCGCGCCGGCAACGAGGTCGCGGACCGTGCGTGACGCCGTGAAGGAGCCGGCGTGCCGAGAGCGACTCGAAATGATCCTTCGCCTTCTGGCGTTGTCGTAGTGGTATCACCGGTAGTACCATCGCCAATGTGCGAGTCGTAATCGATACGAGTGTTCTCGTTGCCGGAGTGCGGTCGCGACGCGGTGCCTCGTTTCAGGTTCTATCCCGGATTGGTACCGGCGATTTCGACATCGCGGTTTCGGTACCGCTCGTGCTCGAGTACGAAGATGTTCTGTTGCGTCATATGCCGGCCACGTCCCTGAAGGAAACAGATGTTCACGACATCATTGACTACGTATGCAGTGTGGCCACGCGCCAGGAGATCTTTTTTCTATGGCGACCGCAGTTGAGAGATCCGGGTGACGACCTGGTGCTGGAGCTCGCCGTGGCAGCGGATTGCGACACCATCGTTACGCATAACTTGCGGGACTTTGGCGGCGCCGATCGTTTTGGTATTCGTGTTGTGAATCCAGGTACTTTCCTGAACGAACTTCGGAGTTTGAAATGAGCGCGTTGAGTGTCCGTCTACCCGAGTCTCTCCACCGGAAGCTCGCCGAGCTTGCGGAACGCGAAGGCATCTCCATCAATCAATTGATCAACTCCGCGGTCGCGGAAAAGATGGCGGCGCTCATGACCGAGGAATACCTGGAAGCACGCGCTGCGCGCGGAACGCGGCGCAAGTTTGTCGCTGCACTCGCGAAGGTTGCCGACATCGAGCCCGAGGCGACAGACCGCGTTCTCTCGCAATCAAGCAGGCGTCGCCAGAAGGCCGGGTAGTTCGCGCCGGGAATCTCACGCCACAACAAACAGCAGCGATTCTCCGGCCACATCCGGCAGCGAATGAGCTCCCGCTTCGCGAAACACGAGGCCCGATCCTGCAACGAGATCGCGGACCGTGCGTGACGCGAGTACCTCTCCCTGTTTCGCGATGCGCGAGATGCTGCGGGCCACTTCGACGGATGCGCCGGTCGGTTGCGGATCGATGAGGCGGCATTCGCCGGTGTGAATACCGATGCGCAGCGCGACCGGTAGCTGTTGCGCGAAGTCGCGGATGGCGGTGGCGCAGCGGATGGCTCGCGCGGGGCCGTCGAATGTGGCCAGCATGAGATTGCCGTCGGTGGCGAAGGCGCGGCCGCGGAAGAGGGCGATCTCTCGCAAGGCGTGTGCGTGGTGACGCTCGAGCGAGGCTTGGTCGGTTTCGATCGCGGCGTCGAGCGCGATGGCCACGACCGTCGCTAGCACATCCGCCGATTCTGCGACGCGGTGTGAGCCGGTGAGGAATCCCTGGATGGCATCGACGATCGCGTCCTGATCGCCGACGAACGGCAGGTGATCGACGCCCGGAAGCTCGACCCACTGCGCGCCCGGAATGCTCTGCGCGACATAGCGGCCTTCCTCCACGCGCAGGCAGAGATCGCCGGTGCGATGGATGACCTGCGTCGGAACGCGAATGGTCGGAAGCACGTGACGCACGTCCACCTCGCTGTTCATGCGTGTCAGTGTTTCCGCCGCGCCGGGACTGGCGCCCATGCGCAGATACGTCGCCCACCAGTCGCGAAACTCCGGATCGTTGGCGCGACTCGGCGCGCGCTCGGCGATTCCCACGGGACCGCCCCAGTCCTTCGCGATCGTGCCGAGGAACTGCTCGCGTTGTTCAGGAGTCGGCGCCCATGGATAGTCGGGCGCCCAGACCCGGCGCGCGTACGTGCCGATCATGATCAGCGCGTCGGTTTTCTCGGGATAGGTGGCCGCGTACAACGCACACATCGGGCCGCCCTCGGACACACCGCAAAGCGCGGCGCGCTTCGAGCCGACCGCGTCGAGTACGGCTCGCACGTCATCCATCCGCTGTTCGAGTGTCGGCAGATCCGCGACACGGTCTGAGAGTCCGGTGCCGCGCTTGTCGAACAGAATCAGCCGCGAGAACGACGCCAGCCGGCGCAGAAAGCGGGCGAACGACGGTTCGGTCCAGAAATAGTCGAGATGGGAGATCCAGCCCATCACGAAGACCAGATCGCGCGGGCCGTCGCCGAGAACTTCGTAAGCGATGTTCACGTCGCCGCTGCGGGCGTAGCGGACTTTCGGCGGCGCGAACGGTGTGTGCTGCGAGGAGCGGACGACCGCCGCCGCCTCCGCAGGGAGATCGCCGGCCACGAGCACATCGCCGATGAAGCGGTAGCCGCGTCGCGGAACGGTCTCGATGAATCCGCGGCCGTCCGCGGAGGAGCCGAGGGCCTTGCGCAGGATCGAAATGTTCTGCGCGAGATTGTTCTCGTCGACGTGCGTCTCCGGCCAGACGCGATCCATCAGCTCGCACTTGCTGGCGACGTGACCGTGCCGCTCCAGGAGCGCGAGCAGCGTGTCGAATGCCTTGGCCGTGAGGATGACCGGCTCGCCATCGCGAAAAAGAACGCGCTCGGCAGCGTCGGCCTTGAAGCGGCCGAATCGATAGCTGCTGTCCTGCGCGATGGCCATGTTTCCAAGCTCTCGACGACGGCGGGAAGGACTCATTCTAAGGATTCAGAAATCTCTCAGACCAGAATTCATAGCCGTCTCACGACTTCCGCGCGGCGCGGGCGCATCTTCGCGGCACAGGCACATCGGGAATCTCGCGCCGCCGGTTGCAGGCCGCAGTGGCGCGAGTTGTGGGACGAAGACATGCTCAGTTGACCGAGCGTGCTTCCCGGTGGGTCCTCACTTCGGAGAACAAACCATGAAGAGAAGCATGCTGGTGGCAATCCTTCTGACTCTCGTTTCCTCCACTGCGTTTGCCGTGACCGGTCCGTTCACCAAAAAGATCGCCTTCACCACCGATCGCGACGGCAACAGCGAGATCTACACCGCGAACCCGAACGGTTCCACGCTGACGCGCCTGACGAACAACACATCCACGGATACACACGCGTCCTTTTCGTTCGACGGCAAGAGGATCGCCTTCATGTCGGCTCGCGATGGCAACAACGAGATCTACGTCATGAACGCGAACGGAACCGGGCAAACGCGTCTGACCAACAACCCGGCCAACGATTCCCAGCCAGCTTGGTCACCCGACGGAACAAGGATCATTTTTCTGTCGGCGCGCAACGGCAATAACGACATCTTCATCATGGATGCCGACGGGTCGTTCGTCGCGCCGCTCACGAACGATTCGGCATCCGATAGCGATCCTTCGTTCTCGCCCAGTGGCGACAAGATCATCTTCCTGAGCACGCGGGCAGGAAACAGCCAGATTTTCACGATGAATGCGAACGGCACGGACGAGGTGCGACTGACCAACACCGGCCTGACGGAAGTGCATCCGAGATTCGCGCGCGATGGCCAGAAGATTACCTTTGCCCGGCACGTGCTGGACCTCACTGGGTTCAACCTCCAGGTCCTGGTGATGAACGCCAACGGCACAAACGCATCGGTGTTGACCGCGTCAGGTGCGAACAGCAATCCCGAATTCTCCGCGGACGGAAGCCAGATCTTCTTCAACAGCAATCGCGATGGCAACAACGAGATCTACTCGATGGCCAGCAACGGGTCGAACGAGGTGAGGCTTTCGAACAACGCGGCGATCGATATCGCGCCCAGCGTGCGGAGCGTGCATGAGGTCGAAATGGTTGGCGTGTATCGACCGTCGACCGGCCAATGGATTCTGGCGACCGAGAGCTTTCCTCCGATACTGGCGATGTCGGTCACGTTCGGAGGGGAGCCGGGCGATATCCCCGTCGCCGGCAACTGGGACGGCGACACGCGAACGGACCTCGGTTTCTTCCGCGACGGAGTCTTCCATCTCGCCCTGCTGAAGATCCTGGGGGGACACATATTCCTTCAGGAGCTTGCCCCGATCTCATTCGGTCAGCCAGGCGATCTGCCGGTCGTCGGCGACTGGAACGGCGACGGCACGGACGATGTCGGCGTATTTCGTCCGGCCCTCGCCGGGAAGTTTCTGTTGCGTAGGCGGCGACCCAACGGCGCGTTCTTCACCACCGTCACCGTTGAATTCGGCTCGACGTCCGACCTGCCGGTGGCGGGTGACTGGGATGGCGACGGGATCGACACTCCCGGCATCTATCGCCCCGGCGACAACGCCTCTTTCCTGCTGACGAACTCGTTCGCGGGTGAGCTCGCCGCCACATTCCCTTTAGGAGCCCCGGGTGATCTGCCGCTATCAGGAGACTGGCTGGGATCCGGCGTCGATGGAGCCGGCATCTTCCTGGCGGGTGCCCAGGTCATGCTGCTCACGACTGACACCTCAGGCAAGCCGAGCCTCATCGTCTCCTTCGGCGCGCCGGGAGACATTCCTTTCGGCGGGAGTTGGGCGCCGCAGTAGGTGTTGGCGGAGGAGGTGGGATTCGAACCCACGGTACCGTTTCCGGTACGGCGGTTTTCAAGACCGCTGCCTTAAACCACTCGACCACTCCTCCGGGATAGGCGCCAACATTACGTCAGCGATGGAAAATTCATCATAGCCTGTCATTCAGGCTCGATATGGGCCGGAGCCGTGGGCAACCAGCGCCGCCTCACGGTAAAAGATTCACGTCGAGCGTGATCTTCAGGCGCAGGCGGCGGTGCAGGCGAATCTCTTCCATCGAGAGATTGAGCGGGATCGTTACTTCGCGCACCAGTCCGTCAGTGCTGCGGCGGCCGTTGGCGGCGGCGACCGTCGTGGCCGGCGCGGCTTCGCCGAGGACCGGGAGTGAGTCGAGGATGCCGGGCGGCAGCGGGATCTCGATGGAGGTCGTCGGAACCTCGGTTGCGTCATTGGACATCGCAACATCGGTGAGTGAGCTGCGGCTGAACGTGTTGAAGTAATCCGACACGTCATCGAACGGATTAGCCGGCGGTGCTGGCGGTGCGGCACTGGCACCCACGAGCTCTGTGTGAACGAGCGGAAGGCTTTCGTCCGCGCTTTCGTCCAGCTCGAACTCCGCCTCGCCGACCGGTGCCGAAGTAGTAGCCGCGGGACGCGCGGCAGGTGGAGGCGGGGTTGCCGGGCCTGCCGCGGCGTGCGCGCCGGACGACGATGCGGAAAGCGGCGGACGCGAAGCTGAAGCAGCCGGCGGCGGTGCCTTCGCGGTCTCGCTGAACGGCTCGTCGTCGTCATCCCACAGCGAATCCGCGGGAGGCGATTGTGTCGGAGCGTTGAGAATCTGGATCTCTTTGTCGATCGGACCCGATCCTTCCAGTCCGTATTTCTTGACGAGGTGTGCGAGCACGAGCTGCGTGATGCCCTTGAGCGTCTCCTCGACACCGAGGCCGGTCGTGGCCACCGACCCAAAATTCGGCGACTGCAGTTTGTTCAGTTCCTTGTCGATCTCCGGAATCGGCAGCGCGTTCGAGAGATCGCGTTTGTTGTACTGGATGACGAGCGGCATCTCGCGCAGACGGATGCCCTGGCGCTTCAGGTTGTCCTCGAGGTTCTGCAGCGACTCCTGATTCGCATCGAGCGCGAAGTCCTGGCTGTCGGCCACGAACACGATGCCGTCCGCGCCCTTGAGCACGAGCTGGCGCGTGGAGTTGTAGTAGACCTGCCCGGGCACGGTGTAGAGCTGCAGCTTCGTGCGCATCCCGCGGATCTTGCCGAGGTCGAGAGGGAGGAAGTCGAAGAACAGCGTGCGGTCCGTCTTCGTCGCCAGCGAGAGCATCTTGCTCTTGTTGTTCGACGGCAGGGAGTCGTACACGAACTGCAGGTTCGTCGTTTTCCCGCAGAGACCGGGACCGTAGTAAACGATCTTCGCAGTGATCTCTTTGGTGGCGTAGTTGAACAGGACCATCGTGGACTCCGAGCCGGACGAGGTTACGCATTTTGGGCGGCAGTGGCAATGGAGACGAGTCGGCAGCCGGCAGTCGGCGGTCGGCAGTGGAGCCGCCGCACGACCCGCAGTTGTCTTGTTCGAAGCAGGAAACACGCGATGCGCACGCATCGTTACGATTCTGCTACTGCCGACCGCCGACTGCCGGCCGCCGACTCGTTCCCAACGGGTATCATGCGCGGCCGGAGGGTCCGAGCATGACGCACAGGCGGCTCGTCGCCATTCTTCTTTTCCTGCTCGCGTCGACGATCCGGGCCGACGCGCCGGGTGTCTACGCGATCACCGGCGGTACCTTGCATCCAGTCTCCGGTCCGGCCATTCCCAACGGGACGCTCGTCATTCGCAATGGTCTCGTCGAGGCCGTGGGCGCGAACGCGAGCATTCCGCCGGATGCCGCCATCGTCGACGTCAAGGGTGCGCACGTCTATCCCGGTCTCATCGACGCGCAAACGTCCCTCGGATTTACAGCTCCGAAGAGCGGCGACAAGAGCGCGGAGCCGGCTCCCGACACGATGGCCATCCGCAGCGTGAAAGTGTCCGAAGACGATGCCGACGCGCGACGCGCCACCGGCGTCACCACCATCGTCACCGCACCCACGAACGGGATCTTCAACGGCCAATCAGTGATGCTGAACCTCGGCGCCGGCACAGCCGAGGCGAACGCCATCCGCAATCCGGTGGCGTTGCAGATCGCCTTCAACACGCGGCCTACATGGACCTACCCGGACAGCCTCATGGGCGTCATCGCATTTCTCCGCCAGAACTTTCTCGACGCGCAGCAACACGCCGCCGCACGCGACGTGTACGAGCGCGCACCGGCAGGATTGCGCCGGCCGCAGGACAACCCCGCGCTCGAAGCACTACGCCCGGTGTTGCGCCGCGAATTGCCGGTCGTCTTCATCGCGGACTCCGCTCCGATGATGCGGCGCGCGCAGCAGCTCGCGCGCGAGCTCAACGTCCGCTACGTCCTCTCCGGCGCGCGGCACGCGTACGCAATGACGAGCGAGCTGAAAGACGTGCCGGTGCTCGTCTCCGTGAAGTGGCCCGTCGCGCCGGCTGACAAGGACGATCGCGAAGACCAGCCGCTGCGCGTGATCCGCGAGCGCCAGCTCGCACCGACCACGCCCGCGGCGCTGGCGAAGAGTGGCGTCGCGTTCGCGCTCGTCAGCGGCGCGGGCAAGGCCGGCGATTTCCTCCCCGGGATTCGCAAGGCCGTCGAGAACGGACTCTCCGCCGATGACGCGTTGCGCGCCACGACGCTCGCTCCGGCGCGCATCTTCGGCGTGGACCGGCAGATCGGCTCGCTCGAGCGCGGCAAGATCGCGAACGTCGTGATCAGCGACAAGCCGCTGTTCGAGAAGGACGCGAAAGTGACGCGCGTCTTCGTCGACGGTCGCGAAGTCCGATTGCCGAAGGATGAGAAGGCGAGCGATGCTTCGTCAACGTCCACATCCCCCATCGACGGAACGTGGGCGCTGACGATTCGCGCGCCGCAGGGCAGCGTCTCGATGCAGGTCACGCTGACCGCCGAGGACGGACGACTCACCGGCACGTTCTCGGGTGATCGCGGAAGCGGCGATATTCGCGGCGGGACGTTCGACGGAAGTGCATTTGCCTTCACGATCTCCGCGAATGCGGAAAACGCGGAGAGCACTGACTGGGCGTTCCGCGGCACGATCACCGGCGACACGATGACAGGCTCCGTAGCCACGAACCTCGGCAGCTTCGAGCTCAGCGGGAGCAAATCGAAATGAGAAACGCACTCTGCACGCTGCTGCTCGCAATGTGTGCGCTGCCTGGGATCGCACAGGAACGCGTCACGCTCATCCGCAACGCCACGATTCTGACCATCACGAACGGCGTCATCGAGAACGGTTCCGTGCTCATCCGCGGTACGAAGATCGCGGCAGTGGGCCGCGACATCTCCGCACCTGCGGGCGCGCGCGTCATCGACGGCACCGGCAAATTCGTGATGCCGGGCATCATCGATTCGCACAGCCATACCGGGGTCGACGGAAGCGTCAACGAGATATCGCTCCCGAACACCGGCATGGTGCGCATCGCCGACGCGCTCTCGAACGAAGACATCTCCGCGTACCGCCAACTGGCCGGCGGCACGACCACCGCGCTCGTGCTGCACGGCTCCGCCAACGCCATCGGCGGGCAAAGCCAGATCGTGAAGTGGAAATGGGGACGCCCGGTCAACGAATGGATCGTGGCCGGCGCGCCGCGCACGATCAAATTCGCGCTCGGCGAGAATCCGAAGTCCGCGAACTTCCGGCCGCCCGAGGGAATCGCGCGGCAATATCCGGCCACGCGGATGGGCGTGGAGGAAGTCATCCGGCGCTCGTTCATCGATGCGCGTGATTACCTCGCTTCATGGGATGAATACGAAGCGAAGCGCAAGCGCGGTGAGGCCGCCATTCCGCCGCGCAAAGATCTATTGATGGACACGATGGCCGACATCCTGCGCGGCAACATCGACGTCCACGCGCACTGCTACCGGTCCGACGAGATGATCATGCTGTTGCGCGTCGCGGACGAGATGGGCTTCAAGATCCGCGAGCTGCAGCACGTGCTGGAAGGCTACAAAGTGGCCGAAGAAATCGCCGCGCATGGAGCCGGCGCCGGCACCTTCATCGACTGGTGGGGATACAAAGCCGAGGCCTATGACGCCACGCCGTATAACGTCGCGCTGATGGTGCGCAACAACGTGCTCACGTCGGTCAACTCCGACTCAGACGAGGTGGCGCGTCACCTCAACCACGACGCCGCCAAGGCGATGAAATACGGCGGCCTCACCGAGGACGAAGCGCTGCGCCTCTGCACCATCAACCCCGCGCGTCAGCTTCGCCTCGACCAGCGCATCGGCTCGATCGAAGCCGGCAAGGACGCCGACCTGGCCATCTGGAACGCGCACCCGCTCTCGAGCTACGCGCGCGTCGACACCACCTTCATCGAAGGCGAGATCTACTTCGATCGCCAGCAGGACCTCACGCAGCGCGAAGCCAGCAAGCGCGAGAAAGAGGAGCGTTTGAAGAAGGAAGCGGACGAAGCGAAGAAGAAGAAGGACGATACGAAGAAGGAGAAGACCGATGCGTAATCTCGCACTCCTCCTGATGGCGTTCATCGCCGCGCCATCCTTCGCCCAATCGACCATTCCCAACAGCCCCGGCGTCAAACCGACCGTGGCCATTCGCAACGCCACGATCGTTCCGGTGACGAGCGCACCGATCGCGCGCGGAACGATCGTGTTTTCCAACGGCACGATCACCGCGATCGGCGCGAGCGTCGATGTTCCCGCGGGCGCGACGATCATCGATGGCACCGGTCTGTTCGTCTATCCGGGCATGATCGACGCGGGATCGAGCGTCGGCCTCCTCGAGACCGATTCCGTTCCAGGCAGCGTCGACACGACCGAGCTCGGGCAGTTCAACCCGAATGCGCAGGCCGCCGTAGCCATCAACCCGCACAGCGAGCTCGTTCCGGTCACGCGCGTCAGCGGCGTGACGCACGTCGTGAGCACTCCGGAAGGCGGAATCATTTCCGGCCAGAGCGCGCTCATTCAGCTCGCCGGCTGGACACCGCCCGAGATGGTGGTCCAGGCGCCAGTAGCGATGAACATTCGTTTTCCGCGGCTGCGCAGCGCGCCGCTCATCGACGTTCCGCAGGACGAAGATGCAGAGAAGGAACGCCGCAAGAACTACTCACGCGATCTCGACCGCCTGCGCGATCTCTTCCGCGACGCGCGTGCCTACTCCAAAGCCGCTGCCGCGCGAACGTCTGATCCGAAGATCCGCCGTTTCGATCGCGATCTCGTTCTCGAAGCGCTCGTGCCGGTCGTCGAAGGTCGCGTGCCGGTCGTGATGCACGCGAACCTGGCCCGCGACATCAAAGCGGCCCTCGAGTTCGCGGACGAGTTCGAGCTGAAAGTGATCCTGGCCGGCGCGCAGGACATCGCCCGCGTCATCCCCGAAGTCAAAAAGCGCGACATCCCGGTCATCCTCGGCCCGATCCTGGCCTTGCCGCAACGCGAAGACGATCCGTACGACCTCCTCTTCACGAACGCGAAGACGCTCCACGACAACGGCATCCGCTTCGCCATCCAGAGCTCCGACTCGCACAACACGCGCAACCTCCCGTATC
The DNA here is from genome assembly GCA_030775085.1 of Acidobacteriota bacterium. Classification (GTDB taxonomy): domain Bacteria; phylum Acidobacteriota; class Thermoanaerobaculia; order Gp7-AA8; family Gp7-AA8; genus QHVT01. The sequence goes on along the minus strand of JALYJW010000127.1, from coordinate 1,707 downwards.
ACGCCGCGTCGTGCGCCGCATTCGGACTCCCCAAAGAGGAAGCGCTGAAAGCCGTCACGATCTATCCCGCGCAGATTTTCGGAGTGGCCGACCGCCTCGGATCGCTGGAAGCCGGCAAGCAAGCCAACATCATCATCACCGACGGCGACCCGCTGGAGATCCGCACCAACGTCCAACGCGTCTTCATCGACGGCGAAGACATCCCCATGGATTCGCGCCACACGCTCCTGTACGAGAAGTTCAAGAACCGGCCAAAAGCGAAGTAGCCGTCATGAGCGACGGGTAACGTGGCAACGGTTTGGAGTGCGGCAGCCGCAGCTGCCGCTTTTGTATGTTCGAGCGCTGCCAGTGGTATACGAAAGCGGCGGCTGCGGCCACCGCACTCCAAATTGGTCAGCGTCACTTCGGAAAATCGGCGCTGGCCTTCACTTCGTCAATCTGCAGCGTGTGGCGCTCCGCGTGGCCGGAGAGGAACAGGATCCATCCGTACGCGTCGAGCATTCCGAACCCCGGATGCTGCAATGCATGCGCGCGGAAATCGGTGTCGCCCTGCGCGAGCTTCAGCGTCGCGTCGCGTTCCTTGCGGAACGTGTCGACGGCCGCGGCAGCCGACTCGAAACGGCCGGCCGGAACCAGCGGCTCCGGCGCGCTGAACTTCTTCGAGCGATCGACGATCATCGCCTGCACCATGGCGTCCTTCACCAACGCCGCACGGTCCTGACCCTCCGCGAGCGGCGTGGCCAGCGACTTCTCCACCGCGCCGCGGATGAACGCCTCGGACGCGGCAATGTGCTCCGCACACTGCGCGATCGACCATTTCTCCGGCGCAGCCTTGAAATTCCACTGTGCCTCGGAGAGTCCTTCGACCGACTTCAGAAACTTGTCCCGCGTGCGCTCGAGATCCTGGACCAGCTTCTCTTTTTCGGCATTCGTGGCCGGCGTGTCAGCAGCGATCCCAGGAAGGGCTACGAGCAGGACGAGGGCGAGAACCGATAGCAATTTCATGACGACTCCTTTGCCGCGTATTCTATGACTGCAATGCGCGTTGCCGTGGTAGTGGCCTTCTTCTTCTTCGTTGCGTGTGGCGACAGAGAGAAAATCAGTCACAACGAAGGGACGATCAGCCGGGTTTCTCAGACGTGGTCGGTGGCCCCCAGCTTCGATGGCGGCCCAACCCGGAACACGTTGAAGCTCGAGTTCACGATGCCGAAGGACTTCCCCATCGATGCCAGGAATCCCTGGATCGCCATGACCGATTCCTCCGGCCGTCACTTTCAGGCGAAGAAGATGTCGGTTTCGACCACCGGCGACGGGGTAGTGAAGGAGCAGAGTGTCAGCGCCACATTCGAACTAGCGGAAGACTCGCAGTTCGGCGTGGCGCACATCGGCGACTACTACGATATCAACATCGTCAGCGGCCGCATCACGCGACGCGCCGGCTCCACTGCCCCGTGATACATTCCGCGTCCCTGTTCTTTTTCAATTTGCGTTCGACGTGGTGAACGGGAAGCCGGTGTGATGCCGGCGCGGCCCCCGCCACTGTAACCGGAGACGACTCACGTCTTGGTCGTAATGACCCCCACTGCGATAGCGGGAAGGGGATGTGAGAAGGATGACCCGGAAGCCAGGAGACCGGCCCCGTCGACATCGAAGCAGTCGGCAGTCGGCAGTCGGCAGTCGGCAGAAGACCACCACCCATCCATGGGT
>JALYJW010000126.1 GCA_030775085.1 Acidobacteriota bacterium | reverse complement strand
ACCGAATCTCGAAAATCGACCTCCCCTGCTCCCGATACTTCGCCTCGTAGTTTGTGCGTGGCGGGTCTTCGGGGCCGGGGATGCGGCGTTCGGTGCGCGCGAACGCGGCTTCCACGAGCGGTGCGGCGCTCTCGAAATACTCCTCGTGATCCGTCACGTAAATCCCGTACCCCCCTTCCACGAGGACACGCCGGATCTCCGCCAGCACCTCGGCGCGAATGATGCGGCGTTTCCGCTCGCGCTTCCGCGGCCACGGATCGGGAAAGTAGATGTGGACCTCCGCGATCGAGGCGTCCGGGATCATCTTCTGCAGCACCACGAACGCGTCGTGATTGATCAACCGGATGTTGCGAAGATCGCGCTTGAGAAATCGATCGCGGATGACGCGGTGATAGTGCAGCGACTTCTCGATGCCGACCACATTCACGTCCGGCCGCTCCATCGCCGTCGCCAGCAGAAACCGCCCCTTGCCCGACCCGATCTCCAGCACCACCGGATTCGCGTTCCCGAACAGCGTCTGCATATTCAACGGAGCAAGGCCGGTTTGTCGCGGATCGATGGCCAGTTCGGATTCAGCAAGGCGGTTCATGCGGCGCGGAAAATAGCATTAGTGCATTGAGCCGTCGCGCGACATCTTCAGCCCCGTAGGGGCGAGATCTTTTTAGCCCCTGCCGTCAGGCTGGGGAAATCGTGGGCAGCGTATCGAGCCCCGTTAGGGGCGACATCGGAGGACGCTTCGCGGAGCGGACGCTTCGATGCCGCCCCTGCGGGGCTCGAAAAGCCTGCACACCTGACCCCAGCCTCATGGCATGGGGCTATAAAGATGTCGCCCCTGACGGGGCTCAAAACCAACGCTCACGCCTGCGCCGCGCGCCAGAACGGCGTGGCGTCGACCATTCTGCGGATCTCGCCGAGAAGCGCGGGGTCCTGGCGCAGGCGCGAGCGGATCCAGCGGGCGAAGCGGACGTCGGCGCTGTCTTCTTCGCGCTCGCGCAGTTTCGACAGCCATGCGTCGGGATCGCCGTCGAAGACGCGCACGAGCACGTGAAAACGGAGGAACTCGGCCACCTTCGAACCGTCGCCTCTCGGCATCTTCACGACGTTCGAGAGGGTGCGCGCACGTTTGCGCGAAACCGATCGCGTGAAGATCTCGGTGATGTGTTGGATGGTCCCGTCGTGATGTTCGACGCGGTGCGCGATGGCGCGGATGCGCACGCATCGCCGTGCCACGCGCAACTCTTCGCCGACCGTCATCGCTGCGAAGGGACGCCGCGACGTGCGACGCGCGGCAACGGTCTTGCGGCGGCCCGGAAAATAGACGATCCGAACGTATAAGTTCCTGTTTTTCAGCGTTTTGGCACTTAAGCGCGTCAATCGCATCTCCTCATCAGAGGAGTGTGCGGAAATCCATGTTTACCTACCTCGGGCACATGCTAAGGTGCGAGAAATTTCACCCACCGCATGACTTCGCTCGCCAGTCCCCGCGTCGACGATCGGCAGTTCGAAACCGTGTACGAGCAGTACTTCGGCCTGCTCGTGCAGATCGCCGTTTTCAAGTTCCGCGTCCCCGAATCGGAGGCCGAGGGGCTGACGCACGATGTGCTGATCAGCTACCTGCGGAAGTCCGCGACGGTGCTCGATCTGCGGTCGTGGCTCATCGGCGCGATCTGCTACGCCAGCCGGCATTACTGGCGGCTCAACGGCAGAACCGTACCGGCCGATGACGACATGGATGTCGAGCGCGCCGATCCCGCATCGCTGCGCATTCTCGACAGCCTCACCGACCAACTGGCCGCGCGCGAAGCGCTGGAGTGTCTGACGCCGCGCTGCCAGCAGGTCCTGCAGATGCGCTACTTCGAAGGCTGCACGATCGCAGAAGTGGCCGGCCGGCTGGGAGTAAAAACGAAGTCGGCGCAGAAGCTCATCTCGAAATGTCTCCGCCGCGCCGAAAAGCTCTACAACGAGAAGGGACGCGCCAAATGAACGAGCGCAAGAGCGAGCGCAGCAAACTTGTTCCGTTCGCCGCCGCATTGCGTCGTCCCGATCCTGCGCGCGTCGCGGAGTTCGCAGACACAGCGCGCCGTCTCCAGCAGGAGCGCGCCGCGTCCGAGGATCTCGTCTCGGATGCTTTGCGCGAGACGCCGCGCGCGGCATGGCCGGCACTGCGCGAGCGCCGCGATCTTCATACGAGCGGAGCATTGGAGCGTCTCGGCCATGAGATCGAGAAACGCCTCGACACCGATCCACGCGAAGCGCTGGCCATCGCGGAGCTGGCTGCATCGATCGCCGACGCGCTCCTCCCCGGCGCCTACCCCGCCATCATCCTCGCCCAACTGCGCGCACACGCCTCGCGAGATCACGGCCAGGCGCTGTCATACCTCGGCCGATACGACGATGCGCTGCGCGCGCTCGATCGCGCCGAGGAACAATTCCAGCAGTTCGGAACCCTCGGCCACGACCGCGCCATGGTCCGCTTCTGCCGCGCCACCCTCCTCCAGCACCTGCGCCGATTCGACGAGGCCCGCACGATCCTCGATGAATGCCGGCACGTGTTCCAGTCGCACGGCGACACACAGTCGTACGCGAAATGCACACTGGCGACAGGAAATCTGCTGGTGAGGAAAGGCGATTACCGCGCGGCGCGGGAAGTGCTGGCTGGAATGCCATTCGGAAATCAGCCCGGCTACGACGCAATCGCTCACCTCGCACTTGGCTGGTGCGCGATCCATCTCGCGGACGCCGCAGAAGCACTCTGGCGTTTCACTGAGGCGGAACGCTTGTTTCAGAAACTTGGCCGAACGCATCCGACCGTACGCGCTGCCTACGGTGTGGGATCCGCATTGCTCCATCTGGGACGTCTCGACGAGGCGATCACACATCTTCAATCGGTTCGCGGCCGTTTCCTGGCTGACAATCTCATCGAAGAAGCAGGACTCAGCGGGCTCGAGATCGTCGAAGCTCAGCTCCTGCTGAACAAGACCGCGGAAGCAAAACCACTCGCTGCGAGACTGGTGCAGGAATTCAGCGACGCGGGATTGAACCGCCGCGCTGTCGCCGCACTCGCCTACTTGAACGAGGCGATTGCGGCGAGCAGCGCCACCCCCGACATTGTTCGAAGCGTTCACTCCTACATCTTTGCGCTCCGCAATGATCCGAACCGTGAATTCGCGGTGATCAACTGACCTACGGGCGAGGATCGACGAGTCCGTCGCCCGTCGATTTGATCACGAACTTCTTGATGACCTTCACGATCGGATCGAGCTTCCGCTCGAACCACCTGCCGCCGCCATCGCGAGTCCGAGCCTGAGCCGGTACGGCCAGCAAAAGTACGATCGATCCTGCGAGCACACCACGGGCTACTTCCTTCGACACACCACGCATGAAACCCTCCTGTTCCCGGCTCGCTTTGCGGCCGGATTACGTTTTGGGAGGGCGCCCTCTACCTCGCGGTGTGACGCAAATGCTACTTATGCCCCCATGCTAATCAGCGCAGAACACTGCACAGCGCCGGAGTGCCCGCGGCGAGGAGCGGCGGCGAGAAAGCCGCTTGCTGGGCCGACGCGACGCCGACCAGAGCAGGCCGCGCTAAGTCTCCATCGGCCGAAGAATCAGCATCAGTAACTCATGCGTTCCGTCTCGACGGAATGATTGATTCGCTGCTAGAGTCGAGGCCGTGATTGGTGATCGACGGTCCCTCTATCTCCTTCTTTTCGTCGCGGCTGTCGTAACGACGAGAGCCCTGCACGCACAAATCCCGGCGACGATGCTTCGCGCGGAAATCACGTATGTCTGCCAGTCGGGACTTCCGAACACAATCTCCGTCTACGACGATCCCTTTACCGGCTGGATTGGCGTCAATTCGCAGGAAGAGCCGGAGGAGACGTTCTGCTTTCCGCCAATGATCCAGGGGCATCTGAGCGGCTGCGGATACAAACCGTTCGGGCGCGGCGGACAGCCGATCGTGTTCGAGCTCGATCCGGTCGACTCCGACAAGATCTATCACTTCGCGGTACTTTCCAATCAGTTCGCCAACTGTACGTTCACCACGGTCATCACCGACGGAACGTTGCCGCCGGTGACCATCACGAACACGATCCCAGCGCCTCCTATCCTCGGCGACGCGGTCTTCGCCAGCCATCGTCCCGCTCCGCGCACACCTGCTGCAATCGTCCAGTTCGACACACCCAACCAGGATGACGGAAAGATCCTCATCTCGAAGGCCCTCTGGGATATTGGCTATCCCTCGGCACTGCAACGCGCATCGAGCGGCGCCGGCCGGGCCGAGATCCGAATCGCCGGCACTCGCCGCGACTCGGCGACGCACGAGCCTCGCGCGGGCCTCGTCCATCTGCGCGTGATCGACCCACCCGACAGCGCACCGTACCGCGGGGCCGACGCGCGAGACGGAGACAACGACGGCACGCCGGCGACGATCAACGGCGCAGCCACGGCCACCATCCAGACCGATCCGCAAGGGAGATTCGATGTGACCCTGGTCGCGACCAGTCACGTCGCCGGCGACAACTATCAGGTCGCCGGCTCGGCGGATGCGAGTTTCAACTGCGGGACCGCATGTCAGCGAACCGCGATATTCACGCTCTGGAAGCGCATCTATGTCGAGGAGCAGCAGATGTTCCGAAGGGGATCGTTCCTGAACAATCGGGCGGAGGCGGGAACGAACGAGATTCCAGTCGAGGACCCGGCTCCTTTCCAGGGACTGGCGTCCGGAGAAATGCTTCAACTCGTGCATGCGGAGTCGGGCCTCGGCGAGGGCTTCTACTTCGATTTCGTGGCATTCGACTCATTGCAGGAAAAAACCAATGACAAGTGGGTCATCACGACCGCACCAGCTACTCTCCTCCCGCGCGACTACGGCGCTCCGGACCTCAACACACAGAACCCCAACCTGCTCGTGATCCGCGACGGGGTGGGTGTCGTCTCCGCAGGCACGTTCGAGACGAATCCGAGCTATGCGGGGCCTCTGTTTGCTTCGATGTTCGTCGAGCTGAAGCCGATCGCCAGTGCCGTGACCGAGGTGCCGTACCTTGCGGAAGTGCATGTGAAGGACTCCCCTTTGGGCACCTATTTCGCGAACCACTGGCTGCAGCAGGGAGTACGGAACGCCAATCAAATTACCAGCCGGCCCGACCCGAACGTCTTTCACCGGATCGCCGCAAGGCAGGCTCCGCTCGAACTTAAGGGCACCTGTCACGGTGCACATCTCGGAGCCACCGTTGTCGGTGGCCAATCGAACTTCAGTTACATCTTCGATCAGCGGATTCGGGATGTCGCGGCCGGTGCCGTCGCCGACCCGAATCCCGGCTGTGCACCGGTCGGCGCCGAATACCTGAACGCGCCCGCCTTCACGCTCAATGGCGAGACCACGGCGCACGAGACGGTTCACCTCTGGATTCGTACCGCCCGCCAACCCGGCTTGGATGGGCAGGGACACTGCAGCCGGCCCCGATACGCCGACGCCACGAATTGCCTCTTGCATACGCCGTATGCCGGCCCCGAGTTGTACGATGGACAGGTGCTTCTCCACTACGACATGAGCGCGCACAGCGAGTACATGTGGGTTCGGCGCGACCCCGATCCGGTGCCGCAACAGTGAGAATGGAGAACAGAACGATGCGAGTCACGAGAACCCTCTTGCCGATCCTCACGCTCGTTGCCATGACGGCCGTCGCGGAAGCGCCTCCCACGGCCACGCTCCGCCTGATCCCGGAGTCGACGCTGCCCGGCATTCCCGCGTCGTTTCTGGTCACGATCACGAACCCGGCCGGTCAGGTGCTCACGCTCGGCAACCTCATGACCCTGAAGGCCACGACAAACGCCGGCACATTCGACGTGCTGGGCATCATGAACCAGAAGGAGTTCGGGCTTCCATTGGAAGGCATGGACCGATGTGGACAGGGCGAAGGTGCACCGTGCTTGCACATCGCGGCGAACGGTCAGCGCGATCTACTGATCGACGCCGGTCCCGTGCTCGCCGGCAACGGGTTCTTTGCCGACCGCCGGCTCATGAAGCCGGGAACCTACGATCTCGAGCTGACGCTCTACGAGTTCGGACGATCGCCGGAAGGGGGAGCCATCCGCACGAATGCGGCCACGCTGACCGTCCGGCAGCCAACGGGTGTCGATCTGGAGGTGTGGAAGTTCCTCAACGAGGTGGCCGCCCCCGGCGAATGGGAGCTCTTGTCGTGGGCCACTGCGAAGCCTCGCCTGTCACAGGAGATCCAGTCGAGATACCCAACGTCCGCATACGTACCCTCGGTGGTCTCGCTCGGCTCGATTGACAGATTTCCCGGAGATGTCTCCGCGTTCGACCACGCGCTGGCGATGAATCCTCCCGTGACGGTGCGCGATAACCTCCTGTGGCACAAAGCGGGGTATCTCGCGGGTCAGAGCGAATATGTGTTGCGGTCTTTACGTGATGCCGAACGAGCGGTCGCCCTTGCCGATCGCGCGCGCGAGGCGTTCCTGGAACTGCAGCGCGTAGCGATCTCCGATTTGATGCGGCAACGCGCGGCCAAAGGACTGAGTCATCTCCATACTCGAGAAATGGCGTTGCAAGAGATCCGCGATTACGAGCGGACCGATCCACCGGCGCCGGAAAAAGTGATCCCGCGAGTGGAATGCGTGACGCGCGGCAGCGGAAAGACCTTTACCGCCCGCTTCGGCTACGAGAACCCGAACAAGCCCGTCAAGATGCTCTTGATCGGCAACCTCAATCAGGTCACGCCGGCCCCTCGCGATCAGGGGCAGCCTCGCGTGTTCAAGCCGGGCAGCCGTTCGAACGTCTTCACGGCCAGCAGCCCCGGCGGCAATCTGACCTGGCACCTCGACGGTCAAAAGGCCGTCGCAAAGCGGGACTTCGCCGTGCAATGCGAGGCAACAGCGCCATAGGGGACCCGGACGATGCACGCGAAACCTCCCGCCTCGCATGCGGTACGCGTCACGAGAATGACGTTGCCCCTCCTCCTGCTCGTCGCCGGGCACGCTTCGGCCGAGACGCTGACGGTCGCTGCGCGTCCCCACTGGTTCGTCAGGCCCGCCGCGCTGGAGAAGCCTGCCACGGCCACGCTCCGGCTGATTCCCGAGTCGACGCTGCCGGGGATTCCGGTGTCCTTTCTGATCACGATCACCAACCCAAACGATCAGGTGCTCAGGATCGGCGACGGCATGAATCTCAAGGTGACGACCGACGTGGACACGTTCGATGTGCTGGATTTATTGAAACACGACACCTTCAGACTTCCCTCGGAAGGAGTAGACGACTGTGGCGGAGCATCGTGCCTCTATGTCCCGGCGCACGGCAAGCGTGAACTGCTGGTCGATGTAGGGTCCATGCTCGTCGGGAATGCAATGCTTCTCGACCATCGGCTCATGAAGCCCGGCGTCTACGATCTCGAGTTGACGCTCTATGACCACGATCGATGGTTTGACAGAGTGTCGATCCGCACGAATGTGGCCACCTTGACCGTCCGGGAGCCGGCCGGCGTCGATCTCGAGGTGTGGAAGCTGATGAACAAGGCAGTCGATCCCTACGAATGGGACGGCCTGTCGTGGCCTCTCTGGTCCAGTCTCCTGCCACAGGAGATTCAGAAGAGATATCCGACATCGGCCTACCTGCCCTCGGTCGTCTCGATGGGTTGGATCGAGCAGTTTCCCCGAGACCTCTCGGCGCTCGACTACGCGCTGGCGATGAATCCTCCCGCGACGGTGCGCGACAATATTCTCTGGACCAAAGCGTGTTACCTCGCCTGGCATAGCAGAAAACTACTGTCGGACGCACGCGATGTGGAACAGGTAGTCGCTCTCGCCGATCGTGCACGCGAAGTCTTTCGGGAGCTCCAGCGAGTGGCCATCTCCGATGTGATGCGGAAGCGCGCGGCACAGGGACTGAGTCGCCTTTACACGCGGGCCACGGCGTTGCAGGAAATCGAGTTTCGCGAGCACTTCGAATCGCCGACGGTGTTCGTGAACGTGATCCCACGAGTGGAATGTGTCACGCGCCGCAGCGGAACGAGCTTCACCGCCCGCTTCGGCTATGAGAACCCGAGCAGCGCCATCACGTGGAGGCAGCACATCGGCGTCAACAATCGGTTCACACCGGCGCCGGACGATCAGGGACAACCCGACAAATTCGAGCCGGGCAGCCATTCGAACGCCTTCACTGCAAGTAGTCCCGGCGGCAATCTGACCTGGCACCTCGATGGCCAAAAGGCCGTCGCAAAGCGGGACTTCGCCGTGCAATGCGGTGCAACGGCTCCGTAGATTTGCACGATTCGTTTTTCCGGAATTTCTGCAGGCAACTTGCTTGACTCGGTCCGCAGCCGATTCCTGTCGCAGTAACTCGTCCGGGTTTCGTCCCCTACCCCAGGTCTTCCCACAACCGCACGTACGTCTCATACCGCGCGTTGTTCAACTCCCCTGCTTCCACGAGCGCCTTCACTTCGCAGTTGGGCTCGTGGACGTGGGTGCAGTTGGTGAAGCGGCAGGATTCGTTTGGTTCGTCGAACTCGGGGAAGTAGTCGCGGAGCGATTCGCGGTCGAGGTCCCATAGGCCGAACTCGCGGATGCCGGGGGTGTCGATGAGATAGGTGCCGCCGCCGAAGTCGTAGAGCGTCGAGGCCGTGGTCGTGTGGCGGCCGGTGCCGCGTTTGCGGTTGAGGGTGTTGGTGGCGAGCTGCAGGCGCTCGTCGATGGCGTTCAGGATCGACGACTTGCCGACGCCGCTGTGTCCGACCAGCGCGGCCATCTTGCCGTCGACGGCGGCGCGCAGCGCTTCCAGGCCTTCGCCGGTTTTCGTGGAGCAACCGATCACCGGCATGCCGAGGTCAAGGTAGGGCGCGAGCTTCGGAAGCTCGTGATCGCGCTCCTCGGCGGTCAGCAGATCCACTTTGTTCACGCAGATCACCGGCATCGCGCCGCCGCGCTGGATGGCGATGAGGAAGCGATCGATGAGGCGCGGCCGCAGCGGCGGCGACTTCAACGACACTACGTGAATGACGACGTCTACGTTCGCGGCGATGAGTCGCTGCATGTGTTTGTGCAGCGGATCGGGCCGCGCCAGCACGGTGCGTCGCGGCAAGACGGATTGCAGACGCCAGAGGTCGCTCTCGTTCGTCACGCGGACGCGGTCGCCGACGGCCAGCGCGCTCTTCTGCCGCACGGCCATCTCGGGAGGAATCACGCAGTCCAGCTCTTCGCCGTCGCGCAACACGCGGCAACGGCCGCTGCTCACGCTGAATACGACGCCGGTGCCTTCCAGATCTCCGTCGTCCGCGAGGCTGGCCGCTTCGTCACGCTCCACGAGTTGCTGGAGCACGTCGCCGATGGAAGGCCTTTTTACCGAATGCCCGTGCTGGTCGAGCAGGGCCTCCCAGTTGTCCTCGGTGACGCGCTGCTCGCGAACGACGCCCTTGTCTTTGCGGAATGCCTGCCGGATCTTGCCCGCGCGTTTTTTCGCTTTCATGTCGTCGTACCCGAGGTGCTTTTCAAAATGCTTCTCGAGCTTTTTGGATTCACGATCCATGCGCGTGCGAAGAGCCGTGGGCTCGTTCGAGTATAGGTTACAATCCGGCGCATCACCCAGGACCGGAGATCTTCATTGGAAAAACCGTTCGTGTTGCTGGCGGACGACAACGAAGCTACCTGCACGCTCGTCACGGCGCTGCTGCAGAGTGACTTCGTGGTCGAGGTCGCACGCGAAGGCGGCGATGCCATCGAGAAACTGAAACGCAGGCAGTACGCCGTCGTTCTGCTCGATCTGCTCATGCCCGTCGTCGACGGATATGCCGTGCTCGACTTCATGCGCACGGAACGCCCCGACCTGCTGGCCCGCGTTCTCGTCGTCACGGCGGCGCTCGACGCGCGAGAGATGCGGCGCGTCAGCAACTACAGCGTTTGCGCTGTCGTGGCCAAACCGTTCGACATCGACGCGTTGTTCAACGCCGTGCGCCAGTGCGCCGGCGACACGGGAGAGCTCCCTATGCGCGGTCCGTTGATCTCCGGCGGCATGCTGTTGTTGCTCGCCGAGGTGCTGAAACGGGTCTAGTGTCGCGTCACAACTTCAGCAGCGCCATCAATGGCGCACCGGTCATCATCGTGGCCAGAGCCATGGTCTCGAAGGCGCTGCGGTTGCGGATCTCAGTGCAGGCGGCCACCACGTCGGCCACTTCCTGTGGCATGAACGGCTTCCTGATGATGCCGTGGACCCTGCGTGAATCGAGCTCCTCGAGAACGTTTCGGTCCGCGCCGCTGACCACCAGGACGACCGGCGCGCTCGCGGCCGTTTCGTCGATGAAGTCGAGAACGCCGAAGCCGTTCACTTCCGGCATCAGGAGATCGAGCACGACTACGCTGTAGGTATGTTCGCGCAGCAGCTCGATGGCCTCCCGCCCGCCGGCGGCTTCGTCGATGACGAGCGACTTCTGTCGCATCGCCGAGACGAGGATGCGACGTGTGTTCTGATCGTCATCGACCACCAGGACGCGCCGATTCTCACTCGTCATCTTGCTCTGCCATACCGAACGCATCGGGATACTGCATTCGCTTCACTCTACTGTCAACCTCGACCGATGGAACGGCGACGCCGATACGGGCGTGTGCGGACCGGCGCGCAGCGCGCTCTCGAATTCGGCGCTGGTCAGCGGCTCGCTGTAGAGAAAGCCCTGCATCTCCGAACATTGTTCGCGCCGCAGGAAGGCCAGTTGCTCTTCCGTCTCCACTCCTTCGGCGATGACGCGCAGGTTGAGCGCGCGGGCCATGGAGATCACGGCGGAAATGATGGCCGCGTCATCCGAGGTCAGATCGCGCACGAAATCCTGATCGATCTTCACCGTGTCGATCGGGAATCGCTTCAGATAGCTCAGCGACGAATAGCCGGTGCCGAAATCGTCGATGGAGATGCGGATCCCCATCTCCTTCAGCCGGTTCAGAATGGCCAGTGAAAGATCGGCATTCTGCATGGCTGTCGATTCCGTGATCTCGAGATCGAGCAGCGAAGGCGGGTAGCGCGTTTCCTCGAGCACCTGCTCGACCATGGCCACGAGCTCGCGGTCCTGAAACTGTCGCGGAGAAAGATTCACGGCTACACGCAGCCACGGATGTCCGGCGTCGTGCCACGCTTTCATCTGCGTGCAGGCCGTGCGCAGCACCCACGCTCCCAGCGGCACGATGAGCTGCGTTTCTTCAGCGATGGGGATGAAGTCCTCGGGTTGAATGAGCCCGCTGTCGGGATGGTTCCAGCGCACCAGCGCCTCGGCGCCAACCAGCTTTCCAGTGGCGATCTCCACCATCGGCTGATAGTGCAGAACGAATTCCTCGCGCTCCAATGCGCGGCGCAGCCGGCGCTCCATGGCCAGCCGACCGTCCGCCACTTCGAACTTCGCGGGCGTGGAGTACTGGAAGTTGTCGCGTCCCAACTCCTTGGCGCGATACATGGCCCGGTCGGCATTCTTGAGCAGCGCCTCGGCATCCTCGCCGTCCTCGGGAAAGATGGCGATGCCGACGGACGTGGTCACGTACAACTCGTGATCGTCGACGATCACCGGATGGCGCACGGCCTCGAGCACCTTCTGCGCGACCGCCACGGCGCCGCGCCGGTCATGGAGATCGGCCAGCAGGATCGTGAACTCATCGCCGCCCATGCGCGCCACCGTATCTTCGGCGCGCACGCAGGTCACGAGCCGCGCGCCGATCACTTGCAGCAACCGGTCGCCGACCGTGTGTCCGAGCGTGTCGTTGACGAGCTTGAACTGATCGAGATCGAGGAACATCACCGCGCTGGACCGCGTGTTGCGCCGCGCGTGGGCAAGGGCGAAGGTGATGCGGTCGCGGAACAGCAGGCGGTTCGGCAACTGCGTCAGGGAGTCGTGGTACGCCTGATACTCCATCTGCTCCTGCGCGTGTTTGCGGTCCGTGATGTCGATGATGGTGCCTTCGAGGATGTCGCCCTCGAGCAGCGAGACGTTCTCCAGCACCCACACGGTCGAGCCGTCGCGGCGGCGCAGGCGAAGCTCGAAGTTGCTGATCTGCCGCTGCTCGCGCAGCATTTTCACGACGCGCTCGCGCTCGGTGTCGTCGAAGTAGAGATCGCTCGCGTCGGCGGCCAGAAACTCGTCGCGCGATTCGAATCCGAAAATGCGCGCACAAGCGTCGTTGCACTCCAGGATGCGGCCGTCGGCGCCGGTGCGGAAGACTCCGGCCAGATTGCGCTCGAAGAGCGTGCGATAGCGATGCTCGCTTTCGCGCAGCGCCTGCTCGGCGCGTTTGCGCTCGGTGAAGTCGTTGGCGACGTAAACCACGCCGATCGGCGTGCCCCCATCGTCGCGCAGGAACGATGAGGCCGCGAGCACGTCCACGCGCGTGCCGTCCGCGCCGCGCCACACCATCGGATGCTCGAGCACGCCCATGCTGTTGATGAGCTGCCCGGTGGAGAGATTGTCTTCGCGCTCCAGAATGTCGCGCAGGTGCGCGTCGCGCAATCCGTCGGATTCGTACCCGAGCAATCGCTCCGCGCCGCGATTCACGACGCGGATGCGGCCGTGCATATCGCTGACCACGACCGCGTTCTTCATCGTCTCCAGGATTTGCCCGGCGGCGTACTGCGGGGTGATGTCGGCAAGCTCGAAATGCCACACCGCCGTCGCGGCCACGACGACGAACGTGAGCGCGGCGATGTACCCGATGGGCTGCAGATCGATTCCCACCGACGGCAGGTAGTCGAGCATGCCGAGCGATCCCAGGACGAACGCCAACAGCAATGCGCCGGCACGTTCGCGAGCCGGCCCCTCGGCGCCGCGGTGCATCCGCCAGAAGATGTGAATGCTGGAGATGATGATGCCGGCGAAGCAGAGGACGATCAGGCCGCCCACCGGACGTCCAAGCGGATAGTAACCCCACGCAAAAAGGCGAACGGCCGGAATGAGCCGGTCGGTGAAGACGCCGAGCAGGCCCGCGCCGCTGCAGGCCACCCAGAAAAGCACGGCCGGCAAAAGATACGGCTTGCGGCGCACCACCAGCGTCGTTGCGAAGTGGAAGACGGCCGCGGGAAGAAGCGCGGCGAAGAGAAAGCCGGTGCGCGCCCACTGCAACGCAAGCGGCGCGTCGCGAGCGGCATACATGGCGGCGAATGCAGCCAGCCATCCCGCCGCGCAGGCCGAAACGACGAAGAACCCGCGACTCGGACCGAGACTCGCGCCGCGCCAGCGCACACCAACGCCGAGGGAAAGAATGGCCATCGCCGCAAACGCCGTCGCCACCGACAACGCATTCGCGGAGTAGAGAGTCAATTCGAAGAAGTGCTGGAAGTCGGGCACGATCTGACGCTCTGCCCTCCGCGCTCTAAGACGTCAGTACCGCGGTGCAGGAACGGCAGCGGCGTGCCGCCAGAGGAATCGAATCCAGGCATTCCGGACACTGCTTCACCGGCTCGGGAGGAGGCGGCGGCATAGCTCGCATGAGCGCGCGCACCAGGAGAAAGACCACCGACGCAATGACCAGGAAATCGAGCAGCGTCCCGAGCAAATGGCCATAGAGGATCGCGTTCTCCGTGACCTTCCCTGTGGCATCCGTCGAGCGCGAGAGCACGATCCTCGCCTCGCGGAAGCCTCCCGCAGGCAGCAACATCCCGAGAAGGGGCATCATCAGATCGCTCACCAGCGCAGAGACCACGCCGCTGACTGCCGCACCGATGATCACACCGATGGCCAACGCCAAAGCGCCCGTCTTCGCCAGAAACTCCTTGAACTCGCGCAGCATGATCAGATCATACGCTCTGGCGGGCTCTGCGCGGCGCGCATTGGGAGTGCGACGGCTTGCCGCTGGGGGTTGGGAATGCGTGCCGAGTCGTGTCGAGCGGCATAGCCGCCGTTAGGCGGCCAGAGGAAATAGCACCCGGCTTCAGCCGGGTGAACGCCGAGCCGTCATGCGAGTCCGCGTAGCGGACGGCAGTCTGCCACCCGCTAACGCGGGCTGAAATCAATCAACCTCGGACCCCCCGGCTGGAAGCCGGGGGCTATTGTCTTCGGCATGCTACGCACGCCAGTACCGCGTAGCGGTTCGAAGACGGTAGCCGGGGGTCGCGCGCGTAAACGCGCTACCCCCGGAAAGATGCGCGTCCTCGAGTCGCACCACGTCAGTGGTGCGGAGAGCTGTCTACGAAGCGTGCCAGGCGAGCGCTTCCTGCTGATCGTTCGCTTCGATTCTCCGCACCGGCTACGCGGTGCGACTTCAAATGCGTTCTTATCCGTGGGTAGCGCGTCTGCGCGCGCAACCCACGGCTACCCTCTCCGTACCGCTAACGCGGTACAACGGCGTGTGCGCACGCCGATGCCGCCTAACGGCGGCGGGACATCCGCGATGAGCAACTGCACGTCTTCTTGGGCACGATCGCGACGCGCGGAGTTACGGCTTGCCGAGTAGTTCCAACACCATGCTCACCGCGCCGCGCACGCCCGTGCGCAGTACGAGCGATGGATCGGACGGTGCAAATTTGCTCGAGTGCAGGCCGGGCTGCGTGCCTGCCGCGAGCTTCGCCGGATCGGCGGCGCCCAATGCCAGCAGCACCGTGGGGATCTTGCCTCCGACGCCAAAGTGGCCGAAGTCTTCGCTCACCATGGCCGGATCGATGTGGACGACGTTGTCTGCACCGATCTCGCGGCCGATCGCTTTCGCGACGCGCTCCGTCAACGCCGGATCGTTGAAAGTCGAGCCCACAGACTCCGCGGGCAGCGGCTCGAAGACAGGTGCGCGATCTTCGGGAACGCCGGCCACGAGCGCGATGCCTCTCGGAATGCGCTCGATCGATTCGAGCACGCGCTTGCGCACTTCGGGACTGAATGTGCGCACCGTCAGATACAAACGCACTTCATCGGGAATGATGTTGCGCTTCGTGCCGCCTTCGATTTTTCCGACCGTCACCACGACCGGATCGAGCGGCGAGCGCTCGCGGCTGGCGATCGTCTGCAGCGCGAGGATCGTCTCGGCAGCCATCACCACCGGATCCTTCGTCGAATGCGGCGCAGCACCGTGGCCGCCGACACCGCGGATGGTGAGATTCAATGAGTCCGTCGCAGCCATGAACTGGCCGGGGCGATAGCCGATCTTTCCCGCCTCGAGCGTGGCCCAGTCGTGCAACGCCACCGCGAAGTCCGGTCGCGCGAATTTCTCGTACAGTCCATCCGCGAGCATCCCCTCGGCGCCGCGGACAATTTCCTCGGCTGGCTGGCCGATCAACATCACCGTACCGCGCCATTGCGATTTGAGATCGGCCAGCACTTTGGCCGTGCCGAGCAGCGTGGTCATATGAACGTCATGCCCGCAGGCGTGCATCACGCCGGCGTTCTTGCTCGCATATTCGAGACCGGTCTGCTCCGGCACGGGCAAGCCATCCATGTCGCTGCGCACCAGCACGACCGGCCCGTCGCCATTGCGCATGAGGGCCACGACGCCGTAGCACGTCGTTCCCGGTTCTTTGTAGCGTCCGAAGTTCTCCGTGACCTCGTACCCCAGCTCGCGCAGCCGCTTCGCCACGTACGCCGAGGTCTTCACCTCTTGCGTGGAAAGCTCCGGCATCGCGTGCAGCGTTTTGTACGTGTCGAGCAGCCCCGGAAACTCGCGCCGCACGCGCTCGTCGAGCGATTGCGCGAATGCGGGGAGTGTCGTGAGCGTGAGAAGTGCGAGAGCCAAGATGCGCAGCATGCGCGTAGCGTAGTCGGAGAGTCGCAAAGTC
>JALYJW010000125.1 GCA_030775085.1 Acidobacteriota bacterium | reverse complement strand
CATCGGTTCGTCCCTCTACGGCCGACTGCCGACTGCCGACCGCCGACTTGTTTTGTGTAACGCTCTTGCATAGTGAAACGTCGGAGAAAGAAATGAGAGCAAGCGCAACGATTCTGGCCCTACTCCTCCTGACCGCATCCGCCGTCGCCCAGGACTCGCAGGCGCCCGTGCGCGATTACTCGAAGGACACGCTCCTGCGGCTGTTCGCGGAAGCGGCCCAGCAGGAAGGCGAAAACCCGATCCGCTATCGCCGCGGCGCCATCGAGTTCCGCGCACTCGGCACATCCTGGCGCTTCAACTACCTGCCGATGATGGCCATGCACGGCACGCTGAACGGCGTGACGATGGAGATCCCCGACCCCTTCGCCCTCACCGGCACCGTCATCGCCACCGGCCCCCGAAGCTGGCGCACCCGCCGCGAGATCAGCACCGAGCTGAAACGCATCGAGAAGTTGGAGCGCGCGCGGATCAAAGTGACGGTGGGATCGCAGTAAAGGCTTGTATTTTCTCCGCGCCGCAGCGCTTTGGAGTGCGGTCAGCTTGCTGCCGCTTTCGGTAGCGTGGCACAAGCCGCTTCGTTGCACGTTACTCAAAGCGGCGGCAAGCCGACCGCACTCCAAAGCGCGCCGCGCGGAGAGAGCTACCCCTTCTCTTCGTCCTTCTCGATCCCGCTCGTCCATGACGGCGCGTCGCTCGCCGGAAATGATTCGGCGATGGCCTGGTCGATGCGCTGATCGTCGTCGAGCGGTGTTTCGGGAGATTGGATCGGATCGATCCGCCCGCCGCGTTCTTCCAGCAAATCCTTACGCGGCGGTTCCATCGAATCAGCGCTCCAGGCCCCATGACGTCCGCACCAGCCACTGCATCAGCTCAGCGGCGGGCATCGGTTTGGCGATCAGGAATCCCTGCGCCAGATCGCATCCGAGCTCTCGCAGTGTTTGCCATGCCGACTCCTCCTCGACTCCCTCGGCGCAAACCTGCTTGCCGAGGTTGTGGGCGAGATCGATCACGGTTCGGACGATGGCTGCGTCGGCGTCGCTCGTGGCCATTCCCATCACGAACGACTTGTCGATCTTGATCTCGTCGATCGGCAGTTCGCGCAGATGCGTGAGCGATGAATAGCCGGTGCCGAAGTCGTCGACGGAGAGACGCACGCCCATCGACTGCAGCATCGCCAGGATGGCCAGCGCGTGCGCGGGGTCGGCCATGATGCTGCTCTCCGTGATCTCGATCTTGAGGAAGCGCGGGTCGACATTCCAACGCGCCAGTGCTGCTTCCACCTTCTGCGGCAACGACTGATCGAGAAGACTCTTCGCCGAAATGTTCACGGCCACGTGGATCGGTGCGCCCGCTTCGCGCCAGGTGCTGCATTGTTCCAGCGCGTGATCGAGCAGCCAATCCGTCAGCGTGCGAATCAAGCCGGTGCGCTCCGCAACGGGAATGAATTCGGACGGCGCGAGCAGACCGCGGCGCGGATGATTCCAGCGCATCAGCACCTCACAACGCGTCATGAGACTGGTCTGCATGTGTACTTTCGGCTGGTAGTACAGCTCCAGCTCGTTCCGCTCGATGGCACCGCGGAGCTCGACGACGAGCGAGAGCTGATCCGCCGAGCGCACCTCTGCGTCTTCGCGGTGGAAGCTGTAGCCGGTCTGCTTCTGCTTGGCCGTGTACATGGCCACGTCGGCGCGGCGGAGCAGCGTGCGCGCGTCCGTACCGTGCTCGGGATAAAGCGCGATGCCGATGCTGGCGCCGACCTCGAGCACCTGTCCTTCGATCACGAATTGCTGCTCGAGCGTATTGAGAATGCGCCTCGCCGCGCCGGCCGTCGTGGTGTTGTCGGCGAAGGCCGGCAGCACGACCGCGAACTCGTCGCCGCCGAGGCGCGCCACGATGTCTTCGCCGCGCATCTGATTCTGAAGGCGGAAAGCCACCTGCTTGAGCAGCGCATCGCCGAAGTGATGGCCGAACGTATCGTTCACTTCCTTGAAGCGATCGAGGTCCATCAGCATCAACGCCAACTGCGAGCCACCGATGCGCGCGGCGTCGATGGCCTTCTCCAGCACATCGAAGAGCAGGGCCCGGTTCGGCAGGCCGGTCAAAGCATCGTGCATGGCCTGATGGCGCAGCGACGTGACCTGATGTCTGGCCGCGGTGACATCGCGGAAGAACGCCACCCAATGCGAGAGCTGCCCACCATCCTCGACCGGCACGAGCTGCAGATCGAGCTCGAACTCCGAGCCGTTCGCTCGTACCGCCGTGGCCTCCGCTTCGAACGGCCGCTGCTCGAAGACGTGATGCAGCATCGACTCGAGAATGGAGTGATGGCGCTCCACGATGCCGAAGATCACCGGTGTCTGTCCGATGATCTCTTCGCGGCGCCGCCCATACATCGCACAAAACCCGTCATTCACGAACGCGATGCGCGGACCGGCCGCCTCGACCGCAGGAGTCATGATGGCGATGCCCTCGCCCGTGACATGGATGGCCGAGCCGAGGAGCCGCAACTGCTCGCCCTGCATCCGCTGGGCGGCGAGCTCTCGCTGCAGCCATTCCGGCGACTCGACCGTCGTCGTCCAGGCCGTATGAACGTCGGACATCGCCGGTGATTCTACGCCTCTATGTCAGTAGGCAGTTCGCAGTAGGCAGCAGGCAGTAGATAAAGACCGAGGACAAGGTTGCGTTCCTGCCTGCCTTATCCCCTGCCTACTGCCTACTGGGCCAGAGCCCCCCTTCGAAAATACTCGGTCGTTCGTGCCACCACGATGCCCAGCTTCGTGATGGTCACGCGGTTGATCAGAGTCTCTCCGTCTTCCATCAGATACATCCAGAGGTCGTAATGCAGGTCGTCGATCCACCCGCGGCGGGAACCAGCCGTCGTATAGCTCCAGCGGAACACGTTTCCCCATGCCTCGCCTCTGGACACTCCCACAACATCATTCGCAGTGGCTTCGTAGTGGTGCCCGTCGATGCGCCGGATGCGCCAGAGCCGCTGCTCCCGCCGGCCGCCGGCGAAGGTGAAGTTCTGCTCGATCGCGATCTCGTCTCCCTCGCGACGCCCGACGAGATCAGCCCGGAACTGGCTGGTCGGATCACCGCGCCGGTTCTCGATCACGGCCCAGGAATGGGTTGGCCCTTCGAAAAAGGTCAGCGGCTCGAAGGACGGCCGGTTTGCGGCGAACTGTGCCGGAGCCATGCTCCGGCACCCGCTCAGAGAGACAATTGCGAGCCCCATGACCAGGGCCAGGTTCCAATTCAAAGGTAGTCTCATCACGTTGCCTTTCCGCCGCTGCTGTCGGAGAGCAATCCTTACACCCCGATCCGGAAGGACCACGGTCATGACCAGTCGACGAGCCGGTGGCGCAGCGCGTATTGAAACAGCTCGCGATTGTCGGCCACGCCGATCTTTGCAAGAAGGCGCGTGCGATGCGTGGCCACGGTGGTTTCGCTCAGATCGAGCTCCAGGGCGATGATTTTAGGCCGTTTTCCGGCCAGAAGCATCTCCATCACCTGATACTCGCGGTTGGAAAGGACATCGTGCGGCCCGGCGATCGTCCCGTCAGCGGACTCCTCGCTTTCCCTGTCCGGAGAAAAAGGACGCGCGATGGTCGTGATGTAAGGCGTCCCGCCGGACACGGAGAGGGAGACCGAAGCCTGCACTCGAACCACAGAGCCATCGCTGCGCCGGGCGGCAAAATCATAAGAAGCCGGCGCGCGTTGACCGTGGACCCGCATCCTTCCGTACCGGATCAGCCGTTCCACATCGAAATCAGCGACGAGCTCGGGAATCGGCCGGCGAAGGATGTCGGTCGACCTTCGATAGCCGAGCAATGCAGCATAGGCGGCGTTGCTATAGATGATCTGTTCGTTCGCTTCGATGACGATTCCGTCCACGATCGCATCAAGTGCCGCTTCCATGCAGCGTCCGTCAATGGCGCGAAATGGTATTGATGACACGCCCGATGGAAAAGCAACCGCTCTGCCACGAGCCGAGGATTCGCGCCTCTCTCTTGTAGGAAACGGCCGAATGGGAGGAACTACGTCTCTAAATTCGTCCAGTCCAGCAAGCCCTGCCGCAGCGCGTAGCGATAGAGCGCTCGATTGTCTTCCAGGTTCAGCTTGCGGAGCAGCCTCTGCCTGTGCGTGGCGATCGTCTTCACACTTACGTTGAGATCGGAGGCGATCTCCTTGGGCCGCTGACCGGCCACCAGGCGCAACATCACTTCACGTTCCCGTGTCGAGAGCTTTGGTGGATCGGCCGCCGGCGGCCCGGCCTGTCGTGCCCGCAGCTCGATCTCGCGCAGCGCCGCGCGCGCCAGCAGACAGGCCGTCGTAATGTCGTTCCGCGACCAGCGGCGAGGCTTGATGTCGATCAACGCAAAGGAACCGAGGGTCTCCCCCTCGGCGGAGTGAAGCGGAACACCGAGGTAGGCGACCACTCCCAGCGACTTGACCGTAGGAACGCTGGCATACGTGGGATGCTCCCGCGCGTCATCGATGATCAGGAGTCCCTCCACGATGAGCGCGTGGTGGCAGAACGTCTCTCCGCTCAGGCGGCGCGTCGTCTCGATCGGCTCACCGAAGCCAAAGCAGCTTTTGTAGAAATCGCTGCGCTCGTCGACGAGGGAAAGAAAGGCAGCGTGTACGCCGAGCGTTTCGGCTGCCAGTCTCGTCAGCCGGTCAAAGCACTCTTCAGGAGGTGTGTCGAGGAGGTTCGTTTTCCGCACAGCCGCGAGCCGCGCCGGCTCGCGAACCGCTTGTTCCAGAGTGCTCATGCGGTTCGGCTCGGTGCAAGACACGCACCTCCGCTCGACGAAATACTACAAGCGGAGGCCCGCTCTTGGATTCGGCAGTGCAGTGCGAACCCTCCCAACTACCGATCCGAGGCTCTCTTGCCGCGGGGGAGTAGCACACACAGGAGAGTTTGCTGTCATGAGAAAAATCGTCATCCTCGCATTCGCGCTCGCCATGCCTCTGATTCCCACCGCCGCGTTCGCCTCGTCCCATCGCGAAGCTCCGCTCATCACCGAAGATCCGACGAAAGACAACACGGACGTCTATGCCTTCCGCAGTCCCGATGCGCCCGACACGGTCACGCTCGTCGCAAATTACATCCCCCTGGAAGAGCCGGCGAACGGACCGAACTTCTACAACTTCTCGCCTGTCGGCGTATATGAGATTCACATCGACAACAACGGCGACGGCAAAGAAGACATCACCTACCAGTTCCAGTTTCGGAACGACATCCGGAGCACGTCGACGTTCCTCTACAACACCGGACCGGTGCTGACGCTCGACTCCGCGAATCTCAATTTCCGGCAGTTCTACTCGGTGAACCGGATCGCCGGCCTGCGCCGCGGCGGCACCACCACCTCTCTCGGAGGGAACTTCCAGGTGGCCCCGGCCAACATCGGACCGAAGTCGACACCGAGCTACGCCTCGCTCGCCGACCAGGCCGTGTTCAACCTGCCGAACAACGGCGGAAAGGTCTTCGCCGGACCGCGCGACGACTCGTTCTTCGTCGACATCGGCGCGATCGTCGATCTGCTCACTCTGCGCCCGATCCAGCAGCTTCATCTCGTTCCGCCGCAGGCCTCATCCGCTCCGGGAGTCGATGGTCTGAAAGGCTACAACGTCCACACCATCGCCGTTCAGGTTCCGATCTCGCAACTCGTCGCAGCCGGCGGCGTACCGGCCTCACCGACCGCCGCGAACGCGGTCATCGGCGTCTGGGCCACCTCCAGCCGCCCGCGCGTCACGATTCTCAGCAGCGGACTTCTCAACCGCCAGACCGTGAGCGGAAACGTTCAGGTTTCCCGTCTCGGCATGCCGCTCGTCAATGAAGTGGTCCTGTCGCTCGCATTCAAGGACATCTTCAATTCCTCCGAGCCGGGCGGCGACAAGGCATTGTTCGACTCGAACGCCGACTTCCGCAATCGCATCCTCGACCCTGAAGTGCCGAAGCTGCTCAAGCTCCTTTACAACGTCGATTCGCCGCCGGCTCCGCGCAACGATCTGGTGCAGGTCTTCCTCACCGGCATCCCGGGCGCGAATCAACCGCCCAACGTCGTACCTGCGGAGATGATCCGCCTGAATGTGGCCATCCCCGTGACCGCCTCGCAGAGCATTAACCGCCTCGGCGTGATCGCAGGCGACAACGGCGGATTCCCGAACGGCCGCCGGCTCGCCGATGACGTGGTCGACATCTCCCTTCGCGTCGTGGCCGGTGTCCTCGTCCCGGGGTTCAACAAGGAACCGAACAACGCGCTCACGGACGGTGTCGACAGCAACGATCGTCCGTTCCTCTCGACCTTCCCGTACGCGCCACTCCCGAACCAGGGATTCGAGAGCCGGCCGCACGCAAACCCGTAGCGCGAATCGAATCGCGACGAAAGAGATCCCACTATGCGCAACGTAAGAATCCTGATTCTCGCAACGCTGGCGATGTTTGCCAGCGTTGCTGCCCACGCCGATCACTACGCCGATCTGTACATCATTCCCATCGCCGGTCACACGCCCGGGCAGAACGGCACGAACTGGATGAGCGACGTCGCCATCCAGAACTTCCAGAGCACTCCCCTCACCGTCCAGATCGTCGTCATCGAGGCCGGATCCAGCGCCGACAACGTCTTCCCGCTGACAACGCCGAACAACGCAGGCTCGGCCACCGTCCCTGCCGGCGGCAGCGTCATGATCAAGGACATCCTCGGCGGTCATCGTGGCGCGACCAACACGACGGGCGCGCTGCTGGTGGGAGCCGATCGGCCGTTCGCGATCACCAGCCGCACCTATAGCATGAGCCCCGCTGGCGATACGGTCGGCCAGACCGTTCCTCCTGCGCGCGACTTCCTCGACAACACGCTCAGCCCGATCGACCTGGCTACCGCAACAGCCTATGTGCCCGGCCTGGTGCAGAACACCGACTTCCGGACGAACCTCGGCTTCGTGGCCGCAAACGGCAGCGGGTCCGCGGAGACGATGAACATCATCATCACCATCAAAGGCGCGGACGGTGCGACGCTCGGCACCCGCAACTTCACGGTCACGCCCGGCAGTGTGATGCAGACGCAGTTCAGCGCAGCCTCGATCACGAACACGAATTACGACGTCGGCAGTGCCACCTTCCGCATCGCCAGCGGCAGCGGCTCGGTCGTGCCGTATGCCTCCGTCATCGACAACCGCACGGCCGACGCGGTCTTCGTCAGCGGCGTGTTCCCGCAGAACGAAGATCAATCAGCGGCTTTCGGCAAGGGTACCGTGCCCTCGCTCTTCCGCACGATCCTCGACCGCATGAGTACGTTTCAATAGTGAGCACGATCGGGAGCGTCGCCTGCCGCATGGCGGCGCTTCCCGATCGGTCTTGACATCGTCGCGGCAGTCCAATCTCTCAATAGAGCCGTAACTTACCGAATGAGCACGCTGAAGCTCCATCGCACCGCGTTGCTCGTGCTGTTTTAGCTTCGATGCAGTGCTCACGAAAATCCTGTACCTCGAAAAAGCGATGAAATCACTTCTTGCATTCGTACTCCTCGCGTTTCCTCTTGTCGCCTCGGCTCACGACTTCTGGATCGAGCCATCCACCTTTCGTCCGCTTCGAAGCTCAGCCGTCACGCTTCGGCTGCGTGTGGGAGAGCACTACTCCGGCGACCCCGTCCCGCGCAAGCCAGCATCGGACTTCGTCCGCTTCGAGGCACATACGGCCAATGGCATCGTGCCGGTCACCGGTGCCGTGGGCGACGATCCGGCAGGAAGGATCCCTATCGCCGCTGATGGTCTGGTCATGATTGCGTATCAGAACAAACCTGCCTACGTGGAATTGACGGATGACAAACTTCGCCAATACCTGCGTGAAGAGGGGCTCGAACGAATTCATGAGCTGCGCGCCAGGTCTCCATACGCCCGGCAGCCGTGGCGCGAAATCTATTCGCGCTGCGCGAAGTCTCTCCTTTGGACCGGCACGGGTCCCGCTTCGTTGTTCAACAAGCGCATCGGAATGCCGCTCGAGCTCATCCCCGAAAAGAATCCCTACACGCTCCGGTCGAAGTCCTCGTTGCCGCTCCAACTTCTTTATCTCGGCAAACCGCTTCCAGGCGCGCTCATCGTGGCCGTCCCGAAAGCGAATCCGAAGCACGCGGTGTCAGCCCGTTCAGACGCCCATGGGCGCGTACACCTCGAGCTCGATTCTTCCGGCGCGTGGATGATCAAGGCTGTTCACATGGTTTCCGCGCCGGCCGGCGCACGCGGTCAATGGGAAAGTCTGTGGGCTTCGCTCACATTCGAGCTTCCTCGATGAGACGCGCCGGCCTCATTTTTTCGGGCCGCGCTCCGGGTGACGCTTCCAATTGCGCGTGATTGATTTTGAGATGGTACGAGACGTGCCCTCCGGTTTCCGGGCGGAAAACGACTTGACCGGACACGACATCATTGTCATTGGCACTTCGGCGGGCGGTCTGAAAGCTTTGAGCGCCGTACTCAGCGAGCTTCCCGCCGGCATCGGCGCTGCGATCTTTGTCGTTCAGCATCTGGCCGCCGACAAGAAAAGCTATCTGCCAAAACTTCTCGCAGACATCACCGATCTCCCGGTCAGCTCACCGGTCGACGAAGAAGAATTTCTGCCCGGTCATGTCTATGTGGCCGCCCCCGACCACCAGCTCCTCGTCAACGCGGAGAAAGTGCGCGTCCTGCGCGGTCCCCAGGAAAATCGATTCCGACCCTCCATCGACGCACTCTTTCGCTCTGCCGCGCGTGCCCACGGATCGCGAGTCATCGGAATGGTGCTGACCGGCTACCTCGATGATGGGACCGTCGGTCTGCAAACCATCAAGAAACGCGGCGGGATTACGGTCGTGCAAGACCCCGCAGAAGCCGACTACCCGAGCATGCCCAGGATTGCACTGCGCTACGTGGACGTGGATTACACCGTTCCGATCGCCGAGGCGGGCGCTCTGCTGATCCGACTGATCTCTGAGCCGCCGGCCGTTCAGGAAGACTTTCCGACGACCCCGGCCATCGAGATCGAGTCGAACATCGCGGAGCAGTTCATGAACACCAAGGAGTTTCTCGAAAACGTGGAACAGATCGGCGAGCGAACCACATACACCTGTCCCGACTGCAATGGCGCCATCTGGCAGATTGGCGACGAGGAACCGCTCAAGCTTCGCTGTCACGTCGGACACTCGTTCACTGGCGAAATCTTTTCAACCGAGCAGAGCCAGAACATCGAGACCGCTCTATGGACGGCCATCCGGATCATGGAGGAGAAGGTCACGTTCTCCCGTCAGCTGGCCAAGCGAAAGAGGAATCAGAACCTGCGCGAGGAAGCCGCCGCCTACGAAGAAGAGGCCAACGCAGTGGATACCGCGGTCACCAGCGTCCGCGACCTGATCGTATGTGGAGTCGGTCGCGCGATGGCGGGCTAGTGTCGCGATCGACAATCAACGCGACGCGTTCGGCGAGATGCTCGAAGTCCCGTAGGGGCGTCATCTTTTTAGCCCCATGCCGTCAGGCTGGGGATGGCAACGGTGGTTGAAGGGGAGTCCCGTAGGGACGACATCGAAGCGTGCATGTGTGCTCCGATGCCGCCCCTACGGGGCTCGTTTGGTTGCGAATCCGAGGTCCCCAGCCTGACGGCATGGGGCTAAAACGATGTCGCCCCTACAGGGCTTCGCTCTCGCGAAATCCGCGGTGTGTTTCTCGAGCTAGTCGACGTTCAAGCGGCGTGAAACTGCGAGCGTGCCTCTGCTCACAATTTCAAACTTGAACGTCGACGATTGCGTTTACTTTTTCACCAACTCCACTCCTCCGCGCGATCCCACTCCTTCCAGCGCCGTGCGTCCCTCGGCGTCGTTGCGCAGGTAGGTGTCGAAGAATGCGAGCGAGATCGCCTTGACGTTTGCGAATGTTCCGCGGATGCGCAGGCCGGTCACGCTTTCACGGCCGGGAGTGCGTGGATCGGGCCGCGGTGCCGGGTTCCGCGTGGGCGATGTGGGCTCCCCGAGCATCGGGCCTTCATTGTTCGTCCCTCGCGAGCCTTCCATCGTCGGATCGATCCGGCCCGTGAACGAGGACTGCCGCGCTCCTTCCAGCACGACCAGCCACTTGTCCCCTGCCGGCGCGAGCTCGAATGCCTGGCGGCGCCACTCGGGCGTTTCGCTCTCGGTCATGCCGCGGTCGAATGTCCCGGTCATGAACAGCACCGGCACGCGGATCTCGTTGAATGAGTCGTTCGTCAGGCCGAACATGTCGCTCGGTCCCTGCGGCGACATGGCCACGATCGCTTTCACGCGCGGATCGGCGTAGCTCACGGCTCCCGGATACGTCTTCGCTCCGCCGAGGAGCATGGCGGTGAACGCACCGTACGAATGTCCGCCCACCGTGATCTTCGTTCTGTCGATCTTTCCTTTCAGCTCCGGATAGTTTTCTTCGACTCGATCGAGCGCGTCGAGAATCGCTTTGATATCGCCAACGCGGTTGCGCCAATCGGCCGGAGTCTGGTCGCGCCATGCGTCTCGGCCGGCACTGCTCTGTAGCTTTCCGGAGTCAGAGTGTGCTGGTTTGATGACGACGTAGCCCTGACTGGCCCAATGCGAGCTGAGACCGACGTACGCGCCTCGCGTCGCTCCGAAACCGTGCGAGAAGACGATCAGCGGATACGAGCCGGGCCGCGTCGGATACTCGACCGTGAACACGATGTCCGTGTCGCGTTCCGCATCGCGCACAACTCCCTCGGGGATGACGCCCACAGGCGATTCCCCTGCTACGCCGGCATAACGCGACCGCGGCGCCTGATCTTCGTCGAGCTGATTCGGAGCAGTGCGGCAGGAGAGAACTGCGAACGCGAGAAGGGTGATGCAAACGAAACGGCGAATCATGTTTCCTCCAAAGGAACAGACGTCCGCACCCGTTCGGGCGCGTATTGAGCGATGAGAACGCTGACCAAAACCAGCACTCCGCCTGCGATGACGGTGCCACTCACGCGCTCACCGAGGAGTTTGTGGACGAAGTGGACTGAGTGGACGTTGTGGACTTCAGTGGACAGGTCCACGACGTCCACCAAGTCCACTCAGTCCACCAGGTCCACAACGTCCACAACGTCCACCAAGTCCACTTCGTCCACAAAGTCCACTGCGGTACGCTCTCCAGGGATGTCCACCAAGATCCGCCGCTACACCCTCAAGCGTCCTGAAAGACCACAGAAGGTTTACAAGGTCCCTTACGCGGACGAGCTGAACTCGGAACAGCTCGAGGTGGTGATGCACGGAGAGGGGCCGATGCTGGTCATCGCCGGTGCGGGCAGCGGGAAGACGCGCGCGCTTACCTATCGTGTGTCGCGCCTCATCGAGGACGGCGTCGATCCTTCCGAGATTTTGCTCCTCACGTTCACGAACAAATCCGCGCGGGAGATGCTCAGCCGCGTCGAGCAGATCGTCACCAACGACACGCGGCGGATCTGGGGCGGTACGTTTCACTCGATCGGAAATCGTCTGCTGCGCAAACACGCGGAGAGCATCGGTTACCGGCCGAACTTCAGCATTCTCGACGATGAAGATTCCAAGGAGATGATGGAGTCCGCCGTCTCGTCCCTCGGCGTCAACACGCTGGAGAAGCGTTTTCCGAAGGGCGACGTGCTGCTCGATATTTATTCGTACCTCATCAACACGCGCACGCCGCTGGAGCTTCATCTCGAGCAGAACTTCCCGCACTTCATGATGTTCGGACCGGAGATCGTGAATGTGTTCCGCCGCTACAAGGAGCGCAAGCGCGACGCGAACTCGATGGACTTCGACGATCTGCTCGTGTTCTGGAAGGTGCTGCTCGACGACCACGCCGAGGTGGCGGCATCGCTGAAACGCCGCTTCCGCCACATCCTCGTCGATGAGTACCAGGACACGAACAAGATCCAGGCGGACATCGTTGACGCCATGGCTTCGGAGCGGCGTAACGTGATGGTCGTCGGCGATGACGCGCAGTCGATCTACTCATTCCGCGGCGCGAACTTCGAGAACATCCTGACGTTTCCGCTGCGCTTTCCCGACGCCACGATTCACAAGCTGGAGATGAACTATCGCTCCACGCGACAGATCCTGAACCTCGCCAACGCATCGATCGCTGCGAATCGCTTTCAATTCCGGAAAGAACTGCAGGCCATGCGCGGCGACGGTCCCGATCCCGCGGTGGTGGGCGTGGACGATGTCTTCGAGCAGGCCACGTTCGTGGCGCAGCGCATCCTCGAGTTGCGCGACGAAGGGATCGATCTCGACGAGATCGCCATTCTTTACCGCTCGCACTATCAATCGCTCGAGCTGCAGATGGAGCTCACGCGGCGCAACATTCCGTACGAGATCCGCTCGGGCGTTCGCTTCTTCGAGCAGGCTCACATCAAGGATGTGCTGGCGTATTTGAAGATCGTCACCAACACGCGCGACGAGCTGTCGTGGAAGCGGATGCTGAAGCTCTACCCGAAAGTCGGCGAGCGAACAGCGGCCGAGGTCTGGCTGCGAATCAGTCAGGCCACCAACCCGCTCGATGCGTTTCTGCGCGGCGTCGAAGTCAGCGGCCGCGGCACCATGGGCTCGCTGAAAAGCATCCGCGAGCTCCTCGGCATGATCTCGTCGGATGCGATGAAGCGCAATCCGTCCGAGACCGTGCGCCTCATCATCGAGCGCGGTTACGGCGATTACGTGCGCTCGAAGTTCCCGAACGCGCAGGCGCGCATCGACGATCTCGAGCAGCTCTCGCAGTACGCGATGCGCTACGAAGACGTGGAGACATTCCTCGATGAGATCGCGCTCTCCAACCCAATGTCGGGAGAAGACGTCGCGGTCGTGGCCCCCGAGGATGAAAAGATCGTGCTCTCGTCCGTGCATCAGGCCAAGGGTTTGGAGTGGCGCGTCGTGTTCGTGATCTGGCTCGCCGACGGACGCTTCCCGTCACAACGCGCGCTGCGCGTCCCCGGCGGCATCGTCCGCGTCGATCCAACTCGCATCCACGAATCGCTGCCGCTGCTCGAAGGAGCCACGCAGGACGCCCCGGTCGTCGACGACAAGGGCACCCGCGAGCTCGTCATCCCCGGCGAGGAAGAAGAACGACGCCTCTTCTACGTCGCCGTCACGCGCGCAAAGCAGGAGCTCTACCTCGTCTTCCCCGTCATGTCCCGCGACCGCGGCGGCATGGACCTCCTCATGGAGCCCTCACGCTTCGTGCGCGAACTGCCCGGCGATCTGTACGAGAAGTGGGTAATCGGGTCGGAATAGGCGGTCGCTTTCCTGGGTCGAAGTTAACGTTTTGGAGTGCGGTAGCCGCAGCTGCCGCTTTCGTATGCCACGCGCCTCGCTCGAACATACAAAAGCGGCGGCTGCGGCCACCGCACTCCAAAACGTTAGAATCACACGCGATGCGTCGCGTTGCCCTACTTCTTCTAGTCATTCTGTCGCTGGCGTGCAGGCGGGAGACGCCGCAGCCTCCGCCGGTGGTCACGACGTCGTCCGCGGAAAACGTCAATCGCGAAGGGGGACGCCTGGTCCGGCGGCTCGAGGGCAACGTCAAGACGTTGAACTACCTTCTGCAGCAAACCGAGGACGAGCGGCAGGTGCTGGCGCTGCTGTATGACCCGCTCATCGAGCTGGATCAGAACCTCACTCCGATTCCGGGAGTGGCGGCGCGGTGGGAAGTGCTCGACGGCGGGAAGACCTACGTTCTGCACCTCGATCCGCGAGCGAATTTCAGCGACGGCACGCCGGTGCGCGCCGCGGACGTTGTATTCACGCTGAACAAAATCTTCGACGCGCAGTCGACGCAGTTCGCGCCGTGGTTCGACGGACTCGATCGCGTGCAGACCAAAGCCATCGACGAGCGCACGGTTCGCGTCGTCTTCAACGAACCGCATGCCGGCCGCATCTACTCGTTCAACATCGGCGTGATGCCGGAGCACGTTTACGCGAAGGGAGATTTCGCGAAGACGACGAAGCTGGTCGGCAACGGACCGTACGTGCTCAAAAAGCGCGAGCGCGATCGCAGCCTCCTGCTCGAGCGCCGCGAAAACTATTGGCGCGAGAAGCCTCCCATTCTCTCCGTGCTGTTCCGTCCGATCTCCGACAACGCCGTCGCGTGGCGGAGCCTGCAACGCGGCGACATCGACGTCTCGCGCCTCGACAACGATCTCTGGGTGCGCATCAAAGACGAGCCTGGCGTGAAGGAGAAGTTCGAGTTCCACGACGTCTGGCAGTTCGGCTACATGTGCATCGTCTGGAACGTTGCCGATCCGCTGCTGGAAGACGCGCGCGTTCGCCGCGCGCTGGCGATGAGCTTCGATCGGCAGACCGTCATCGACAAGCTGCATCATGGACAGGCGCGCGCGGTTTCGGGACCATTCACGCCCGATCAGCGCGAGAACAATCCGGAAGTGACGCCGATCGATTTCAATCCCACCGCCGCCACGGGTCTGCTCGCCTCTGCCGGATGGACCGACAGCGACGGCGACGGCCTGCTCGATCGCGAAGGCAAGAAGTTCGAGCTCACGCTGATCGTCATCGCCGGCAACGCGCCTTCGCGCGATCAGTCGCAGATCTTTCAGGACGCCCTGGCGCGCATCGGCATCAAACTGAAGATCGAGCCGCTCGACGAGGCTGCGTTTTTCGATCTCGTGCTGCAGCGCAATTACCAGTCGGCGTTCGTGGCCTGGGTCAACGATCCCGACCCCGATCCGTCGGACCTCTTCCATTCGAAGCATGCCGCGCCGAACGGGATGAACGTCACCGGCTATGCGAATGCCGAGGCCGACCAGCTCATGGACGAAGCGGCGCAGGAGATCGATCCGGCGCGGCGCACCAACCTCTATCATCAGCTCCACGACGTCCTGGCGCGCGATCAACCCTATCTCTGGACCGTGCAGGTGGCCGCGAAATGGGCCGTCAACCGCCGCGTCAAGAACGTGCAGGTGGCCAAGAACTACGGCCTGTTCCACTGGTACCCGGGCTCACACGCATGGTGGATCGGACAATAGCTCGCGGCTCTCAGCTCGCAGCTCTCAGGAGAAGCACCGCGTCCGGTGGGCGGTGGCCTGAGAGCTGAGAGCCGCGAGCTGAGAGCTACCCCCGCTATACTCCCCCGCCATGTCGTCGCTGCTCCTCATCTCGAGCTCACTCGTCCACGGATACGGCTATCTCGATCACGCCGAGCCGGAGATTCGCCGCCTGCTCGAGGATGTCCGGACGGTGGCCTTCGTGCCATTCGCTCAGCATGACCACGGCAAATACACCGCGCGCGTGCGCGAGCGTTTGAGCGCGATGGAATTCGACGTGACGCAGGTGCGCGAACGAGCAGACGTCGAGCACGCGGAAGCGCTCTTCATCGGCGGCGGCAATACATTTCGGCTGCTCGGCGCGATGTACGCCCGCGACCTGCTCGACGCCATTCGCGCGCGCGTCGCGGATGGGATGGCGTACATCGGCTCCAGCGCCGGCACCAACGTCGCCACGCCGAGTATCCGCACCACCAACGACATGCCGATCGTCTATCCCCCCTCCTTCGACGCCCTCGCCCTCGTCCCCTTCCAGATCAACCCCCACTACCTCGACCCCGATCCCACATCGACGCATAAAGGCGAAACCCGCCAGGAACGCATCCGCGAATTCCACGAAGAGAACGACACACCGGTGGTTGGATTACGCGAAGGCTCGATGCTGGCCGTTCGCAATGGGGTGGTGACGCTCATCGGAGCGAAACCGGCGAGAATTTTTCGTCGGGGGCAGGAGCCGGTGGAAGTCGAGACGGGGTCGGTGATCTCTCTCCCGTCGTCGTGAGCTGGGTGGCGCTCGCGTCACAACTGAGGCGATGACAAACTCTTGCGTTCTGCCACGAGGGCGACCCCTCATCCGCCTTCGGCACCTTCTCCCCTCTGCGGAGGGGAGAAGGCTACTTGAATCTCGCGCAGCTCCGAATTGGGTAGCCTTCTCC
>JALYJW010000124.1 GCA_030775085.1 Acidobacteriota bacterium | reverse complement strand
TGTTGGCCGATGCCGCACCGGTAAACGACGTGGTGGGCGAAGTGCCGTGAGGGACGAACGATCCTCCAGGCACACGACGCTCGATCTCATAGCTGTCCGCCAAACCGGAATACGTCCAGTTGAGCGACACCTGCGTTGCCGAGATGGCCGTGGCAGTCAGACCAGTGGGTGTGGGCAGCAAGACCGTGATGGTCCGATTTGCCGTCGCCGAACAACCGGTGGCATCCGTGACCGTGGCCGTGTAGGTCGTGGTCGACAGAGGCGTGACCGTGCGATCGAACGAGGTGGCGCTGCCGCTCCACGGTTCTTCTCCGTCGGACCAGGTCACGCTCCACGGAGAGGAGCCGGTCAGGGTCACGTGAATGTCCTTGCTGTCGCCCTGGGAAATCGTGGACGAGCCGTCGACCGTGAGCGTGGCCGATGGCAACGGGCCGGTAGGAACCACCTTCGAGCCAGGACTCTGTTGCAGACACGCCGCCGTCACGATGACGTTCACCGTCACGCTGCTGACATTGCAGCCCGCCGTGAACGAGATCGCGCGCGTGCCATTGCCCGCAGTAATCGTTCCGCCCGTGATTGTCCAGGCATACGTCGCACCTGGCGTGTTGACCACCTCCGCCTGTGCCGTACCGTTGCGGCTGATGACCGAGGGAGTGACAGTGATCGTCGCGTCGGGCGCCGGGCACGAGACCGGCTCCGAAATGCCGGAGAACGTGATCGAGAGCGGACGCCCCATCCCGGTGCCGGCGTCAAAGGCCTGGGTGTCGATCGGGCCGTTGTCATGTTCGACTGTGCTGACCACACCGCTGGAGTGGTAGCTGATGCCCGATGCGGTCGTGTAGCCAGCAACGCCATTGAGGAAACCGTTCAGATATGTGTTCGTCACCAGGCGCGAAGGCGCCGTGAGCGTGCCGCAATTGACACAACCCGGATATTTTAGACCGGTCAGTGAACCCAGCCCGTTGTAAATATAGGACTCGGTAAATGACGGTCCGGTGCTCAGGGTGGTCTTCTTGGACGAAAGCCGCCCGCCTGGCTGGCCGTAGGTGTACGTCTCGGTGACGTGTACGTCCGAGGACCCGATGTAGTTGTGGCTAAGGGCATAGTCCATCTTGCCCATGCTCTTGTCCGATCCGTCGTTTTGGCGATCGAACGCGAAGAATTTGAGCTCGGTCGTTCCTTCCAGTACCCGCTTCAGGCGCTCGGCGGCGTCATACTCGAACTTGATCGTGGCCGGCTTGGAGGTGACCTTTTCGATCACACGGCCGCGGCCGTCGTACTTGTAGGAGGTTGTTCCCGATTCGGGGTGCGTCTCCGAGGTCAGGAACCCGCGGCCGTCATAGGCAAAAGTCCGGGTCTGTGTCGTGCCGGCATCGGTCATGGTCACGGACGTGAGCCTGTCTCCCAGGTCGTAGCCATAGGTCGCAGGCTGCCCTCCCTCGGTGACCTCCACCAACCTGCCCAGGTCGTCCCTGGTCTCCGTCTTGGTGACCGGGGTTTCGCCGGTTGTGGACGTGGCCACGCTGGCGGTGTGGGTGACTGACTTTTGGCCTGTATAGGCGATTGTGGTTTCCTTATTGTCGGGAGCGATGACTTTGGTGACCCGCCCCAGTGCGTCGTAAAGGTACGACGTCTTTCCCGAGGATCCCCACTCGGTGGACGACGCCACGAGGCCGCGGTCGTTGTAGACCGTCTCGCGCGTGCTGTCGGCGTTGTTGGGCATGAGGCGCTTTTCTTGGCTGACGCGGCCGAAATCATCGAACTCCACTGCGGCTCGGCTGAGCACCGTTCCGGTCATACTTCCGTCGCGTTGCTGGATGGTGACCGAGGCATGGTTGCTGACCGATGGCGCCGTATAGACAAATTCGGTAAACGCCACGCCATCAGGCTTGGACCAGATCAAGCGCCCGAATGCGTCGTATTCGAGGAACGTCTCCAGGCCGGATGGATCCGTGGTCTTCGCGGGCAGCCCCGTGTTGGGATTGATGTCGCGATTCGGTGAGGAGAAGGTAATGGGCGATGGATACTTCGATGTCTTCAGCGCGCCATAGTCGTACACGTGCGTGAGCTCGGTGACAGGAGTGGAAGGGAGCGCCAGGGAGATCAGATTGTCGGTCGGAATATCGGTACCGAGAGATTGTCCTTCGCCGTCACCACCGTAGTACTTCTCGGACGTCACGTTTCCGCCGGTTTGCTCGAAGGCTGCTGCCAGGTCTCGTGCGTCGAGAGTCACATCCGTGTTCGTGGCGATCGTTCTGAGCGTGCGCTTGCGCTGGAGAAAGCCGGTTTGGCGATCGAACAGGAAGAGCGCCTTGCTCCTCTTGGTGGTCGAGCCAATCTTTTCTTCGACAGTCTGGCTGCTGTAGGTGTCGATGATCCACTTGGTCTCAGTCAGATCGCCGCGATCGTCGATCAAAGGGGCATCGGGGTCCGTTTGCGGGTCCGGAGCGTTGTATTGTGTGGTGACCTTCCGCTCAAAGGTCTCTGCCTCGTTCTTCGTGCTCACAGTCCGATAGTGTCCCAACCCGTCGAAATCGCTGAACGTCGTTCGCAGGTCGTTGGTGATGTTGCCGCTGCCGTCGAGGTGGACAGTCCGCTCCGATGCCACGCGCCGGTTGATCGATGCTTGCCAGGGTTCCACAAGCTCCGCTTCGTACTTGACGTAGCCGTAACGAAGGAGATTGCCGGCGCCATCGAAGAATTTCGTGGATAGGTATCGGTCCTCGCTATCGGGATTCGTTTGCCCGGTCGGTGCCAGGTTGGCATCCTTCGTCAACGGCAGACCATAGTCGGATCGGGTGTGGGACAACAGATAGTCCGTGGTGTAGTAATGAACGGACTTCGCGACGGCGGTCTCGGTCTGGCCCGCCCATAACCCGTCGTAGGTAGTGAGTGTGGTGGTGGAAGTCCTGGTTGCGTCGCTCCGGCTGTGTTCGTAGACCTGTTTCGAGAGCCGATTGCTGTCACGATCGTACTGGCGGCGTTCCGACACACCGATTGCGTCCCTCGAGGAAACCGGGATCTGGCAATAGATCACGTCCCGGCCTCCTTCGTCGCAGGCGGAGGATTCCACGAAATAGGACGGAAACTCATAGCGTTGAAATGTCCATTCGATGGAGCCACCGGTGGGAACCTTCAGTTTCGTCAGGTGGCCACTGACCGAGGGTGTGCTGCTGACCTGCACAGGGCTCGTGCATATTTGACCGGGATGACCGGCACCGGTACCGTCGAGTGAGGCAAACTTGCCGGTCCAGCTTCCATTCGACTCCAGGGCGTCGCCGCGGTCCGTAGTCATCTCGTATTTCGAGCCATCGGGCAGCGTGATGCTCGCCAGAATCGGTGCCAGAGCCACGGGTCCAATGCGACAGTCCTGTCTTCCCTCCACGGCCACCTGGCGCGAGAGTCCGACCAGCGTGTCACCGCCGACATAGTTGAATGTGTAGATGGCTGTTCCGGACGTGGTGGCCGCGGCAACCGTCACCGATTTCACCACATCGTTTGTGTAGGACTCCTCTCCGACGGAGACGCTCAAACGCTTCATGTCCACCGTGTGCGAGCGAAAGCCATCGCTGACCGTCCAGTCCGTTGCGCCATCGGCTTCGGTCTCGTAATTGATCGTCACGGTGTTCTCGAAACGATCTTTGATGAAGGCGAGACGCCGATCCGAATCAAAGAAGTAGCGCGTACCGTCGGGAAACTCGACTACATTGCCTGGAGTCAGTTGAATCCGTCGATAGGTCCCGTCGGTGGAGTACGCAGGTCCGTCAGGAGCATCCAACTGCAATTCACCATTACCGTCGATGGATACTGGACCGAGGTGGCTGAGCGACAACTTCCAGCCGATTCCGGCGCTGGAGGCCTCGATCTGGTGATAGGCGGACTCGACTTTGACCGGGACCGGGTGGGTTGGTGGTTCCGTGCGATCGTCCGTCTCGCTTTCGAAGGCCCAGACATTGCCACCATAGTGGAGCGAGAACTGATACGAGAGTGCGCTGCTGACGGGATAGCTTTGCCCCAGCGGCAGCCTCACGTTCAGATTTCCGTTGAAGGTACTGATCTGATCGAGGCCGTTGAATTCGTAGGCCTTGTCCACAGCGAAGCCTTTGGCGATGTTCTGCGGGTGCTGTGCAGAGATCGCTGCAGCCACGATCAGAAAGAGGACACCACCGATGAAGCGATGTCTCATTGCGCCACCTCGGTCGAGGCAATCAGGCCACCGCGCACGTCGATCATGAGTACGATGTCGCGGGACTTGATCTTCTTGGGCGGGGCGGGCGAGAAGGCTATCGGATTCATCTTTCCGGGATCGGTGCTCACCCGTCCGTTGGTGACGAGGTCGTCGTCGCCGCTCCCGCCATCGCCAGCCACCTGCACCCAAACTCCCTCCCCGGCACGGATCCACACAATCATGGCTCGTGGCAGGGGCGACCAGATCTCACCGACCTCGCGTTTCGAATCCCGCTTGAGGCGCTTCTCGGGCAACTCCATGCGCTGAAACGTCTGTGCCGCATCCGTCTTCTCGACGACGCGGCCGGTGGCCACATCGATGACCGCCAGGAACGCGCCGGGTGGAATCGGGCTGGAAAACGTCGTCTGGACCACCCCGTTTGCAGCTGCGCGGGCATCCTGCCAGGTGTGTCCTGCTCTGGACCATCCCTGGACTGGGGTGCTCCAGGCCGCGACCACGGCTACTGCGCCGCCGGGAGTCAAGCCCGTGGCGGTCACCGAGGAACCGCTGATCTCGATAGCGATCGGTGATGGCTCCTTACTCATTGCGCGCAGCACGAACGCGTCGCCGGCAAAGACCGGTAGCGCAAGGAACAGCATCAGAACTGTCGTTGGAAGACGAAGTCGCACGTAGGGCTCCTGTAACTCAGGTTCAGAGTGTCAAGATGACGCTGATCGCGGCGTCGAAAGCCAATGAAGGCCGCATGGACGCATGACACTCAATCCTCGCTCTCCGATGGGCACGCGCCGATCCGTTTGGCGGTATAGACCTGGCGAAGCTCGCCGACGTCGTCGTTCTTGATCGTCACGACACCTTCGTAGCGATCGCCGCTGTAGGTGAACTCGACATCCGACGTGGCGTTCTTGCGGCCGCACTTGATCTGGTACTTCGACTTGTTTCCAGTCAGCGCCCCTGTGACCTGGCAGTCGGCTGCCTTCTTGGCTTTCGGTGGCTCGGGACGATCAGCCTGTTCTTTGGAGATGCAGATCTGTTCGATCATCGTCGGCGTGGCGTCGCCCATCTGAGTCTTGATGGTCACTTCCCACAGGCCCGGCTCGAGCACCGGCGGTTGGGCCGCGCCGGCAGCAGTGGTCAGCAGAAAAGCAGCGGCCACTGAAAAAAGAATCGCGCTTACACGGATCATGGACGTTCTCCTCGTCGATCTTGAAATGTTCGTCGTTTGAGCTCTTCGCGTTCGTTCCGGACGCGACATCACTGCAGGCTGAGAAGGACCAGAATTTCTCCTTCTCCACTGTCGAGGGACTCCAGGGCCTTGCCCACAAGCGTTCCCGGACGATGCATGGCGATGCCTTGCAGATCGATGGGAATCGATTTCATGGCCAGGCCGGGTTTGTCGCTGGTGACCAGCAGATCGCCGATGGCGATCGGCTGGCGAGAGGCGTCCACACGCACAAGCACCCTGCCTGTCGTGGCGATGAGCGACTTCGAGGGGCCTTCTTCACCGAGGATGATGCCCGGTTGCGCCGAGACCACGCCAGCTACCGAGCTATCGTAAGAACGCAGTGACGGGGTGACGTGATTGGATCGCGCCGCATCGAGCACGACCACCGTGGCAGGCATGAGCGGCGTCACCGAGGGTACCCATTCCGCCACGTCCTGAAACTTTGCCTTGATATTCGTGCCGGTCACGGTGCCCTCGAAGTTAGCGTTGCCGACAACGTGGAGCTTATACGCCGGGTCAGGGGTGATGGTGCCGATGCCGACCGCGCCGCTGAAGGTCGACTTTCCCGCCCCTTCCACACGCAGTCCCATATTGGCGAGGCCGTTCGCACCGATGACCACATCGGTGTTCTGCCAGCGATTGAGATACAGCGGCGACGTCGGCGTATTGCTCTGAACGACCGGCACCCCGGCGTTCCCGAGCAGAAGGTTACTGACACTGACGTTGCCGTTCGGCATGCTGAGTGCCACACCGTTCGGGTAGCCATACGTCGTCAGATCCACGAACTGGGCGCCGAAGCCACCGGCATTGACCGCATCGATCCGCAAGGGAACACTCCCCCCATTGATGGCCACCTTTCCTTCGCGCGTGAAGGTCACCCCTTCCTTAAACGGGCTGTCAGGCTGAGCCGGGCCCCATGGATACTGGCGGATGAGATGCAGATCGTTGTTCGCATCGAGCTTGAAGCCCCACCACTGGCCGGTGGGCGTACCAAACGCGAGTTGCATGCATCTGTGGAGCACCGGCTGGTACGTCGAGCACGGAGCGGCGGTCTCACCGACCGGCGATGAAAGGCGAAGCGCAGAATGAATGTCAGGGCTCGTGCCGTTGCCTATGGCGACGCTGTTTCCCGTAGACATCTGCCCCGTCGTCTCAAGCCATTGGGCATAAAGCGAGCTCGAACATAAGACCGAAATAAGTCCAATCAGAACAACCGCACGAAGAGAACGCATATCGAGTTGACCTCCGGTTACAGACACCAAGGAACATCTGGCTCGCAAGACGAACCACACCTATTTCGAAGACAAGGACCTCGGACCGAGCGCACGCGCGCGGAATCTCGCAATCGCTGGGCGGAAGAGCACCAAAGATCACGAGTGGCTAAATTGTATTGAGGTTTGGCGGACCCTCGAAAATGCTTATCGCATGAACTACTCTCTCAAGTCAAATCAATTTTTCCGTAATGCGTCACTCATTGTCCGCTCTTGGTGGCGCACAGACGGGGCACCACATTTCCGGATCGCGCATGCGAGGTATCCGTATGCGCGTCACATCCAACGGTGACGACTTACACGCTCCGCCCCACAGCGGGAACGATGATCCGAAGCTCATCCATAAGACGCGTAAATTGCTCCGGATACAGTGATTGTGGGCCGTCACAGACTGCCTTTTCAGGGTCATGGTGGACTTCAATGAGCAATCCGTCGCCACCGGCCGCGACTACAGCGCGGGCCAGGGGCATGACTTTGTCTCTGCGGCCTACGGCGTGGGAGGGGTCGCCAATGATGGGCAGATGCGATAGTGATTTGATTACGGGGATGGCGGAGATGTCGAAGGTGTTTCTTGTGTAGGTTTCGAAGGTGCGAATACCGCGCTCACAGAGAATGACTTCGTAATTGCCGCCGGACATGATGTATTCGGCGGCCAGGAGCCATTCCTGGATGGTGGCGGACATTCCACGCTTCAATAGAACGGGCTTGCGGATCTGGCCCAGTGCGGCGAGGAGGTTGAAGTTCTGCATGTTGCGCGCGCCGACCTGGAGGATGTCCACGTAGTCGAGCATTCCGTCGATCTGTCCAAGCTCCATGACTTCGGAGATGGTGGCCATGTCGTTTTCGTCGCCGGCGGCGCGCAGGAGTTTTAATCCGTCGATGCCCATTCCCTGAAATGCATAGGGTGAGCTGCGCGGCTTGTATGCACCTCCTCGCAATACACGCGCGCCGGCTCTGGCTACACGTCGTGCGGTCTCGAACATCTGGTGTTCGTTTTCGATCGTGCATGGACCGGCCATGATTACGACCTTGTCGCCGCCGATCTCGACGCCGCGCGCTTTGACGATTGTGTTCTCGCGTTTGAACGTTCGACTGGTGAGTTTGTACGGCTCACTGACGCGCACGACTTCCTGTACGCCGTCGAAGAGCTCGAATTCGCGCGGGTCGATGGTGTCGACGTGTCCGACGACTCCCAGTACGGTCTGGTCGGAGCCGGTGGAGCGATGCACGTCGAAGCCGCGCGCGCTCAATTCCGCCACGACGTGCTCGATGCTCTGATCGGTGGCGTGTTTCTGCATAACGATGACCATTGAGTCTCCTTATGAACCAGCAGCGGATTCGCGCTCGACGCGGCGCGACTCGTCGATGATGCGCTCGAACAGGCGTCTTACGGCGGAAGGGTCGAGGGGGCCTCGCGATGCTTGTTCGACGTGATGGAGGACGTCTTTTTCGCGCTCGGGCGAATAGACGGGAAGGGACAGCAGTCCCTTGATCTCACCAATCTCGACGGCGTATTTCGCGCGCTGATTGAGGAGCTTGACCAGCACCTCGTCGACGCGGTCGATCGCTTCGCGCAGGCGTTTCAGTTCAGCTTCGGCATCGTCCATCAACAAAAAACCTCTTCGCCGCGCGGTGAAGAGGTCTCGATGCCGTTTGCCTGTCGAGCGCCCCTTCTCGCGGGGCGCACGTTTGCCCCACGCTAGCTGTAGTAGCCGTAATAAAACGAGAAGCGGGAGGCGGTGGCAGTCATGTGCGCGTCAGAGTAGGGGGCTGGGCGGCGCGTGTCAAGGTTTGATTGGCGCACCGTTGGGTTGAAGTCTCAAAGTCTCAAAGTCTCAAAGTCTCAAAGATGCACATGCCGAAGACTCTTTGAGCCTTTGCGACTTTGCGACTTTGAGACTCCCTCACCGGGCGTTTGCTAAACTCCGCGTCCCCATGCCCCCCACCACACAACGCTGTTCGGCACATGAGCAGCGGCCGGCATTCGCGCGGTGCATGACGTGCGCGAAGATGCTTTGTCAGGAGTGCGCGACGCAGTGGGATGGCATCTGGCATTGCGCATCCTGTCTGGGATCGCGGCGCGGGGCCGTGGTGCAGCGGTCGCAGTTTTTCGGCTGGGTGGCGGTGGCGACGTTGTCGTTGCTGATGTTGTTCGCCGGCGCACGGGTGATGGTGTGGATGGCGGCGATGATCGCGGGGCTGTTTTGATCCATACGCCGCTGACCACAACTGCGGTGCTCGATGAGGCGGCCGATGCGGTTTCGATGACGGCGGCGCCGTGGGCGGGCGTGCTCATGGCCACGGCGCTCCCCTATCGTTTCCTGCAGGCGCTGTTTCTCGATCAGTTGTTCGAGGCGGGCTCCGGCGCCGCGCACTACGGCAATCTCCTCGGCATGACGGCGAATGTCACGGTGATCACGATCCTCATCGCATTCTGGGGACGCGCTGTCTACGCGCGCGCCTGCCGTTTGGCGTTGGCGCGCGGCAGCGTCCCCGGTGCCGAGGCCTGGCGCGTGCGGCCGGCGGCCCTGGCGTGCTACGTCCTGACGGCGTCGACGGCGATGCTCGCGGGATACACGATTCTCGGGTTCCCTGTTGCCCTGATGTTCTCCGGCCTGGCCATCGGGACGATGGAGCTCAACGAGCGCGTCAGCGTCACGAAACCATTCGCGCTGATGTTCCGCTACGCGAAACGCGTCGGCATCCCGATCGCGCTGGTCTTCATTTTCTTCTGCGCGATGATCGTGGCGCTGGTGAATCTCGGCGCGGCCTTCGGGCTCGGACAATGGCTGGCCAGCGCGCTGGGCGGCTTCGACGCGCCGAACTGGCAGGTTCTGTTCAGCGGCGGCAATCGCCGTTTCGTGCTGATTCTCTTCGCGGGCGCGCTCGTGATCGTCGAACCGTTCTGGATCGCCGCAAACGTGATTTTCGTGCGGAAGGCGGGAGCGGAAGAGAGCGGCGACGACCTGCGGACGTGGTTCGATGAATTGAGGCGGACGGCGTGAGGGGGACGGCGTCTGGAGTGCGGATCCTCCTCTTCGCGTCGCTCTTCATCGGCATGAGCGCATCCGCGCAAACCACGCTCCCGCTCGATCGGTACGTCTCTGCGCTGGAACGCGTGCATACGCTCATCGCCGCGAATCAGATTGATGCAGCGAAGAGCGAGGCGGCAACGTTGACCGGTGCGGAGATCGTGTCGTCGCGCGGAGACTTTCATGCGGACGAGTCGCTGCTCGCCGCGATCGCTCAGGCGCGAGGTGCGGATCCTGCGTTGCTCGCGCGGATCGAGTTGACGGTCGCGGAGCTGCGTGGCGCCGCGCAGGGCAAAGAAGGCACACCCGATCCGAAACTGCTGCGGCAGGTGGCGGCGGAGCAGGATGTGCCGGAGTTGGCGCGCGGGGGCGAGCTCACGGCTCCTTCGGTGGCCGAGGTGCCGCTGATGGAGCGCGTGCTCCAATCGATCGGCGAGTCGTTTCGCTGGATCGGCAGGAAGGTCGTGCAGTTCATCGATTGGGTGCGCGATTTCTTTCCGCGCCGCGCCGGCGGCCGTTCCGGTACGACCGCGGGGATGCGCTGGATCGTCATTGCGGTAGTGGCGCTGATCGTCATCGTCATTGTCTTGCTGGCCGTCGAAGTGACGCGGCGAGCGCGGCGCGGCAATGCGCAGACGCTGACTTCGAGCGCGCCAATGCGCTCGACGCGCGACGACGATCCGCTCTCGCGCGGGGCCACGGAATGGGAGCGCTTCGCGCTGCAGCTAGCGGCGGCGGGGCGTTTCCGCGAGGCGATCCGCGCCTGGTACCACGCGGTGCTGGTCACTTCTTATGCCGCCGGCGTGCTGCACTTTCGCAAGGGCCGCACGAATTGGGAGTACATCGCGTCGCTCTCCGCCGCGACAGCGTGGCGTCCGGAGCTGATCCGTCTCACGCAGCGTTTTGAGCAGGAGTGGTATGGCTCCGACCAGAGCTCCGAGGATGCGCTCGAGACGTGCAGCGCCTCGGCGAAACGGATCCTCGATGCGCTGCAGCAGATCGAGCGAGGTGCGGCATGAAGCGCGCGCTTCCGCTGATCGTCGCGCTGCTGATGTTTACAGCCGGCTCCGTGATCTGGATCGTCACGGATCGCCGCGCTCCGCAGCGTGTGTACGACGCCTACTCGAGCGCGA
The DNA here is from genome assembly GCA_030775085.1 of Acidobacteriota bacterium. Lineage (GTDB taxonomy): Bacteria > Acidobacteriota > Thermoanaerobaculia > Gp7-AA8 > Gp7-AA8 > QHVT01. Next base: position 5,144 of record JALYJW010000124.1, on the reverse strand, counting down.
ACACGGCCGAGAATGGTCTCTCGCTCGCCTCCGGCTATCTGGCGAAGACGCGCAAGGTGTCGATGCTCACGCGCCCGCTGGGACGCGAGCCGATCGAAAAGAACGCGGTGGTGTTTCGCGTGGCCTCCGAGATGCCGCGCTTCTTCGATCCCGAGGATCTCGATCCGAAAGAGTTCGGACCGCCGCGGCCAAAAACCCTGCCGCTGCTCAACGATAAGGACGAAGCATTCGTACGCGGCGGCGGACGCATCGTGCTGGCCGCGCGCGAAGGGATGCTGGATACGACATTGATTAAGGACATCGCAGCCAGAAAGGTGATGCCGGTCTGGCCCGCGGTCACCGAGCTCACTCTCGACAAGGAAGCGCGCGTGTTCCTGACGCTGCGTCCGCGCATGCTTCCTCTCTTCATCGCCGGCACACACGTCGTCCTGGCGCGCGAGCGCATCGGGAGCGGAGAGCTGGTCGTGCTCTCCGCGCCGGAGCTGCTGCGCAATGACCATCTCGTGCGCAATCTGGCGCTGCTTGCGGCGCTCGCAGGCGATGGACGTCCTGTCTATTTCGACGAAGTGATGCACGGCATCATGCGCGGCGACGGTGCGCTCGCGCTGATGAAGGAGTGGAATCTCGGACCGTTTCTGCTGATGCTGATTGCGGCGACGATCCTCGTGTTCTGGCGCGGCGGAAGGCGTGTCGGTCCCGCCGATGACGACGCGCGCGAGACTCGCTCGGACGCTGTCGATCTCGTTCGTTCCCTCGGCGCGCTGTACCACGAGGTCACGAGCGACAGTGAAGCGATCGCGCTTTATTACGCCGCCCTCACGCGCGCCGTCGCACACAACAGCGGCCTGCGCGGCGAGGCGTTGCACAAACGCGTCGACGAGCTGACCGGCGATCTCGTCCCGCCGCAAGGCGCGGCGAAAATGCCGCGGGTGACGTTTGCAAGGCAGCTTGCGGCTATTAATCAAGGATTCGAGAGAGTCTCAAAGTCTCAAAGTCTCAAAGTCGCAAAGAGTGTGGCAAACACCCACCTTTGAGACTTTGCGACTTTGCGACTTTGCGACTTTGAGACTTTGAGACTCTCGTCAAGGGGGACGTAATGCAGTCGATCAACGAAATCTCCACGCGATTTGCGGCGCTGCGGGCGCAGCTCGATCGCGTGATCATGGGTCAGGATCGCGTGAAGATGCTGACCGTCACGTCGCTCCTCGCGGGCGGGCACATTCTGCTCGAAGGGGTGCCGGGCACGGGCAAGACGCTTCTCGCGCTGACGCTGGCGCGGCTGCTCGGCTGTCGTTTCCGGCGCATCCAGTTCACGCCGGACCTGATGCCGTCCGACCTTCTCGGCGCGAATATTTTCAATCAGAAGACGCAGGAATTCGTCTTCCGTCCCGGACCGATTTTCACCGACGTGCTGCTCGCCGATGAGATCAACCGCACGCCGCCGCGCACGCAGTCGGCGCTGCTCGAGGCGATGCAGGAGAGCGCGGCCACGATCGACGGCGCGCGGTATCGGATCTCGCCCGTCTTCACGGTCTTCGCGACGCAGAATCCTGTCGAGTTCGAAGGAACGTACCCGCTGCCCGAAGCGCAGCGCGACCGCTTTCTCTTCAAGATCAACATCGACTTCCCCGAAGCCGACGACGAGACGCGGATGCTGGAAGAGTACGCGGCTGGACGACGGCTGCACGATGAGGTCGTCGGCGCGCTGCAGCCGGTGATGTCGGGCGAGGAGTTGCTGGCGGCGCGACGCACGGTCACGACGAGCGTGCGCGTCGAGCCGCATATCATTCGCTATATCCAGGAACTGGTGGCGCGCACGCGCCACGACGATGCCGTGCAGATCGGCGCCGGTCCGCGCGCGTCGCTGGCGCTGCTCGAAGCCAGCCGCGCCACGGCCGCACTCGAAGGACGCGACTTCATCACGCCGGACGACGTGAAGTCGCTCGTCGCGCCGGTCGTGTCGCATCGCATCACCCTCAGTCCCGAGGCGGAGATGGAAGGGCTGGCGTTGGAGGATTTGCTGAAGCGGATCTTTGATCAGGTGGAGGTACCGCGGTGACGCGCATTTGGAGTGCGGTAGCCGCAGCTACCGCTTTCGTATGCGACAGCGCTGCGCACGAACATACAAAAGCGGCAGCTGCGGCTGCCGCACTCCAAAACGCTGACTAGATCCATGCGACCTGCTCCGCTACTGATCCGCCTCACGATCGTGCTCGCGTTTGCCGCGTTGCTGGCGACGGTCGTGCCGGTGATGGCGTGGTTGGTGGCGGGGGCGTTTGCGATTTTGTTGATTGCGGCGGCGATCGAGGCTTTCACTCTGCGGCGCGTTCGCTTCGATGTGGAACGGCAGGGCAAGCTGGCGCTTCCGTTGGATGAGCACGAGGAAGTCACGCTGCAAATCACGACGACAGCTCGGCGTGCGCTGCGCATGACGGTTCGGCAGCGATGGCCGGAGATCGTGGAGCCGCGATCGAGCGTCGCCGATGCAGTGTGCGCGGCCGCCGAGGTGTTGACGCTGCCGTTTTCGATCCGCGGAATCGCGCGCGGAGGCGCGGCGATCGAGCCGTTGTATGTCGCCGCCACGATGCGCGGTTTGGTGCAACGGATTGTTGCCGTCGGTGATGCGACGGCGGTCCACGTTCTGCCGAACCTGCGCGCGGTCGGGCGCATGCACAAGCGGCTCAACGATTTCGCGCTTCGGTCTCTCGGCGCGCGGACGGCGCCGAAGATCGGCAAGGGCCGCGATTTCGATCGTCTGCGCGATTACGTTCGCGATGACGATTACCGCGACGTCGCCTGGCGCGCCTCGGCGCGGCATGGGCGACTGATCGTGCGCGAGTTCCGCATGGAGCGCAGCCAGGACGTGCTGCTCTGCCTCGACTCCGGCCATCGCATGGCCGCGCGCGTGGAACAGATCACGCGCCTCGACCACGCCGTCAACGCATCCGTGCTGATCAGCTACATCTGCAATCGCATGGAGGACAAGACGGGCATCGTCTCGTTCGACGTTGGCGTCGACAAGGGACTGCCCACCGGCCGCGGCGCCGCGCATCTGCGCGCCATCACCGCGTATGTCACCGACCTCGAGGCCGCGTACAGACACACCGACTATCTCGCGCTCGCGGCGAGTCTCCGCAGGCGCCTGCACCATCGCACGTTGATCTTAATTCTGACCGTGCTGCCCGAGCGCGAAGAGCGCCACGACCTCCTACGCGCCGTGACGATGCTCGCGCCGCAGCACCTCCCGCTGTTCGTCGCCCTCACCGATCGCGACCTCCGCGCCCAAGCCTCACTCCTCCCCGCCGACCGCAACGAGCTCTCGCGCACGCTAGTGGCCCGCGATCTCTGGCTCGGCCGCGCAGAGCTCATCCGCGAGCTCCGCGCCCGCGGAGCGATGGTCGTCGAATCCACCGCCGAGGATTGGGGCGTCGATTCCGTGAACGCGTACATTGAGATCAAGAGGAGGCAGATGCTGTGAGACACCTGGGAGTCTCAAAGTCGCAAAGTCGCAAAGTCTCAAAGAGGCTCCGCTTCTGCGCTGTTCCTTTGAGACTTTGCGACTTTGAGACTTTGCGACTCCCCTACCGCCCATGAATATCGAACGATTCTTAAGCGACCGCCGCCCCGTGTGGGACGCACTCGACGCGTTGTTGACGCGGGCGGATGACGTGGAGCTTTCGCGGCAGGAGATGCAGGAGTTGGTGGAGTTGTACCGGCGGACGTGCTCGGATCTGAATCGGGCGCGGTCGCAGACGGCCAATCCGGAGATTCTCGGGCATCTCAATCAACTCACCGGGCGCGCGTATCGCTTCATTTATCGCGCGGGACATGAGACGCAGGCGGGGAAGGCGTTCGCGCGACTCATCACGCGCGAGATTCCGTCGGCGTTCCGGCGCGAGCGGTGGGCGATCGCGGTCGCCGCGGCGGCGTTTCTCCTGGGCACGTTGTTCGGCTCCATCGCCATCCTCGTCGATCCGGCCAACGGCGAGCGGCTCGTGCCGGCGATGTTTTTCACTGAGAGTCCGAAGGAGCGCGTGGAGAAGATCGAGCGCGGCGAGGAGCGGATCTCGAACGTGGAAGAGGCACTGCTGTTCGGCGCATCGCTCTACACGCACAACATCCGCGTCACGTTTCTGGCTTTCGCGCTGGGCGCACTGACGATCGTTCTCGGCATCGTGATCCTGTTCTACAACGGCGTGATCCTCGGCGCGGTGGGAACGCTTTACGCGCTCGACGATGTCTCGGTCTTCTTCTTCGCCTGGGTCGGCCCGCATGGCGCGCTCGAGATCCCGGCCATTGTTTTCGGCGGTGCCGCCGGTTTGCTCGCCGGGCGCGCGCTGCTGATGCCGGGCAATCTTTCGCGCGGTGCTTCGCTGCGGCGCGTGCTGCCCTCGGTGTGGCGCATCATCATCGGCGCGGCGCTGACGCTCATCTGCGCGGGCCTCATCGAAGGCTCGTTCTCGCAGTTCTCCGCGAAGACGATTCCGTATGCGCTCAAGATCTCCGTGGCGATCTTGCTCTTCCTCGGATTGACGACCTATCTCTTCCTGCGGCGGACGGACGAATGAGCGAGCTGACGATCACCACGCCCGAGCACGTCCCGATCCGCCTCGAGCCGGCGGGCGCGGGCAGCCGTTTCCTGGCCATCCTGATCGACGCCGTCATCGTCTCCGCCATCGCCACGACGATCTTCACCATCGTCTCGACGTTTCTCCCGCGCGGCGTGGCATTGGCGATTCTCGTGACTGTGAATTTCTTTCTCACCTGGGCGTGGCATCTCTGGTTCGAGACGCGCCGGCAGGGCCGCACGCCGGGCAAACGCGCGCTGAAGATCCGCGTCATCGACGCGCGCGGCCTGCCGGTCTCGCTGCATCAATCGCTGGTGCGCAACATCGCCCGCGTTCTCGATTTCGCCCCGATGTTCTACGGCGTGGGCGCGATCGCCGTGATGGCATCCCCCACACGCCGCCGCATCGGCGACATCCTCGCGGATACGCTGGTCGTGCGCGACGCGCAACCGCTCGCCCATCGCGGAAAACTCACCGCCGAGCGTCGCCACAACAGCCTGCGCAACCCACGCGTCCTCCGCCTGGCGCGCCACCGCATCAGCCTCGAAGAACGCGAGTTCCTGCTCACCCTCTGCC
>JALYJW010000123.1 GCA_030775085.1 Acidobacteriota bacterium | reverse complement strand
TCGCGAGAGCCGCCCCTCACCCTAACCCTCTCCCCATTGCGGTGAGGCTGCAATGGGGAGAGGGGACTGGTTCTTCGAGTCCCCTCTCCCCGCGGCGGCTTCATCGCCGAGGGGAGAGGGCTAGGGTGAGGGGCGGCTCTCGCGACGCGTTGTGTGAGACAAACCCATGCGATTAACCCTCATTCATCCTTGCATCGGACGGCGCGTCGGGGAGAAGTACATCCGGACGTGGCAGATGGAGCCGTTGGCGCCGGCGGTTTTGGCGGGGCTCACGCCGAAAGACGTCGAGGTGAAGTTTTACGACGATCGGATGGAGCTGATTCCGTACGATGAGCGCACGGACCTCGTGGCCATCAGCGTGGAGACGTACACGGCGCGGCGTGCGTACGAGATCGCGTCGGAGTATCGCAAGCGCGGTGTGCCTGTTGTCATGGGCGGGTTCCACGCCACGCTCGTTCCGGATGAAGTGGCGGAGTACGCGGATGCCGTTGTGATCGGCGAGGCCGAGGGACTGTGGGGGCAGGTCATCGACGACTTCCGCCATGGACAATTGCAGCCGACCTATCGCGCGCACGGACGCCCGAACCTCGCCGGCACCGGTCCCGATCGCACGATCTTTCTCGGCAAGCGCTACCTGCCCCTCGGATTGATCGAGGCGGGACGCGGCTGTCATTTCAAGTGCGAGTTCTGCGCGATCCAGTCGTATTTCAACAGCACGCAGACGCGCCGGCCGGCGGAAGAAGTGGTGGAAGAGATTCGCCGCAATCCGAAGCCGCTCTACTTCTTCGTCGACGACAACATCACCTCGAACCTCGACGAAGCGAAGGAGCTCTATCGCCAGCTCATCCCGCTGAAGATCCGTTGGGTGAGCCAGGCCAGCATCAACGTCGCACACGATGAGGAGTTGCTGCACCTGCTGCGTGCGAGTGGCTGTCAGGGCTTGCTGATCGGGTTCGAGTCACTGAACCCGGAGAACCTCCGCAAGATGCACAAGTCCTTCAACACGATGAAGGGCGGCTACGCGGTGGCGCTGGAGAATCTCCGCCGCCACGGCATGCGACTGTACGTGACGTTCATCGTCGGCTACGACGGCGACTCGCACGAATCGCTGCGCGAAGTGACGCGCTTCGCGGAAGAGCACAAGTTCTACATCGTGGCCTTCAATCACCTGACGCCGTTTCCCGGCACGCCGCTGTACGAACGTCTGCAGCAGGAAGGGCGGTTGCTGTTCGACAAGTGGTGGCTCGATCCCGCATACCGCTACGGGATGGTGCCATACACGCCGTGGGGCATGACCGCGGACGAGGTGAAGGAAGGGTGTATCACCGCGCGCAGCGAGTTCTATCGCTTCGGCTCGATCTGGCGGCGCAGCCTCGACAAGGTCAATAGCGGCTCGGCGTACATGGGCGCGAAATTTTTCACGATCAACTGGCTCATCCGGCGCGAGGTCACGCAGCGGCGCGACTATCCGCTCGGGCACGAAGGCTTCCGCGGGCCGTTGCTGCGCGTGGGCGGCAATGCATGAGGGATGACGTTGCTTTTTCAATAGCCACGCGCGCGGATGATGCGGGCATCCGGCGATTGCTCTCGTCGAATCCGATCCCCGGAAAAATCCGCATCCGCTACGAGCGCGAGCCCGATTACTTCGCCGGCTGCGCCACGATGGGTGCGACGCAAGTGCTCGTGGCGCGCGCCGACGAACGCGTCATCGGCGTGGCCTGTCGCGCCATCCGATCGATGTACATCAACGGAGACCGCGCCGAGGTTGGTTACCTCGGTCAACTGCGCGTCGATCCCAATTTTCGCGGACGCTGGCTCGTGCTGCGCGGGTTCCGCAAACTGCAGGAGTTGCATCGCCAATCGCCGCCGCGCGGATACGTGACGACGATCATCGAAGGCAATGATGAGGCCGAGGGTGTGCTCGTGCGGCGGGCGCGCGGACCGATGCCCCGCTATCGAAAGATCGATCGATTGATGACACTTGCGTTGCCGGTTTGGAGTGCGGCGGCCGCAGCCACCGCTTTCAAAGCGGCGCCCGCAGGCGCCGCACTCCAGGACATCGTCGCGTTCCTGAATCGCGAAGGGCGTCGAAAAAACTTCTTCCCGGTCTACGACGAACAATCCTTCACCGACGACACGACTCGCGGATTCGATCCGAAAGACTTCATCGTCATCGAGCGCGATGGTGCCATCGCCGGCGTGGCCGGGCTGTGGGACCAGAGCGCGTACAAGCAGAGCATCGTCGATGCGTACGATCCGCTCACGCGCGCGGTGCGGCCGATCTACAACACCGCCGCGAAAATGCTGCATCGCGCAACATTGCCGAAGCCGGGGACCGCGCTGCGTTTCGGATACGGGAGTTTCTTCTGCGCGATGAATGACGATCCAAACATCGCGCGCGAGCTCATCGTGCGGTTGCTATCGCTCGCGCGCGAACGTCGCCTCGACCACTTGCTTCTCGGATTCACGGAAAGTGATCCGCTGCTCGCCACCGCGCGCCAGTTCCGCCACGTGGCCTATCCTGCTGGCGTCTTCACCGTCGCCTGGGACGACGGAAACGACCTCACTGCGAACTTTCATGACGGACTCGACTCACGCCCCCGATTCCTCGAGATCGCCTCGCTGTGACGTAACGCTGCGGGACGCGCTTTCGTCGCAGGACCGCGACGAGATGTTCGCGTTGTTCGCGGAGTTTTTCACCGCGCAACGGGATGTGTTCGAGCGCGACCTCGACGAGAAGGATTGGGTCGTGCTGTTGCGCGACGAGCAGGGCCGCATCGACGGCTTCTCCACGCTGATGCGGATGGATGTTGGAGAAGTCACGGTCTTCTTCTCCGGCGACACAGTCGTGGCGCGGCATCGCTGGGGAACGTACGACCTGCCGCGTTTCTGGGCGAAGCACGTCTTCGCGGTGGCGGAAGAGCTGGCGCCGCGCGTGTCGTACTGGTTCCTCATCAGCAGCGGCTATCGCACCTATCGCTATCTGCCGGTCTTCTTCCGCGAGTTCTATCCCGCCTTCGACCGACCGACGCCCGATGATGTGCGGTCGCTCATCGATCGCATTGCCCGCGCGAAGTTCGATGGCTCCTACGACGCCGAAGCAGGCGTGGTGCGATTGGCCACGCCGGCGCCGCTGCGTGCCGGTGTCAGCGATCCGGAAGAGCGGATGGCCCGCGATCCACACGTGCGATTTTTCGTGACGGCGAATCCGAATCACGCTGCGGGTGATGAACTGGCCTGTCTCGTTCGCGTCTCGCCCGACAACGTCACGCCGGCAGGACAGCGGATGATTCGGTGAGGCCGCTCTGCCTCGCCGCGAACGGCGCCTGGATCGCGTCGTCGCTGCCGGCGGCGCTGGCGTTCCGCACCAATCTCGATCGCGCGGCCGAAGTGCAGGAAGCGATTCTGCTGCGCATCCTGCGAAAGAATGGACTCGGATCCATCCGTTCGATTCGTGAGTATCAGCAGCGCGTGCCAGTCCGCACCTACGACGAATACGGCGAAGTGAAGGCATCCGGCATCACGCACTACGAGCGCACCAGCGGTTCGTCCGGCGCGGCCAAGCGCATTCCCTACAACCGCGAACTGCGCGCCGAGATGGGACGCGCCATCGCGCCATGGATCGTCGAACTCTTCGCCACGCATCCTGCCGCGTTCGTGGGGGAAGCGTACTGGTCGATCTCGCCGGTGCTTTCTTCGGAAGCGCCTTCCATCTCAGACGAGGACCACCTCGGTCCGATCCGTGCGCGTCTCGTGCGTGCCGTGCAAGCCGTGCCTCCGGACGTGCGCTTCATTCAGGATCTGGAATCCTTCCGCCGCGCCACGCTCGACCATCTCATGCGATGCCGGACGCTCTCGCTCATCTCCGTCTGGCATCCGAGCTTCCTGCTCCTGCTCCTCGGCGATCTCCGCGAGCAGGCCGCAGAGCTGTGGCCGAACCTGCGCGTCATCAGTTGCTGGAGCGACGCGAATGCCGCGCGCGACGCCGCCGAGCTCGCACGCATCTTCCCGCGCGTATACGTCCAACCCAAAGGACTGCTCTCGACCGAAGGCTTCATCTCCATCCCCATCGCCGATGCCGGCGCACCCGCGCTCGCCTACCGCTCCCACTTCTACGAACTGCGCTGCATCGAAACCGATCGCGTAGTGCTGGCAACAGAAGGTGAGGTCGGCAAACGCTACCGCGTCATCCTCACCACCGGCGCCGGCCTCTATCGCTACGACACCGAGGACGTCATCGAGATCGTGGGATACCGCGGCACCTGCCCACTCCTCCGCTTCATCGGCCGCGCCGAGCACATCTCCGACCACTACGGCGAAAAACTCAACGAGCTCTTCGTACGCGAACGACTGGAGCGCGTGTTGCGCGACCACGATGTTGTCGCCACCTTCGCCATGCTCGCCTGTGAAGAAAACTCCTACACGCTCTTCATCGAAAGCGCCGCCGGCGATGCCTCGCTCCTCGCAGCGGCGCACTCTCTCGACGAAACTCTGCGCGAAAACATCCACTACGACTACTGCCGCCGCCTCGGCCAACTCGACGCATTGCGCGTCTTTCGCATAGCCCGGAACGCCTCGACCACCTACCTCGCCCACGCCGGGCAACGACTAGGCGACGTCAAACTCACAACCCTCGACCCGCGAGGTGGGTGGGGCGGGCGGTTCGAAGGGGTGTGGGTTTAGCGCGACGTCCTGCACCGGTAGGGATTCTCCTTTCCCGTGTCTCTCCTATATTCGGAGGATTTTCATGTCCGTACGCATTCTGAAAGACGACATCGTCAAGTTCTTCGACGACGAGGGTCACCTGGTGGCGACGCTGTTCTGGGGCGACCGCATCGAGGAGATCAGCGAAAACCGCTTCCAGCTTTTGACGACGAAATGGAACCCGGAGACGTATGAGTACGACCTGGTGGAGCGCGAGGTGAGCGCGAAGAAGCAGCCGCTCTTTCAGGAGGAAGGTGTATTCAAGGCTCGTTTCATCGACGTGGGCCAGGGCGATGCCGCGATCTTCGAGAACCGCGACGGAGGCCTGACGCTGATCGATGGCGGCATGGGCCCGTGGATCCGCCGCTACTTGCACCGTGCCTTCGCATACCTCCTTGCCGAAGGCCCGATCCCGTTGGACGCGATCGTGGTTACGCACGGCGACGCGGATCACTACGACGGCCTTACCGAATTGCTGACGCGGAAGGTTGGCGGAAAGCCGCTCGTCACCACGAAGCGGATCTTTCACAACGGCCTGACGAAGGCCAGCGGAGAGGAGCTCGATGCGCTGGGCGAGATCGTCGAAGAGGGCCCGAATGGCCGTCCATGGATTGTCGGCCTCGTTGACGACATTACCGAAGTCGACGACGCGGAGCTGAACCGTCCGTTCAAAGCGTGGAAGAAGGCGCTGGTGGCTCTGAAAGAACGCGTGCCCGATCTCGAGGTCCGCCGCATCGCCGTCGGCGACGACGGTGCCTTCGATTTTCTCGGCGTCGACACCACCGTCCTCGGCCCGATCACGCACGAGGTCGAAGGCAAGCCCGCGCTGGAGTACCTGAAAGGCCCGCGCGGTGGCTTCGAGATCGGCCACACCATCAACGGACACTCCATCGTGCTCAAGCTCGATGTCGGCAAGGTGCGCATCCTCTTCGGCGCCGACTTGAACATCGAATCCGAGGAGCGCCTGCTTGCGCATGCAGAGGAGAACGGCATCTCCCTCGAGTCGGAAGTGCTCAAAGTGCCCCACCACGGCAGCCACGAGTTTGTTCCCACGCTGCTCGAGCAGATCGCGCCGGTTGTGAGCATCGTCTCCTCCGGGGACCAGGCCATCGTTGCAGGCAGCGATCACATTCATCCGCGCGCCGGGCTGGTCGGCGCGCTGGGCAAGTACTCGCGCAAGTCCGTGGAGCGTCCGCTCGTCTACGTCACGGAAATGGTGGCCTACTTCAGACCAGTCAACCGCGCGCTCGAAATCAGAGACGACGGCAACGTGCCGCTACGCAACGCCCACGAGAAGACCACCTTCGGCATCGTGCATGTCCGTACCGATGGCCGCCGCGTGCTCGTGGCCACGCACAGCGGGGAGGCCAAGAAGAAAGAGAGCTACGTCTTCACGATCGGGGACGACGGGAAGATCACGTTCAGCGATCCGAAGACTAAGTGAGAGAGAGCGCAGTGGGTTGGTGTGCTGCAATCCATGCATCGCTGCGTCTAACCAACTTTCGTTGACTCGTGAACTTGGGTCAGAGTTTTCTTTGTTCGTTTGCGAAGAACGAAGGTCTGACTCCAAGGTCACGCATGCATGGATCGAAATCGTACGAAGGCACTTTTCCACCTGTTGCCTTGGAACTGTCCGAAGTACTGCACGAGCATCTCAAGGAGGGGAACGCCAGCGTAGGCATCTCGTTCGCGCGGCGGATTCGCCGCACGAGTGCGATACGCGTAACAGGCAAACCTACCTCGCAGCCGGCTTAAGCTCGATGATAGTGATCTTGACGCCGATTCCTTGACGCGCGAGATCGGCGAGATTCTGCGACACGTCCGGCGTGGCAATCGGGAGCTCCGCAGGTTCCGCAGTCGGAACGGGGAGTTCTTGCTTCACTTCCTTTTCTTGATCATCCATGTGCAGAACCTCCTCCTGCGATTTTCGGACTCTAAACCAGACGGACCAGAGAACCGCGAGAACGCCGATTGCGACCCATCCAGCGGGACGCGTTAAGGCAAGGATCAATAGTGCAAGCGCGTCGCTATGTGAAACGTGCAGAAGAAAGTCCGTCAGGTGGAGATGCTCCAGGGCGCTCTTCACGATTCTCCAGGCTCGTTTGACTCTTGTTGAGGACACACCTTTTCCCTTCGACACGTTCATCGGGTTCGCGGCCGTATGCGGGACTCGCCACGCTCGTCTGCATTAAACCGGTACAACTCCGGTTTGCAGCAAGAACCGACCCAGGCGCCGCGCTATTAATGCTCCGTTTCCTCGAACATTACTACCTAACCTAACGTCGCGAGTTGAACTTTCCTTCATGTTATGCCATTTGCGAAACAGCATCTGTGCCTGAAGACACGGTGATCTGGGAAGAAGAGAATCCTACTCTCTCTCGCCGACAGGCAGTACTCGCAATTGCTTCCGCTCGTCGAGCAGTAGTAGTAGCCGTCGTACCACAGCTCCAGCGCTCCGGGTCAGCAATCCATGGTGGCGGACGCCGGCGCCGGGACGAGGAACGTGAGATCGATGTTGTGGACCTAGATCGTGTCATTCGCCTTCTATTGCTATTCCTGAGCAAGTCATTCGAAGTGATGGTCTTCTCCTCTTTAATCTTCCGACTCGCGAGTTCCACTTTGGTACTTCTCAGTCGGTCCGAATCAGCGCGTAGAGCATTCCCTCGTGAAGCAGCGCTGCACCTCCGCACTCGTAGGAGAACTTGTTCCACATCAGGCACTTCTCACGAATACGTCGATCATCAGATCAGCCCACCCGAGACCTACGAGAATCGACAGTCTCCTTCGGCGGATGCTCGTACAGCACCACTCCCGCGCCATCAACGTCGTTCTACCGCGCAGGTTGTTGCCGTAGTCGAATGCGATCGCGCGGAACTCCTTCTTCGACTCCCAGATCGACACGGCATCTAGAGGACCTGCCGGAAGTTCCGCAGGTCGAACGACCTCAAGACATCCGGCTGCCCGATCAAGTCAGCAAACCCGCTGTAGATCCATGAGTCGGCGGTCATCTGTCCATACATGCGCTGCGTCGTACGGCACTGCGAAAAACCAGTTCGTCCCAGACGCGGCGGAAGTGATCAATCTACGCGGCGAGATCGACCGACACCTCCTTTCCCAGCGCTCTATCGTCGGCCGTCAGGTACCATCATCCAGACATGCTTCAGGCCTACTTCGATGGCAGCGGAGAGCACACTTCGACCGATTTCGTCTGTTTGGCCGGCTACGTAGCCGACGATTCCCATTGGGACAAGTTCTGCCGCGACTGGTACGCGCTCCTCCAGAAGCACCAAATTGCTGAACTTCACATGCGGGAGTTCAACCACGGCAGCGGCCAGTACGCGGAAAAGGGATGGACGCCGGCCGAACGTGACGCGATCCTCACCGAATTTGTTTCTGTCATCCGCGAGCACGTGCAGCTCGGCGTTGGCATCGGCTTCGACACGAAGTTCTATCGCACCATGCCCGCTGCGATCAGGAAAGCCATGGACCCACAGCTCTTCGTGTTTCAGCGCGTCCTGCGAACTCTTGTCGAGAAGCTCAAGGCGGCCGGACATGACGCCGGAATCGCTCTAATCTTCGATGACGACAATAGGTACGCAATGAAATGGTATGCCGCCCTCCAGAAGATCAAGAAGGCGAGGCCAGAGGCCAAACGATCCTTCGGCAGCATCTGCTTCGGCGATGATCGCTACATCCAGCCGCTTCAGGGTTCCGATGTCTTGGCATACCTCTCCTTCCGATACATGAAGGCCAAAGCTGCCGGCGAAGTAGCACCTGACACTTCACCCAACTCCTCCACTCGACCGTCCCCGGGTACGGCATCGAGTACGTGAGCGAGCTTTGGGACGCTGACGAACTGCAGCGCCATTTCGTGCAAGCTGCGACTCTTTCCTGAACGTCACACTTGACGACTCGCCCCGGGTTCCGTCGAGCGGTACCTATTGAGTACGTGGGCGATACGCGTCGCCGTACATGCGCAACGAGCCCGAAACGCGGCCGGTCCTCGGGTCGAGCCGCAGCGTCTGCGGCTTCTCCTGCGTGACCGCGAACGAGACGCCGTGCTTGTCGCCGCGCGCGACGAGCGTCTTGAAGACCTGCTCCGGCGGTAGTCCCACCTTGCGCGCGACGGTCTCCGCGGCGAGGTCCTCGGGATCGACTTCGTACTCGCGCACTTCGTAGGCGATGCCGAGGGAGTCGAGGAGGCGTGCCGCGTTCGTCTTCACGTGCAAATCATAGAAGTGACGAGCGATGATTGATGACGCGGGTCAAATGATCTGCGGAAACGCACCGCGGATCGAGCCGGAGTGAAAGCGGATTTCACCGCGTGCGAGCGCCTCGCGAAGAGCTGTGCCGTCGCCGCGAAACAATGCTCCACCCCGAAGCACGCATTGGCCGGCATTCTGGTATGGCAACATCGCGACGATTTGCGTGGCATCACCGAGGGCGGCGTGCCAATGATGGGACAGGGCTGCTGCGTCGTGAGCCGGCTGGCTCGGAATGCCCGTTTCTCGCAAACTCCAACCAACGCTTCGGCGACGTGAAGCTGACCTCGCTTGATGCCCGAGGCGGGTGGGGTGAGCGCTTCGAGGGGGAGTGGGTTTAGAACATCTCGCCTCCATGGCCGTACCATCCTCATGCTCTTACCCATTCACGTGGTGGCAGGCGCACTGGCCGTTGTTTTCGGCTTCGCCGCTCTGTTCGTGAAGAAGGGTGGGACCATCCACCGCCGCAGCGGGATGTTGTTCGTTTACGCCATGCTCGTCATGGGCACGACCGCCTCGGTCCTGGAGTATCTCCGGCATGCCGACGTGACGAATGTGGTCGCCGCGCTGATGTCGGTCTACTTTGCCGGTACGGCGCTGACGACCGTCCGCCCGGCGTCGCGTTGGACCCGCGCGATCAATACCGCGGCGCTCACGGTCGCGGCCGGACTGGCGTTTCTCTCGATTGTCGGTGGCGTCAAGGCCGTGAGCAGCCCTGGCCTTTCCTCCGGCGGCGTTCCGTTTCGCACGATCGGGGTGATGTCCTTCATCCTGGCCACCGTCCTGATCCTGGCGGCGGCCGGCGACCTGCGCATCATGCGATCCGGCATGCCTCGGGGCGCGCCGCGCCTGGCGCGCCATCTGTGGCGGATGTGCTTCGCGTTGTTCATTGCGGCCGCCTCGTTCTTCTCGATTCGTGAGCGCGTGGCGAAAATCCTCCCCGAGCCATTCACGTCCGGGCCGATGCGCGCCCTGCCGATCCTGCTGATTTTCGGCGCGATGTTCTATTGGTTGTGGAGGGTCCGCCGTCGCCGCACGCTGCCGGTGGTCGTCCGACACGATTCGATGCCGGTTACCACTCCCGCGGAGTGAATCGGTTGGAACACATCTCGCGAACCACGGTGCCGAATCGGGGATAGCGGCGATCCGAATTGTGCTAAAAGAGCGCCGCCATGTGGACCGCCCGACGCATTCTGAAAGAGCTCGCCGATGCCGATCGGCGGCGAGTCATCCTCACGCATTTCTGGAAGCACGCCGATGCGCAGCATCGCATGGTCGTGCAGATGCACCTCGCCCGCGCCATGAACTTCCGCGAGGAGACCATCCGCAAGATGCCGCCGGAGAAGAAGGCTGACCTTCTGGCGCAGCGCATGGGCGCGCCGGAGCTCGAGCAGTTCCTGGAGATGGCGCTCATGGCGTACCACACGCACGAGAAGAACAAAATGATGGCGGCGTTCCTCGATCAGTGGAACGTGCCGCACGACAACGGCTCGATCGAAGCCGACGACTACACGGCGCCCACCATCGATCAGGTGCGCGAGGCAGTGAAGGCGCTCGAATCCGAATACGACCGCACCGACGTCCGCCTTTACCTGGCTACCGCCGGCTTGCTCATGGCAGAAGCGTGGCGCGAGGCGACGTGGCCCGTCGTAGACGAAATGAAAGAGTGAATTGTGAAGAGTGAAGGGTGAAGTGGCATCGAGCCGCTTTCACTCTTCACCCTTTACCTTCACTCTTCTTCTCCACGCTGATCATCACCCACTCCGTTCCGTTCCACATCAGATTGGCGGTGGCGTTCTGCGTGCCGGCGAAGCGGTCGTGGATGGGGCCGGTCGTGAAGGTGGCGCCGATCTCGTTCGGGATCCAGGTCCAGTGGAAGTCGGCGTTGACGGTGCCGTCGGGATTGGTGCGGACGGCGGTGACGTCGCCGAGCTCTTTCCTTGCCATCGGCACGATGTCGAGGAGGCCGTTCTCGCGCAGGATGAAGCGTTTGTCGGTGCGCGATTTGTCGGAGAGCATGATCTCGCCTGAGCCATCCATGAAGAGCCAGCCGGCTGCTGCGAGCTGCTTCGCCACTTCGCTCGTGCTCGCTCCGCTCACCGGAAGCGACACCGCCGCGTTCGTGAATTCGTACTGCGAGAATTCACCCGACTTCTCGATGATGGCCCGCGCCTGCGCCGCGGTGGGCGGCGTGGAGCCCGGCTGATTTGCGGACGTGGTAGACGTCGATTTTTCCGAGGAGCAGGCGGCGAGCAGGAGGAGGGCGGCGATCGTGCGCTTCATGGGCGTAGCGTAACAGGAGTCGCGAGTGCCGCGACCTCCTCTTGCGACAACTCGCGCGTCTCGCCCGCGGCCAGCTCGCCGATGCCGATCGGGCCGATGGCGATGCGCGCCAGCTTGTGGACTTTGGCATCGAGCGCTTCCACCATCCGCCTCACCTGACGGTTGCGGCCTTCGGTGATGGTGATCTCGAACGTTGTCTTTCCGCCCGATTCGCGGACGCGGCTCACGATGGCGGGACGCGTCGGACCGTCTTTCAGCTCCAGTCCCTCGCGCAGGCGGTCGAGCTCCTCCTCGTGCAAATGCCGTGTGGCCTGCACGCGATAGGTTTTCGGTACGTGATAGTCGGGATTAGTGAGCCGCTCGGCGAACGCGGTGTCGTTCGTCAGGATCAGGAGACCGCTCGTGTCGAGATCGAGACGTCCGACCGGAAAGAGATAGCGCTCGCGGTCGGGGAGGAGGTCGTAGATCGTCTTCCGCCCTTCCGGATCGCGGTAGGTCGTGAGATAGCCGGCCGGCTTGTGCAGCAGAAGATACGTCGCCGCGGCCTTCTGCAGCGGCTTGCCGTCGAACTCGATCCGGTCGCGCTCCAGATCCACCCAGCGGTTCGGATCGCCCTCGACGCGCCCATTCACCTGCACGCGCCCTTCACCGACCCATCGTCGCGCCTCGGTTCGCGATCCGATTCCCGCCTTCGACAAAACGCGCTCCAACGTCTTCAGCGGCCGATCGCCGGGAGGCGGGGCTTTGGCCGGCTTCCCAATCCTCAATCCTCAATCCTCAATTCTCAATCCTCATCTCAAACGAGTCCCCAATCTTCATCCGCTCCACATGCCCATCGCTCGCGCTCACCCAGACGTCATGCACTTCGCCCGTGTTGGCGTTCGTGAAGCGGTAGTGATTGGACGTGCCGTCGGTGCCGATCAGTTGCGCGTCTCCTTCTCTCTTCTGCGGGTCGAAGGCGAGCGTGACGCGCTGGTAGAGGCGGTTGCCATAGAAAGGAGCTGCGGCGGCGCTCCATCCGTTTGCCTTGCGCACTTCCCACGCCACTCCTTGCGCGCCGGCGGTGGCGCGCCACTCTTCGCCGTTTGCGAGGATGCGTACAGACTCGGCGCCGACGGTGCGTCGAGTGAGGTCACCTTCCGCGTGAACTTCTCCCTCGTCGATGACGAAGTGAAATGCCGGAGCCGATTGCAGCCAGACCATTGCTTCACTGTAGGAGCCTTTGGCCGACGTGGTTTCTTCGGGCGCAGGAACGGGCGCAGTGGAGTTTGATGCGGTGGCCATCGGCGCGGCCGGTGCCGGTGATGGCGGCGGCGCAGGCGCTTCGCGCGAGCAGGAGACCGCCGTCAGAAAAATTGCAATGATGCAGAAACGTTCGTATCGCATGGGAAGCGGCCAATGCTAACCTGAGGGCGAGGCCAATATGCGATCCAATTCCTCGTGGTGGTGGGCGGCGCTCGGCGTAGCGCTTGGGTGTGTTGTCTTCGGTGTGGCGCGGTTGCCGTTGGGCGATGCGGAGATTCAGCAGGCAGCCATGCTCGCGCCGCCGCGGAAACTCGTGCCTCCGCCGGTCGTGATTCCCGATCCTCCGCCCGCCGAGCCTTCGAGTGAAGTACCGACGCTCGTCGAGGTCTCGCAGAAAAAGATCGATTCACGCATCGAAGCGCTCGCGCATGAGATGGCGGATCTCTGGACGCGTAATCCCGAGGAGTTGGTGGTCGTGATCGACGATGCGGCGCGATCGATGCCGAGCGCTCCCTCGGTCACGTTGCTGTTAGCCATTGCGCATGCCGAGACGAACGGCAAGATCCTCGACGTCTCCGAGGCCGGCGCGGTCGGATTGGCGCAGGCCACGCCGGTGGCCTATCTGCAGGAGGAGATGACCGGGAAGCTCTTCGTCACGAAGGATTACCTGATCGGCTCCCGCGCCTACATCATGAAGAAGCCCCTCGGCGATGCGGACACGATCGCCTCCATGCTCGTCGACAAGGACACGCCCGCACGTCGCAAGAAAGCGAAACGCCTTCTGGCATCGGCGAGACAACTGCGCCGCGAAGGCATCAACGAGCTCGATCTGCTCGCGCCGCACGCGTCGAAGAAATACTTCGCCGACATCCAGAAGATGGACGATCACAACAAGGTCGTCCTCAGCCGCCTCGGGCGCCTGCTCGAAAAAGGCTCGCGCGCGCAACTGCGCGCCTTCCGCAACGAGACGCGCAAGGAATACCGCGCACTCAAGGAAAAGCAGCTCACGTCATGGACGCGCTACCAGAAAGAGCTCATCGCCGAGCGCGACCGGATGCTCGAAGAACACTTCGAGATGAACCATCAATTGGTGAAGCGCACGATGGCCTACGAAGCCAGCGAGTACCTCGGCGAGCATCTCGACGATCGCTTCTCCGCCAAGAGCATGGCGAGATTCCTCGTCCATCACCTCGACCGCAAATCGGGCGAAGCGCGCAAACTGGCCCGCTCCGAGCGCGACGTCGAAGCCATGACCGCCGCGCTCTACAACGGCGGATCGCACAACGTGAAACGCATGCTGGCCGGCCTGATCCGCAAGCTCCCCGAGACCGAAAAATACATGCGCAAAGTGCCAGCCACACGCAAACGCCTCGACAGCGTCATCGCGGGCGAGAACGGCGTGCGGACGTTGCGGTAAGACTCTCTCCGCGTTTTGTGCGTTGAGCGGAAACCACCGCAAATGTAGATCGTGTTGAATTTGGATCATGCGTGTCGCTCGGCATGTGTGCATTCACCACAGAGACACAGAGAACACAGAGGGGACACAGAGGAAGGCGATGGACTTGATCGCTTTTCAACCATTTGCTTTACTCCGTCCTCCTCCGTCCCCTCTGTGACTCTGTGGTGAGAGCCGCGTGGCGGTGGTCTACGCCTGCCCAATCTTTCGCGTTGGTTGCGGCATCGCCGCGCTGTGCCTCTGTGGTGAATACACGCACGCCTCACGCCGCGAACCTCAATCAATCGCGACGTCACCGAGCCACGGGTTTTGTGCACCTTCCACACTAAGCGCGGAGTTAGTTGCGCCGCTTCGTATCGCCCGTGATCAACCTCGCTCCCCGTTGATAGGTGAGGTAGGCCCACGCCCATTGCGTGACGACGAGGAAGCGGTTGCGGAAGCCGATGAGGAAGAAGACGTGGATGACGAGCCAGGCCATCCACGCCAGGAAGCCGCCGAATCGCAGGCGGCCGAAGTCGGCGACTGCGGCGGCGCGGCCGATGGTGGCCAGCGAGCCTTTGTCGCGATAGCGGAATGCGCGGAGTGGTTGTCCGGCCACGGCGCGCTCGAGATTGAGCGCGGTGTGTTGTCCTTCCTGAATCGCGGCCGGTGCGACGCCGGGGACGAAGGTGCCGTCGTGCTGTTGTTTGGCGGCGAGGTCGCCGATGACGAAGACCTCGGGATGCCCGGGGATCGTGAGGTCGGGCTCGACGATGACGCGGCCGGCGCGATCGAGCGGCACGCCGAGGGATCGGGCCAGGGGAGACGCCTGCACGCCGGCGCCCCAGAGGACGGTGCGCGTGGCAATGACGTTCTCGCCGAAACGCACTTCTCGATCGTTGATGTCGGTGACGACAGCGCCGGTGATCACCTCGACTCCCAGCTCGACCAGCTGCAGCCGCGCTTTCTCCGACAAGTCTGGCGGATACGGCGGCAGCACGCGCTCGCGTCCTTCGAGAAGAATCACGCGCGCGCTTTCAGGACGGATGCGGCGGAAGTCGCGCACCATCGTCTTGCGCGCGATTTCGGAGAGCGTTCCCGCGAGCTCGACGCCTGTGGGACCGCCGCCGATGATCACGAACGTCAGCAGGGCGTTTTGCTCGACGGGATCTTCTTCGCGCTCGGCGGCTTCGAACGCCAGCAGCACGCGGCGGCGGATCTCGAGTGCGTCTTCGATGGTCTTGAGGCCGGGCGCGTGTTGCTCCCACTCGGGATGGCCGAAGTAAGAGTGTGTTGCACCGGTTGCGACGACGAGCTGGTCGTATGGAAGCGCGCTGCCGTCGGCAAGATCGACACGTTTCTGCGCGACGTCGATCGACACCGCCTCGCCGAGGATCACGTTGAGGTTGCGTTGCCTGCGCAGGATCGAACGAATCGGTGCGGCGATGTCGCTCGGATTGAGGCCGGCCGTGGCCACCTGATAGAGCAGCGGCTGGAAGAGATGGTAGTTGTGTTGATCGACGACGGTGACGTCCGCGGGGACGCGCTTCAGGCCGCGCGCCGTGTAGAGGCCGGCGAATCCGCCGCCAATGATGACAATGTCTGGCATGCGCGCGCGTCCGGCGCGTGGCAGTCTATCCGATCGGCGATTCGTTCAGATCGAAGGAAACCGCGTGGCGAACTCACCGACGATGCGGCGCAGGTCGTCCATCAGCGAGGGATCGACGCTCATCCGGTCTTTGATCTGGCAGAGGAACTCCCGGTCCTCCACATCCTCGATTCCCTGAGCGATGGCGTCGAGATAGCGATCGGGATCGGAGCCGTACCAGGTCACCAGCATCTGGACGCGCGCGAAATTCGCGGCCAGGCCGCCGTACCAGCGCGGTCCGGCGTCGAGAACTTCCACGGGCACTTCGATCACGGCGGCGTTCGAAGAGAAGGACAAGCGGCACTCCTTAATTCACGGCACTCACTCAAGGAGTGACGGACGGAGGTAATTCCCTACCCTCAATGAACAAAGTCGGCGGTCGACAGTCGGCGGTCGGCAGTAGTGCCCACCCTCCCACGGCGCTGCTTTGAGCGGTTTTTTCTACTGCCGACCGCCGACTGCCGACCGCCGACTCGATTCTCAGCCTTTCCCGATTTTGGCCAGTTCCGGCTTGCCCACCCAGCGGCCCCAGGAGAAGCAGCGGACGCAGGTGAAGGTGTAGTCGGTGATGCCGGTCTCAGCATTT
>JALYJW010000122.1 GCA_030775085.1 Acidobacteriota bacterium | reverse complement strand
GTCTACGGCCGACCGCCGACTGCCGACCGCCGACTCGTCACAACTCGACTTGCGCCCCCAGCTCGATCACTTGATTGGGCGGCAGGCTGAAGAACACCGAGGCGCTCGAGGAGTTGCGCATCATCGACGCGAAGAGGTGCTCGCGCCAGATGGCCATGCCGCGCTGCTTGGTGGGGATGAGTGTCTCGCGCCCGAGGAAGTAACTCGTGGCCATCGGGTTGAAGCGCATGTCGCCGGTGCCGATGCGCTCGAGCACGGCCGGGATGTCGGGATCTTCCATGAATCCGAAGTGGAGGGTCAGGCGGTAGATGCCGAACCCGAGATCTTCCCATTCGAAGCGTTCGTCTTCGCCGAGGTGCGAGCGCTCCTCGGTCTCCACGGTCAGTAAGACCGTTCGCTTGTGGACGACTTTGTTGTGTTTGATGTTGTGCAGCAGCGTCGTGGGCACACCCTCGGAGCTCCTCGACATGAAGATGGCAGTGCCCGGCACGCGTGGAATGCGGTCGTGCTCCAGCTCGCGGACGAAATCCTTAAGGGAGATCGATTGGGACGCCAGCCGCGCGCTGAGGATCTTCCTCCCCTTGCGCCACGTCGTCATCAGCATGAACACGAAGATGGCCACGACGATGGGGAACCAACCGCCATCGGGGACCTTGATGATGTTGCCGCCGAAGAAGGCCAGATCGATGATGAGGAACGGCACGAGTTGCAGGAGGATCACAGGCCACGACCACTTCCAGCGCTCGCGCTCCACGACTGCCAGGATGATCGTGGTGATGAGCATCGTCGTGGTGACGGAGACGCCGTACGCCGCGGCGAGGTTGGTCGACTCGCGGAACACGAGCACGAGGCCGATCGCGGCGAACATCAGGATCCAGTTCACCGAGGCGATGTAAATCTGTCCCATCTCCCGCGCGGACGTATGGCGGATGCGGATGCGCGGCAGATAGCCGAGCTGCACCGCCTGACGCGTGAGTGAGTAGGCGCCGGAGATCACCGCTTGCGAGGCGATGCTTGCGGCGAGCGTGGCCAAGGCGATCAACGGATATCGCGACCACTCGGGTGCCATGAGAAAGAAAGGATTCTCACGCCCCTCCGGAGTGTGCAGAAGGAACGCGCCCTGACCGAAATAGTTGAGCAGGAGCGCCGGACAGACGAACGTGAACCACACCAGACGGATCGGCTTCAATCCGAAATGCCCCATGTCCGCATACAGCGCTTCGCCGCCGGTCACCACCAGGATGACGGAGCCGAGCACGACGAAGCCGGACCAGCCGTTCTCCAGAAAGAAGCGGATTGCGTGCGTCGGCACGATGGCGCGCAGCACGGCCGGCTCCTTCAAGATCTGCCAGAGACCGAGCGCCGCGATCACCGTGAACCAGGCCAGCATGATCGGTCCGAACATCTGACCGACCTTGGCCGTCCCCGATTTCTGCACCGCGAAGAGCGCCACGAGAACGACGATGGTGAGGGGGATGACGTACGGATCGAATCCTGGTGCGACGACTTCCAGACCTTCGATGGCGCTGAGGACGGAGATGGCCGGCGTGATGATGCCGTCGCCATACAGCAGCGCCGATCCGAACAAACCGAGCGCCAGGAGCACTCCGCGGCGTTTCGATTTCCGCGGCTCCACGAGCGACATGAGCGCGAGGATGCCGCCTTCGCCGCGGTTGTCCGCGCGCATCACGAAGGTCAGGTATTTGATGGAGATGACGATGATCAGCGCCCAGAAAACCAGCGAGAGGACGCCGAGAATGTTGGCCTCGCTGACCGGGAGATGGTGGCTCGGCGAAAAGCACTCGCGCAACGCGTAGAGCGGACTCGTGCCGATGTCGCCATACACGACCCCGAGCGCGCCGAACGAGAGTGTGAGGAGATAACGCTTGCTGTGCTGCTGCTCTGACGGCTCCATGCGTGCAGCCGCGAAACGTAGCACAAGATGGGCCGGAACGGTTCGCTCTCTCCGGCGCGGCAGATCTGCCGGCCGCTACGCGGACTCGAACATCGGGACGCATCGTTCCCCCGGCTGAAAGCCGGGGGCTATTCCCTACTGCCCGCTGACGCGGGCATCCGCGCGTGCGCCTCACGCGACACCGTCGTAGCCCACACGACACACATGCGTGGATCGAAACGCGTGCGCGGCTCGAAACGCGCTCGTGGATCGAAGCGCGTGTGTAGCACGCGGCAGGTTCTAGCCCCCGGCTTTCAGCCGGGGGAAATCGAGGTGTAGACCGTACAGTCCGCGTAGCGGCCGGCAGAGCCGCACGAGACAATACAACTGCTCGTTGACAAGAAACGCCGTGAAGCGCGATTGCGCGCACTTGCGTCCGGGATGGCTGCCGCGAGGAAGCGAGTGTCCGGAACCTGTCGGGGTATGCACTTCTGTTGACACGCTGAATCAGGTCGTGCCAAATTGTGCATATACGAACGACGATCACGATCGCCGATGATCTCCTCGCAGAAGCACAGAAGGTCAGCGGCAAAGCGGGTTACAGCGAGGCGATCGTCACCTCGCTGCAAGACTATCTGGCCCTGCGCAGGCGGCTTGCGCTGCTCGAAGATCTCTTCAGCCAAAAGCCGCCGCACTCGTATCGGCGCGAGCGGCGAGCTACAACTGCTCGTTCAGCAGAAACGCGCTGAAGTCTTTGAGCTTGTGCAGGACCGGGCGGTTCTTCCAGGGCTCGAAGTGCATCTCGGTGGCGTGCTCGAGGTCGCGCTCGAATGTTTCTTCCAGCTCGCCGGCGAAGCCTTCGTCGTAGACGACGAGCGAGACTTCGTCGTTGACCTCGAAGGAGCGGTCGTCGAAGTTGGTGGAGCCGACCGCGGCCCAGCAGCCGTCGATGACGATCACTTTCTGGTGCAGCAGCGTTTTCCCGTAATCGAACAGACGGATGCCGCCCTTGAGCAGCGTTCCGTAGTGGTGATGGCTGGCGTGCTGCACGATCTTCGAATCGCTGGCGCTGGTGGCGGGGATCATGATGCGCACGGCCACGCCGCGTTTCGCCGCTGCGAGCAGCGAGTCCCGCGCGTCGGGATCGGGCAGAAAGTAGGGGTTCTGGATGGTGATGCTTTTCCGGGCCGCGTGAATGGCCATGTAGTGCAGGAGCTTGAGCGTCGACGGGCTGCCCGCCGGCGAGGTCCAGACCACGTGGGCCTTCATGTCGCCAACCTCTTCGAGCTCGGGAAAGATGTTCGGCCCTGCCGGCACTTCTCCGGTCTCTTCGATCCAGTTCTCGGCGAAGGCCGACTGCAACTGCGCCACGACCGGGCCTTCGACGCGCGCGGAGATGTCGCGGAAGTGCTGTTTGTCCTCGGCGTCGCCGAGCCAGTTGTCGACCAGACAATGCCCGCCGACATAGCCGATGCGGCCGTCGATGATGAAGATCTTGCGATGGTCGCGATTGTTGAGAATGCCGAGGTTGCGCAGCTCGATGGGATGGTACTTGTGGACCTTGATGCCCGCGTCGCACATGTCGGCCAGACCCTGCTTGCCGTAGTTCTTGCCGCCGCTTCCGTCGAGCATGACGCGCACGTCCACGCCTTCTTTCGCCTTCCGGCACAAGGTGGCGGACATGCGGCGCGTGAGCTCTCCTTCCTTGGAGAGGAACGTCTCGTAGTGAATGGTCTCTTTGGCGGCTTCGATGTCGCGAAATACGGCCTCCCAGAACGCGCCGTTCTGGTGCAGCGTGATGGCGTTGCCGCCGAGCATCGTGCTCTGCGTTGCACCGGCGATCGACGGAACGAGATCGTGCAGATCGCCTTCGGTCGCGAGCGCGAGATGCGGACGGCGGCGCCGCTTCACCGACCAGAGGATGATCGTCAGAGCGACGATCGCCAGCGCCATCACGACAATGAGCCAGACCGGAACGGAGACGTTCATGCGCGCGGTCTCAATTCCACGAGAACACCCCAGTGGTCGGACGGCCCGCGCCGGATGACCTCGGCGCTGATGCACTCCCAACGCGGATCGGCAAATACGTAGTCGAGCCGTTGCCGCGTCATCGGGAACGTCACTTCCTTGATGTTGCCGCACATGCGCAGGTGGCCGTGCGAGAGCAGGATGCGAATCTCTTCCGCCGCGGGCGGCACGTTGAAGTCGCCGACGAGCACGTGCGGCAACGCACCGCGCGCTGTGATGTCGCCCAGCACCGCGATCTGTTTCATCCGCGCAATGCGCAGCAGCCGGCCCCATGAGGCGAGGTGCGTGGCGAAGAACGTGATGCCCTCCCCTTCTACGTCAATGTCCGCTTGGAGCACAGAACGCGGCTCGCCCGAGCCCGGCAGCGGATGGACGGAAGCGGACTGGATCGTTCCGCGCGTGAGTACGGCGTTCCCGTAGGCGCCGCCATCCATGTTGCAGCTCTTGCCGAACCAATGGTTCATCCCGGTCAGCGCCGCCAGCGCCTCGCCCTGATGCGCCGCTCCCACGCGCGTGCCGCAATGCACCTCCTGCAACCCGACCACATCGGGCTGAACCGAGGCAATGACCTCCGCGAGCTTCGGCAGATGATCCTCGCGCCGCGCCGCCGCATGGCCCTGAATGTTGTACGACATGATCTTCACACCAACGTCCGGCTGAGGTCGAAAGCGAGATCGGGGCCAGAAGTTTGCGGTGGACGTTTGTGGACTTGTGGACGGTGGACGTTGTGGACTTGGTGGACGTCGTGGACAGTGGACGAAGTGGACTTGGTCGATGTCCACTCAGTCCACCAAGTCCACTCAGTCCACAACGTCCACCGTCCACCGTCCACAACCCCCGCTAGAATCACGCCCGTGCAAAGCGATCTGGACCTTCTCATGCGCGAGCGCTCGATCGAGGCGCTGATCGTGCCGATGCACGAGTCCATGCATCCTTCATTTCGGTGGCTGGCGCGCGGGGCGAAGGTGACGCGCGGTTATGCGGTGAAGTTGCTGGATTGCGATCCGGTGCTGGTCACGTATCCGATGGAGCGTGATGAGGCGATGGCATCCGGTCTCGACGTGCGGCTCGTGCATGAATTCGAATACGACCGCATCCAGCGCAGCGCGACCAATACGTCAGAAGCCTACGCGGAGCTGTTCACGAGCGTGCTGCGCGACCTCGGCGCGGGCTCGTCGATCGCCTTCTTCGGCAATGCTCCCCTGCAGCTTTACCTGGGCATCGCCGGCGCGATGGAGCGTCGCGGATGGCACATCCATCCCTCGAACGGCGAGGATCTGATTCAGCTCGCCCGCAAGCGGAAGGACGCGCGGGAGATCGAGTGCATCCGTTCGGTGGGCGCTCGCACGGAGCAGCTCGTCGATGGCGTGCGGGCAATGTTGCGCGAGCCGCGCGCTGGATTGACGCTCGGCGATCTCAAAGCGTTCGTCTCCTCCGAGATCGCGCGCCTCGGCATGATCGAGGATCACGAGACGATCCTCTCGCAGGGGCGCGACGCCGGCGTTCCGCATTCGCGCGGAGACGCACGGGCGCTGGTCCGGCCGTCGATTCCGATCGTGCTGGATATTTTTCCGATGGACAAGAGCAGCGGCTTTTTCTTCGACCTGACACGGACGTTCTGCATCGGAGCGATCCCGGACGAGCTGCAACGCCTGCACAACGATGTGCTGGACGCCTTCACGCGCGCACGCGATGCCATGCGTCCGCGCACGCTCGCGGCGAATTATCAGGCGCTCGTCTGCGATCTGTTCGAAGCAAAGGGTTACGCGACGACGCGCTCGAATCCGAAGACACTGGAGGGTTACGTCCACGGCCTCGGGCATGGCGTCGGTCTCGAGATCCACGAGAAGCCGTCCTTCGCTCTTCTGCCGGCGAATCGCGATCTCATCGAGACCGGCGACGTCGTGACGATCGAGCCCGGACTCTACTTTCCCGACCGCGAGCTCGGGGTGCGCATCGAGGATACGTTCGTCGTGACGGAGAGCGGCGTCGAGTCGTTGTGCCGCGGCGATTACGGATTGCGGCCCTGAACAGAAACGCCGGCCTCACGGCCGGCGTTTGCAACTGCGTAGCGCATCAGCGCATCAGAGGTTGCGATCGATGAACTGCTGGAGGGCGTTTTTCGGGGCGGCGCCGACCATGCGATCGACGAGCTGTCCGTTCTTGAACATCATCAGCGTGGGGATGGACGTCACACCATAGCGCTGCGCCACCATGGGGTTGTCATCGACATTCATCTTGGTGATGAATGCCTTGCCTTCATAGCCCGGCGCGAGCTCCTCGACGATCGGGCCGATCAGGCGGCACGGACCGCACCACGGAGCCCAGAAGTCGACGAACACCGGCTTGCCGGCGTTCAGGACGCTGTCGAAATCGGCGTCGCCGATCTGCTGTACTGCTTTCGAATCTGCCATCTGCAAGATCTCCTAACGTTGATTGAAAAAGTCGTGCGCCGGGGAAACATATTCCAATGCGCGCATCTAACCCTCGGCCTCCCCGCTCCCAAGTAGATCTGGCACGCCGCTCGCGTAGGGCCTGCTTCAGATATGTCCGATCGACGTTCTTTCGACCGGCCCGAAACCCCGGACCGCCGGTCTTTCCCCCGCCCCCCACTCTGGCTGAATCTTGTTCTCTTGATCCTCGGCATCGCCGGGGTGTTCTTGGCGCGTTACCACCGCGAGCGCGTCTCCAGCGAGTTCTCCGACGTCATCACGCGAGAACAGCGCACGCCCGCCGATGTGACGAAGATCAAGAAGGATCTCGCGGAGATGGATCTCACCCGCGACGCGCTTCAGCGCGAGCTCGAGGACCGCATGAAGTTCGTCGGCAGTCTCGAGTCGGAGAATTTCTATCTCTCCATCGACACGAACGCGCGAAAGCTGCGCTTCTATTACGGCGACACGATCCTGCGCGAGGCGGACATCATCATCGGCAAGGCAGAAACGCTCTCCGCGAGTGACAAGTCATGGACGTTCGTCCCGCTCAAGGGTGCATTTCCGATCGAGGCGAAGCTCGTTGATCACGCCTGGCCCATCCCGGAATGGGTTTACGCGATGAACGGTCAGCCGGTGCCGGCGGAGCGGGCGGTCGTTACGGGAGGGCTCGGCAAGTACGTGCTGTTTCTGCCGAACGGGTACGCGATCCACACAGAGCCCCCACCCGAGAGTCCGCTGCAGGGAGCGAAGCCGGGATCGTACATGACCGCCGAGAACTTCATGCGCGCCGTCTGGCCGCGCATCAGCGCGGGCCAGACGCAGGTTTACATTTTCTAAGGAGAACGAATGCCACGCTGGGTTGGATTGCTGGGTTCATGGGCGTTGCTGGTTCTCGGTCTCGGCGTGCTCGGATACGCCGTGGCCGCCGAAGCCATCACGATTGCGGACGCGCGGAAACTGAATCGCGTGCGGACCATCGATCTGTTGGTGGAAGAGCAAGTGCAGAAGCAGCTCCAGCAGTTGCAGAAGACGATGTCTGCCGCGTCGACGCGCATGGCCACACTGCAGTCCGAAGTGGCGACGAAGCAGAAACAGATCGACGAGATGCACGACAGCAACTTCGTGATCACGGTCTCCACGACGGAGAACAAGGTCTACGCGCGCCGCGACGGACAGCTTGTCTTCGAGGCCATCTGCTCGACCGGCAGCAACTCCACCCTCGTGACCAGCGGAGGCACCAAAGTCTTCCGCACGCCCATCGGTCGCTTCCGCGTTCGTTCGAAGGAAGAGAATCCGAAGTGGGTTCCGCCGGACTGGCATTACGTCGAGGAAGCGCAGAAAGGCCGCCTCGGCCTCGTTCACCTGCAGCGCGGCCAGAACATCGGCGGCCTCACCGTGAGCGGAACCGAAGTCCTCGACAACGGCTTTCCCCTGCCGGAAGGCTCATTGATCGTCCGCGGCGGCGCCGTGGTGATCCCGCCGATCGGTACACGCCCCCGCCAGTTTCCCGATGTCCTCGGCACGCACCGCCTCAACCTCGGCGACGGCTACGCGCTCCACGGCACGCAAGCCGTATCGCAACTCGGCCGCAACGTCTCGCACGGCTGCGTGCGCCTCCACAACGACGACATCGCACAGCTCTTCGCGATGGCGAATGTGGGGGATGAGGTGATCATTTACTGAATCAGTCGGCAGTCGGCGGTCGGCGGTCGGCAGTAGCGGGATTCGGGAGCGGTTTTCCTACTGCCGACCGCCGACTGCCGACCGCCGACTACAATTTGAGCCATGAATGTCTGGCGTGACCGCCTGCATCGTTGGTTCGCACCTTTGGCGCGCCGCTGTCCGCTCTCGCCGAATGCAGTGACGTTGCTGGCTCTGGCGCTGAATGTCACCGCGGCGGCGCTGCTTTACAAGCGCTATTTCGTGGTGGCTATCGTGTTTCTGTCCGTCGGCGGATTGGCGGATGCGTTCGACGGGATCGTGGCGCGCGTGCAGGGGAAGTCTTCGACGTACGGAGATTTTCTCGATCACTTCGCCGACCGCGTCAGTGATGTGCTGCTTGCCACCGGTTGGCTCCTCGGCAATGGCGTCCGTCCGGAGATCACGATCGCGGTCATCATCGGCGTGCTCCTCAACGGCTACATCGGCACGCAGATCGAGGCCTCGTGGCACGAGCGCAACTACGACGCGGTCGGCCGCGGAGAGTTCGTGCTCGCGCTGGTGGTCTATCCGCTCGTCTCGTACATCCTCATCCGCAACGGATGGGATGGACTCGCGGCCGCCGGCTTCACGATTCCGGAATGGATGTCCTTCCTGCTGCTGGCCTTCGCAGTGCTCGGCATCGTGCAGCGGTTCGTCCTGGCCGCGAAGCTGGAGCGACGCAGTTGATCGCCCAGAACAGCCACGCGTAGCACCCTCTCTGGATGAATCGTTTGGAGTGCGGTGGCCGCAGCCGCCGCTTTTGTATGTTCGTGCGGACGCCTACTGCGAACTGCCTACTGAATTCACTCCGCGTACGCGTCGCCCGGCTCGTAACGCCACTCGGTCTGCGACTTTGCGCCTTCGGCGAATCGCGGCTCGATGTATTCCTCGAAGGCGATGTCGCGATCGAGCACACCGGTCTCGCGCATGAGCCGCACGATCAGCTCGAAGTCATGTCGCAACGGCGTGAGCGGCTGGTACTGCACGCGATCGATCGGATTGGTGAGCGCCCACTTCAGGAGGCGCGGGTCCTGGCGGAAATAGAAGCGCCCGACGAAATCGGCGGCGTGCTCGCGGCGCGCGCGGCGTTTGGGCGGATTCTCGAGCCACAGTCCCGATCGCGCGATTCCGTCGACGAGAACCTGCACGGCCTCGGGTTTGTTGGCGATGGCATCGTCGCGCACCACCAGCACGCACGAGATGTAGTCCGGCCAGTACTCGCGCGCGTGAAAAAGCACGCGGCCGAATCCGCCCATCTCGGCCTGCGACGGATACGGCTCCCCCATCGAGAATGCGTCGATTGCTTTGGCCGCGAGTGCGCCCGCCACGTCGGGCGGCGCCATCTCCACCATCCGCAGATCACTGGCGCTCATTCCGTTGGCGGCGAGCGCGCGAAAGAGAATCAAACGCTCGTCGGAGAAGCGGCTGGGGATGGCAATGACCTTCCCCTTCAGGTCGGCGAAGGTCTTCACCGGCCCGTCCTTCTGCACGACCACGGCGCTCCCGTAGCGGTGCCCGAGGTAAACGATCTTCACCGGAACGCCCTGAGCACGCAGGGCGATGGCCATTGGTGCGACCATGAACGCCGCCTGCATCTGATTCGAGATCAGCGCTTCCTTGATCTCGGGAAATCCCTGAAACATGCGAGGGATGAACAGATGACCCGACTTCGAATAGGCGGAGATGTAGTCCGTCACCGGGCACGCCAGGTGTCACGTCACCGGGATATACGCGACATTCAGCTTCCGCTCGCTCTCCGGCAGACGATCATTCAGCAGCACCGTCCAGTCGACATTCGTCGCCAGATGAGCCGCGGTAATGACGGCCACCCAGGCTGTCACCGCCAGCGCGATCTTGCGCGTATTGGTCATTGGTTCCCTCCTTTCCAGTCGGCGGTCGGCAGTCGGCCGTCGGCAGTAGATACGCACACCCTCGCGTCGCTCTACTGCCGACTGCCCGACTAATCATTGAACGCCCATTTCACGAACCGCAACTTCTCCGTCAAACGAATCAACGTATCGAGTGCCAGTCCGATCGCGCCGATCAGCAGCATGCCGCCGACGACGAGGTCGTAACGCTGGCCGGCGTTGCGGGCGTCGATGATGAGATAGCCGAGTCCCGAATCGATTGCGATCATTTCCGCCGCTACGAGGACGAGCCAGGCCACGCCGAAGGCGATGCGCAGGCCGACCAGGATGCGTGGCAGCACCGCAGGAACGATCACGCGCGCCATGAGCGCGCCCGTGCTCAATCCGAAATTGCGGCCCGCCTGAACGTACACCGGCGGCACGTTCCTTACGCCATTCATCGTGGCCACCACGACCGGGAAAAACGACGCCAGAAAAATCAGGAAGATCGGCGCGAGATTGCTCACGCCGAACCAGATCACCGCCAGCGGCATCCACGCCAGCGGAGAGATCGGACGCAACATCTGGATGAGAGGATTGGCCGCGCGCGCCAGCGACGTCCACCATCCCAGCGCCAAACCAACCGGCACGCCGAGCAGCACCGCCGCGAAATAGCCGGAGCCGACGCGGAACAGCGAATCCACGATGTACGAACCAAGATGCGGAAGCTCTCGCAGGCCTTTGACCACGGAAACCGGCGAAGGAAAAATCTTCGTACCGCTGAGCACCACCACAAAGTGCCAGATCATCAGCACGGTAATCGGCACAATGACACGCGTGAGCACGGCCGCGCCTCTGCCCTCTGCCCTCTGCGCTCTGCCCTCTGCACTCATACCTGATGCGATCTCATACTTGATGTGCCAAGCCGATCTCGCCGAAGATCAAATCGCGCAGCCTGATGTAGCGCGGATCCGAAAGGTCGCGCGGATGCGGAATGTCGATGTCGACGATGCGCTGCACCTTCCCCGGACGCGCCGAAAGCACGACCACCCGGTCCGCCAACTGCACCGACTCCTCGATGTCATGCGTCACGAAGAGAATCGTCTTCTTCTCCGCCTGCCAGATCCGCAACAACTCGCGCCGCATCTGCAATCGCGTGATGGAATCCAGCGCGCCGAATGGCTCATCGAGGTAGAGCACGTCCGGATCCACCGCCAGCGCGCGCGCCACCTCCAGCCGCTGCTTCATCCCGCCGGAAAGCTCGCGTGGATACGACCGCTCGAACCCGCGCAGCCCCACCATCTGCACGTAATGCGCGACGCGCGCACGCTTCTCCGATTCACTCTGCCGAAACAACCCGAAGCCAATGTTCTCCTCGACCGTCAGCCACGGAAAAACGCCCCGCTCCTGAAACACGAAAATCCGCCGCGGATCGGGCTCCGAGACCCGCTCCCCATCGATCGACACGCTCCCCTCGGTCGGCTGCAGAAACCCGCCGACGATATTCAGCAGCGTCGACTTCCCACACCCCGAAGGCCCCAGCAAACAAACAAACTCCCCCTCGGCGACCGAGAGATTGATGTCGTCGAGCACACGAATCGCGCTCGGACCACTGCCAAACGACATGCCGACGTTCTCGAAAAGGACTTTCACTCCGTCACATACCCCCACCGCACGCCGGGCAGTCGTTCCAGACTTCGCATCAGGTAGTCGAGGCCAACGCCAATGAGTCCGATCAGGATCATGCCGGCGACGACGAGGTCGTAGCGATTGCCGGCGTTGCGTGCGTCGATGATGAGGAAGCCGAGGCCGGAGTTGACGGCGATCATCTCGGCGGCCACGACCACGAGCCAGGCGATACCGAGCGTGATGCGCATGCCGACGATGAGCTGCGGCAGGATGGCCGGAAAGATCACGCTGCGTACCAGCTCGCGCGAGGTCAGGCCGAAGTTGCGACCGGCGGCGAGGTGGACTCCCTCGATGTTGTGTACGGCATGCACGGTGGTCATCGTCAGCGGCAACACCGAGGCGAGGAAGATGAGGAACATCGCCGAGACATCGCCTACACCGAACCAGAGGATGGCCATCGGAATCCACGCCAGCGGCGAAATCGGCCGCAGCAGTTGCAGCATCGGATTGACCGCCAGCTCACCGCGCCGCCAAAGCCCGAGCAGCACG
The DNA here is from genome assembly GCA_030775085.1 of Acidobacteriota bacterium. GTDB lineage: Bacteria > Acidobacteriota > Thermoanaerobaculia > Gp7-AA8 > Gp7-AA8 > QHVT01. The sequence goes on along the minus strand of JALYJW010000122.1, from coordinate 4,245 downwards.
CCGGCGGGAACGGCAATCAGTAACGCGCCGAGGTAACCCCACGTCACGCGAAAGAGCGAAGCGACCATGTAGCGGAGCAGCAGCCCCTTCTCGGCCAGTTCGACGATCGCCAGAAGCGACTGCCACGGCGTCGGAACGAGCGTGAGCGGAGACACGGCCACGGCGATCTGCCAGCCTGCGACGAACAGGGCGATTCCAGTCAGAGGAAGGAGCCGGCGCAAATTGGGGCGGAGGGTAACATAGCGATGTGAACGTCAGAAAATCACTGGAGTAGCGCCTTGTGACGCTTCGCCTCTTCTGACCATTGTGAGTTGGGATCGACCTTCAAGTAGGCATCCCAGGCCCAAGTTGCCTCGCTATTTCGATTCAGACGATCGAGAGCGGTCGCGCGATTCCAGAGTGCTTCAGCGCTGGCCGGATTCCGCTTCAATACATCGTTGGAAAGGTCGAGCGCACGCGAATAGTTCTCATGCGGCTGGTTCGACCAGCTTGCATATGCGATGAGCGCGGCAGCTAGATCGATGGCAATTGAATCTCGTTCCTCGCCACGGGCCTTTTCGTAAGCGCTCTCCAGAAGAGAGACGGCAGCACTCGGGTCTTCCTTACCCTTTTCTGCAGTGAGAAGCAGAGTCAGCCCACGGACATGCGAATTGGGAAATATGGCCTCCTCAACATCCAACCTCATCCGAAGAAGCCTCCAACGAGCACCTTCTTCTTTTTCCTCCCGGCCACCACGCATGATCGACGGCGCGTCGCTGTAGGCAAAATCACCTGCAAGGCGACCCATGGACGGGCGTGTCGACAAGCCTCGTGAAGCCGCAACGAGATCTTCGACATTCGGACCGAATACCCTGACCGGCTTCACGACGATCACCGCGATCGATGCCGCAACGGCGAGCGCCGCTGCGGCCAGCCATGGGCGTCCGAACGATCCCTGCCGGACGTTCGAAGCTTCGTTCGCCTGATATTCGGTGGCCATCAGCACGATCTCTCTGCATTCTCCGCACGAGACGAGGTGTTCTGTCACTTCAGAACGCGCGGCGGAATCGAGTTGGTCATCTACGTATGCTGCAAGTACTTCTTCTGTTGGGTGTTGGGTCATCAACATGGGAGTGGTCATCTCGACCTCTTCTTCCTGCCTCTGGCCTTGTCCCCACCTCGGTTATTAGAGGGACCGGGCGGCGGGATTTCTCCGGGCGGCAGTAGATTGAGATGAACTTCTTCATCTCCGCTGTTGAACAAACCGGCCACATCCTTGTGGGTGAATCCTGCGCTTTCCAGCTCGCGGCGCAGCTCGAGGAGCAGGTGATCGAAGCGTTTGTAGAGCTTTTTCTGGTCGAGGTGGAGCGCCTGGGCAATGTCCGGTACGCGCCGTCCGTGCCAGAAGCGCATTTGCAGGATCAACCGGTCCTCGCCAGTCTTCGCCTCGATGCTCTCGTCGAGCTTCTGCGATACCTGACGTGCGACGCGAGCCCGGTCCCCTGCTTCCATCCGCGCGTACGCATCGGCCTCGACCGTGATGACGTCCGGCACCGTCTCTTCCGAAACGAACACGGGTCGCGGTGTGCGCGCCGGCAGGCGCAGGTAGATCGCTTCCAACTCGCCGATCGTATAAGACGAGCCTCCCGGAGTCGTCAAGACGCCGACCGCCTCCTGCAGAGTGAAACCCTCGCGCGAGAGGAGGCGCTCGAGTGTCACGGCCTTCTCGCCGATGCACTTCGCCTTGGCCGAGGGGCGCCACTTGCCCCACTGCTCGACGCGCCATTGGGAGAACAGATGGCCGATGACGGTGGTGAGATACGTCGAAATGCTGCTGCGTCCTTGAAATTTGCGGATGATGGCGTAGTCATCGTCGAGCAGGCGTACGCGCACCTCCTGGATGAACTCTTCGGCCTCGCTGGCATTGAGGTGATGCCGCCGCGCGACGAACGCGGCAATGCGCTCGATCGTCCGAAGATTCTGAAGGTATATGTCTTCCGCGCTCATCCTTGCCCGCACCGCACCGATATTGGACCGGCCGCAGTCTAGCAGGAGGGAGCGGCTAAGTGTCGGTCAGTCCTCCCATCCTTATGGACTGCTTCTCGACTTCATCTGACACTTGACATCATCCCGATTTAGACTTAGTCTAATCACCGTGCAGACGAAAGACACCGCCAAGACCCTCCGCGAGAGCGGAATCCAGCCCTCGGCGCAGCGCGTCGCGGTCGGCGATTACGTCCTCTACACGATCGAGCATCCTTCGGCCGACCTGGTCTGGAAGCGCGTCCGCGAGCGCTTTCCCTGGATCTCTCGCGCCACCGTCTACAACACCCTCAACCTCTTCGCCGAAAAAGGACTGCTGCAGCGTCTCAATCTCAGCGAGGACAGCGTCGTCTTCGATCCGATCACCGAGACGCACCATCACTTCATCGACGAAAAGAGCGGTGTCATCCACGACGTGCCGTGGGACCGCGTCCAGGTGTGCAACATCGATTCGCTGCGCGAGTTCGACGTTCACAACTACCAGGTGGTCATGCGCGGTTCTGTGAAGGGCTCGCGCCGTAAACACTAGTTCACCGAAGTCCGCTGATGCGGGCGATAACCTCAAAGGAGAGAAGTAAACATGTTGACAGTTGGCGATAAGTTCCCCGAGTTCAAAGTCACCGCGAATGTTGGTCGCGAGAAAGGCAAGGAATTCAAGAGCTTCACGAACAAGGACTTCGACGGCAAGTGGATCGTCTTCTATGCCTACCCGAAGGACTTCACGTTCATCTGCCCGACGGAGATCGTCGAGTTCGGCAAGCACACGCAGGACTTCGACGATCGCGATGCGGTCGTCATCGGTGGCTCCACCGACAACGAGTTCTCGCACCTGGCCTGGCGCAACGCGCATCCCGATCTGGCCACCGTGCCGACTCCGCTCGTCCACATCAATCCGACGCTGGCGAACGAGTTGGGCATCATTCACAAAGACGGTGGCGTAGCTCTGCGCGTGACGTTCGTCGTCGATCCGAGCGGCGTCATCCGCTCGGTGAGCGCGTACGATCTTTCGGTCGGCCGCAACGTCGGCGAAGTGCTACGCACGCTCGACGCACTGCAGTCCGATGAGCTTTGCCCCTGCAACTGGCAGAAGGGCGAAGAGACGATCAAGGTGGCCTGACGATGAGCGCCGTGGAAGAGCTCCGCGCCTCGATTCCGGAGGCGGCCAAAGACATCAAGCTGAACCTGCAGAGCGTTCTGCAGCCGGGAGCTCTCACGCCGGCGCAACGTTGGGGAGTGGCGATCGCTTCGGCGGTCGCCACTCGCAATGAGCGCCTCCGCGACGCCATCCTCCACGATGCGCGCGCGGATGTGGGTCCCGAGGTCATCGACGACGCGCTGGCGGCTGCGGCGTTGATGGCAATGAACAACGTCTACTACCGCTTCCGCCATATGGTCGGCAAAGAATCGTATTCGCAGATGCCGGCCCGTCTGCGCATGCAGCGCATCGTGAAACCGGCGACCAATCGGGTCGACTTCGAGCTGTTCTGCCTGGCCGTGAGCGCGATCAATGCGTGTGAGATGTGCATTCGGTCGCACGAGGACGCCGTGATCAAGGGCGGCCTTTCGGAGGACCAGGTTCACGACGCGGTCCGAATCGCCGCGACCATGAACGCGGCTGCGGTGGCGATTGAGCTGCCGGTTTTCGAAGCGGTCGCGGTGTGACGCTTTCAGTAGGCAGTTCGCAGTAGGCAGTAGGCAGGAGAAGAGCCAGAGACAAGGCTCGCGAGGTTCTAGCTGTTGACTCTTTTCCTGCCTACTGCCTACTGCGAACTGCCTACTGCTAGACTCGCATGCGATGTGCCGGTGGTGCAAGGGGGCGGTGAGTGGGCGGCGGCGGACGTTCTGTTCGGACGCCTGCGTTCACGAATGGCGGTTGCGATCGAGCACGAGTTACCTGCGCGAGTGTGTCTTCGAGCGCGACGGTGGCGTTTGCGCGATCTGCGGAACTGACACGCATCGGCTTCGCAACCGGATCATGCGCCTCCCCTTCGCGCAGCGCATGCGTGAGATCCGCGCATTGCAGGAGCGCGGCGTCATTCACAAGCGGCGCAAGTCGTGGTGGGAAGCCGATCACAGGACGCCTGTCGTCGAAGGCGGCGATTCATCGCTCGAGAACATGCGCACGCTGTGCATCCCGTGTCATCGCGCCGCGACGCGCGAACTGGCGGCGAAGAGGCGCTCGCAATCGAAGTAGGCTCTCCGCGCCGCAGCGCTTTGGAGTGC
>JALYJW010000121.1 GCA_030775085.1 Acidobacteriota bacterium | reverse complement strand
CTCCCCACGGCGGGTTCATCGCCGCGGGGAGAGGGTTAGGGTGAGGGGCGGCTCTCGCGAAACCTACGCGTCAGCCGTGACCGGCTGCTTGGTGGCGTTGATCACGTCGTTCATCACGTCCGTCATCGTGTCGCTCACCGCTTCTTCGGTCTTCTCAGTTTCGACGGCGCGGAAGGTCGGGCGTTTGACGTTGTGCGCGAGGCCGAGTTTTTCGAGCACGACGATGACGTACCAGCCGAAGTCGATCTGCCAGAACGTCCAGCCGAATTTCGCGGAGGAGGGTTTGGCGTGGTGATTCTCGTGCCAGTTCTCGCCCTGGAAGAAGTGCAGGAGACCGAGCCAGGCGATGTTCTGCGACGAGTCCTCGCCGTCTTTGCGGCCTTCGCGCATGTGGGCGATGCTGTTCACGAAGCACTGCGCGTGCAGCGAGGTCACGAGGCGCATCGGGCCGATCCAGAAGAACGCCGCCCATCCGAACGGCAGGCCGCCGAAGAGCGCGAAGAAGAGGATGACCACCTGCAGGCGGTTCCAGATCCGGTATTGCGGTTTGTTGAGGTCAGGGCACCAGCGATCGAGCGGCACGTCGCCTGCCTGCCAGAGCCAGCGGAGATGCGCCCACCAGAAGCCGCCGATCCAGGGACTGGAGATGTCGTCCACCGTCTCGACGCGCGAGTGATGCTGGCGATGATTCGCGGTCCAGCTATCGGGTGAGCCCGAGCCGTTGAACATCGCGAAAAAAATCAGGATGTGCCGCACCACCGGGTGCAGTCGCACCGAGGTGTGGGCAAGGGAGCGGTGATACGCGAGCGTGGTGCCGAGGCCGCCAAACCAACCGAGAGCGATTGCGACCAGCGCAACCGGCCAGCCCGGCGTCGGAAACATGAACAGGCCGATCGCCGCAAGAACGTGAATGAGAATGATGTAGCCGAGGGTCAAGCGATCGCCGCCGGTGGCCTTCCACCACGGAGCCTTCCAAGGTTCGGGGCCGAGCGTCGACACGATCTCAGTATTCATCAGGTTCCTTTTCTCAGTAACTTTCGGGGTAGCGCTACAGCGGCGGAGAGCGAAGGGGGGCGAAGCGATTGGAGCTTAGCACGCAGTCCGTAATCGGTTATTGCACGATGCAGTTACCGATCCATGACGGTGTTTTGCGGATCGATCGGTGCAACGGTAGCACCGGCAGATGAATTCTCGGGATGGTGTGACGGCACTATTCCGTGTCATGCATCGCCGGTGCTGACGCAAGGTAGACTCCCCGCTTGATGAGGAAACTGTCGTTCACGACCTGGTCGCTGCTCGCGCTCGCTCTGGCGCTTGCGCTCGGCAGTTGGGGTCATCTCTCCGGCGCTGCAGCGTTCACGACGCTCGACGAGATCCTGAAACCAATCGGCGCGCTTTGGGTTTCCGCACTGCAACTGGCGGTGTTGCCGCTCGTGATCCTGAAACTGCTGGCGGCCATCACCGGCGCGCCTTCGGGCGAGTCAGTGGGTAAGCTGGGATTGCGCACGCTGCTGCTCTTTCTGGCGATGCTCCTCGCCGCGGGCGTATTCACGCTCGTCGTCGCGCCGCCATTCGTCGCGCTGTATGACGCCGATCCCGCCACGCTGGCCTCGCTGCGATCGACGGTCGACATCCCCGAGAACGTCGACGCCGAACCGGTGTCGCTCAGCGCGTGGGTGAGCGGACTCGTGCCGCGCAATCTCTTTGCGGCGGCAGCGAACGGCGATCTTTTCCCAATCCTTCTCTTCACGGCCATCTTCGCGATGGCGGTGACGCGTTTACCCGACGAGAAACGACTGCCGATGGCCACGCTCTTTCAGGGCCTCTCCGCAGCGATGCTCACCGTGATCCACTGGATCCTGCTCATCACGCCAATCGGCGTGTTTGCCCTGACCTACCCGACTGCATTGCGAGCCGGCCTTGGTGCCGCTGGGATGCTCGGTGCGTTCATCGTGCTCGTCTCCGGATTGCTGCTGCTGGCCACGCTGCTGCTCTATCCGGTCACCGCACTGCTCGGCCGCACGCCGATGCGTACATTCGCGCGCGCGGTGGCTCCCGCGCAGCTCGTGGCCGTCAGCACGCGCTCGTCGATCGCGTCGCTGCCTGCGCTCATCGAAGGTGCGACGCAGCATCTGCGTCTGCCGGCCACGGCCACGGCGTTCGTCCTGCCACTGACGGTGGCGATTTTCAAGATCAATCGCACGATCTCGTCGACGGCAAAGCTGCTCTTCCTCGCGCACGTCTACGACGTTCCGTTGAGCGCGCAGACGATCGTGGTCTTTCTGGCCACCGTGATGCTCCTCAGCTTCTCCTCAGTCGGCGTGCCAGACGGCGGCACCGCATTCGCGACGCTCCCGGCCTATCTGGCGGCAGGCTTACCGCTGGAAGTCGTGATCGTGTTCGAGGCCACGTCGACGATTCCTGACATTTTCAAGACGCTCCTCAATGTGACCGGCGACATGAGCGCCGCCGCGATTCTTTCGCGCTCGCGCTCGGGTGAAGCGCTCGAACCGGCGGATGCCGGAGAAATGGTGCCCGAAGGCGCGTCGTGAAACGCTCGCTCGCCCTTCCGGTTCAGTTGCTCCGGCGACATCCGGGGCTTCTGGCGCGCTTCGCCGCGGCGTCCCTCGGTCGTGCCGCGCTCACCGGCGCGGGCATTCTCCTCATCCGCGAGTTTCTGGCGGCGGTGCTCGGTCAGTCCGCCGGTTTCTCCGGTCTCGTGGAGCGTTACGGCGTCCGTCTCTCGCTCTGGTCCGTCGTCGGTCTATTGCTCCTGGCGCTCCTCGGGTCGGCGCTGCTGACGTACTCGGCGCGCATCAATGAACAACGCATCGTCGCCGTCGTCGAGCTGGGGACGATGGATCGCCTGATCCGTCACATCCTCAGTCTTTCAGTCAGCTACTTCGATCGCCGCACGCACGGAGAGATCGTGCAGACCGTCCGTCAGGATGTGACGCACGTGCGCATGGTCGTGCTCTCGTCCGCGAACATTCTGCTCGACGCAATGCAGGCCATCGCGCTGATGCTGGCGGCGATCAGTCTCAGCGCGCGGCTGGCGTTCTGGGCATTTCTGCTCGTGCCGGTTGCGGTGCTGCCGATCGCCGTGGTGGCCCGCAAGACGCTTGTGCGCTCGTTCGGCGTGCGGCGCAAGAACGTGGCCGTCTTCGACATGCTGATGCAACTGTTGCACGGCATCCGCATCATCAAAATCTACGAGGCCGAAAAAGCGGAAGCAGATCGCACTCTCGATCGCGCCCGCAGCTACTTCGACGAGCTGGTGAGCATGGAGCGTGTGCGCGCGCTGGCGCGTGTGGCGCTCGAGTCGCTGGCCGGCATCAGCATGGTCATCGTCATCATCGCCGGCGGCTTTCAGGTGATGGCCGGCGCGATCGGCTGGCCGGAGCTACTGGCGTTCCTCATGGCCGCGCGCGCGGTGCAGGGTCCGCTGCAGAGCATCAATCAGTCGTTCATGGAGATTCAGCGGCACGGCGCCAGCCTGGCCAGCGTCGATCAGCTGCTGCGCGAGCGCGCCGATGTGCGCGATCTGCCCGACGCGCGTCCGCTCGTTTCCGCGCCGCAGACCATCTCCGTGCGTAACCTCGGATTCGCGTTCGGCGCCGCCCCGGTGCTGCAGGACATCTCGTTCGATGTGCATGCCGGTGAGACGCTCGGCATCGTCGGTCCGTCCGGATCGGGAAAGACGACGCTGCTCAATCTGCTGGCGCGTTTCTACGATCCGACCTCGGGCGCCGTGCTGTTCGATGGCCAGGATTTGCGCGGCTTCCGCCTCACCGACCTGCACGACAAGGTGGCCATCGTCAGTCAGGATCCATTTCTCTTCACGACATCGATCGCCGACAACATCCGCCGCGGAAAGCCCAGCGCCAGCGATGCCGAAGTCGAGGAAGCCGCGCGCGCGGCTGAGATCCACGACGACATCGTGACCATGCCGCAGGGCTACGCCACGCTCGTCGGACACGGCGGGCGAACGCTCTCGCGCGGCGAGGCGCAACGCGTGAACATCGCCAGAGCCATTCTCAAGAACGCGCCGATCCTTCTGCTCGACGAAGCCACTTCGAGTCTCGACTCGTATGCCGAAGCGCGTGTCCAGCGCGCCATCGACCGGCTGGTGGTCGGACGCTTGGCAATCTCCGTCGCGCATCGTCTGTCGACCTTGCGCAACGCGTCGCGCATTCTCGTGATCGAGAACGGCGAGATCGTCGGGCTGGGGACGCACGCGGAGCTGCTGCAGAAGAGCGCCACCTATCAACGGTTGTGGGAAGCGCAGGCGCAACCCGCGCCGCCACCCGAGGCCAGCGTCGGATGATTTACTTCCTCGCGCCGGCCGGAGAGCAACTCTTCCACAACTACCTCGACGTGCGCGGGCGCGCGATCGCCGATCATTTTGAAATCGTCGCATACGAAAACCTGCCGAAGCGCTTCCGAGGGGGAACGTATGTCTTCTCCGCGCTCGAACAACTCAGCGCTCCGATGGAGCGGCTCGTCGCGCATCTCTACACGCAACTCTCCGCGCAGCTCTCTAACGGCGCAGGCGTGCGCCTCCTCAATCGTCCGGAACAGACCTTGCGCCGCTATGAACTGCTCTCCGAGCTGTCGCGACTCCAGCGCAACGAACACCGCGCCGTGCGCGCTACTGATGACCTGAGCGGTTTGCGCTATCCGGTCTTCATCCGCGGCGAGCACACACACGACGGCGCGCTCTCACCGCTGCTGCACGACGCACGCGAAGTCGAAGCGTGGATCGGCCGGCTGGTCGTCGTGGGACGGCAACTCGATGAGCTTCTGGTCATCGAGTTCTGCAACACCGCCGACGCAAACGGCGTCTATCGCAAATACGCCGCCTTCATCATCGGCGACCAGATCCTCCCGCGCAGTCTCGACCTCGGCCACGACTGGGTGCTCAAGCGTCAGGGAACGAACTACACGCACGAATCGCTGGCTGAGGAATTCGACTACGTGCGGAACAACCCGCATGAACGCGAGCTCCGCGAGATCTTCGCCATCGCCGGCGTCGACTACGGCCGCATCGACTACGCCATGCTGGACGGCCGCATCCGCACCTGGGAAATCAACCTCCACCCCACCCTCGGCCGCGGCCGTGAAGGATCGAAATACAAAGCACCGCTGGAGCTTCGTGAGGCGCACGCCCGAACGAAAGACTACGTCCACGAACGCCTGCGCGAAGCCTGGGTCAACATCGACCTGCAGGACGACCGCGAGCTCGACATCACACTCGACCCGGCGTTGATTGCCGCCGCCGTCGCAGTGCCACAACCCGGCTACCGCTCCCCCATTCACGCCGCCGTGCGCCGGGCCTTACGACCGATCAAGCCGCTGCTGCTACGACATGGCGCAGGGGTTTTCCGGAGGTTGGGTGGGTGGATGCGGCGGTAGGCTACTTCACTCCGCGCGAGAGCCGCCCCTCACCCTAACCCTCTCCCCGCCGTTGCGGGGAGAGGGGACTGTGTGCGCCCTGCTCCGCGCTGGCATTGTCAACATAAGAAGAATCAAGTCCCCTCTCCCCGCGGCCGCCTCATCGCCGTGGGGAGAGGGTTAGGGTGAGGGGCCGCTCTCGCGCTAACCACGACCTCTGTTCCCATCTGCATATAATGCGCGCCGCGCCGCAGGTGCGCGTACCGGAGGTTCCGTGGCAGAACAGCAATACGATCTCATCATCATCGGCAGTGGTCCGGGCGGCTATGTCGCCGGGATTCGCGCCGGGCAGCTCGGCATGAAGGTGGCCGTCATCGAGAAGGATCCGTTCCTCGGCGGTACGTGTCTTCATCGCGGCTGCATCCCCACCAAGTCGCTCCTCGAGAACGCCGATGTCTGGACGAAGATCCAGAAGGCGAAGGATTTCGGCATCACAGTCGGCGATGTCAGCATCGACTTCTCTCAGGTGCAGAAGCGCAAGCAGGGTGTCGTCGACGCCAATGCGAAGGGCATCGAGTTCCTCTTCAAGAAGAACAAGGTCGAGCGCATCACCGGCTTCGGCAAGGTTGTCGATCGCAACACCGTGGACGTCGATGGCAAGCAGCTCAAAACCAAAAACATCATGCTGGCCATGGGGTCGGTTCCCAAGGACCTGCCGCACATCAAGAGCGACGGCAAACGCATCATCAACTCCGATCACATCCTGATGCTCGAGAAGATCCCCGAGTCGATGCTCGTCATCGGCGCCGGCGCGGTCGGCAGCGAGTTCGCCTCGATCTTCTCCCGTTTCGGCACGAAGACCACGATCGTCGAGGTCATGCCGCAGCTTCTTCCGATCGAAGACGAGGAGATCGCCAAGGAGTTCACGCGCATCTTCAAGAAGAAGGGCATCGACGTTCTCACCGACGCGAAGGTGCTGTCGTGCGAGATCACCGACAGCGGCGTGAAGTCGGTCATCGAGACCGGCAAAGGTAAGCAACAGACCATCGAGACAGAGCTCGTGCTCTCCGCAACCGGACGCGGTCCCGTCACCGCGAACTGCGGCCTCGAGAACATCAAGATCGAGATGGACAAGCGCGGCTACATCACCGTCGACGGTTTCATGCGCACCGGTGAGCCGGGCGTCTACGCCATCGGCGACATCGTTCCCACTCCCGCCCTCGCCCACTGCGCCTCGGCGGAAGGGATCCTGGCCGTCGAGCACATGGCCGGCAAGGACGTGCGTCCGATCAACTACGACCACGTTCCCAATGCCACGTACACCGACCCAGAGGTGGCCTCGGTCGGTCTGACGGAGAAGAAAGCGAAAGAGCGCGGTTACGAGGTGAAGATCGGCAAGTTCCCCTTCACGGCCAACGCCAAAGGCAAGATCCTCGGCGACGCCGCCGGTATGGTGAAGTACGTCGTCGACGCGAAGTACGACGAGATCCTTGGCGTCCACATCGTCGGCCCGAAAGCGACGGAGCTCATCGCCGAAGCCTGCGCCGCCCTCGAGCTCGAAGCCACGTCCGAATCGATCGCCAAGACCATTCACGCGCATCCCACGCTTTCCGAGTCGCTCATGGAAGCGGCGGAAGACGTGGCGGGACACGCCATTCATTTCTAGTCGGGCAGTCGGCAGTCGGCGGTCGGCAGTAGATCAACCTACACCGGGCCTCTTCTACTGCCGACGGCCGACTGCCGACCGCCGACTTTCTTATGACAACGATCAACACCCACGGCCTCACCAACGAGCAACTGCTCGACATCGATTACTACCTGCGGCTCACGCGCACGCTGGAAGAGCGCCTCGTCGCGCTGTTTCGTCAGGCGAAGGTGATCGGCGGTTTGTATCGCTCGCTCGGGCAGGAAGGCGAGTCCGTCGCCGCGGCGTATGCGCTGGATTACAAACAGGGCGACGTCGTGCAGCCGCTCATCCGCAACATCGGCTCGATCCTCGTCGCCGGCGCGAAGCCGGCGGACATCATCAAACAATACATGGCCAAGGCCGACGGTCCGACGCGCGGGCGCGAGCTCAACATCCATTTCGGACATCCCGCGCGCGACGGCTTCATCGGACAGATCTCGATGCTCGGCGACATGATTCCGGTCATGGCCGGCATCGCGCTCGCGGGTCGCATGCAGAAGCGCAAGCTGGTCACGCTGGCGTTCATCGGCGACGGCGGATCCTCGACCGGCGCGTTCTGGGAAGGGATGAACTTCGCGTCCGTGCAGAAGCTGCCGATGGTCGTGATCGTCGAGAACAACGGCTACGCCTACTCGACGCCGACCGCGAAACAGACCGCCGCAAAGACGCTCGCCGACAAGGCCTATGCATTCGGCTGCGCCGGTGTGACGATCGACGGCAACGACGTGCTGGCGGTGTATGACGAAGTGAAGCGCGCCGTCGAGAACGCGCGCAGCGGCGGCGGCGTCACGCTCATCGAAGTGATGACGTTTCGCATGAAGGGCCACGCCGAACACGATAACGCGGCCTACGTTCCGAAAGAGCTGCTCGCCGAGTGGCAGGAGAAGGATGCCGTCGTGCGCTTCGAGAAGATGCTGCTCGAAACCGGCGTCGCCACAGAAGAAACGCTCGCCGCGATCCAGCAGCGCGTCAAGCGAGAGATTGACGCCGCGACGGACGAGGCGGATCGATCGCCGATGCCGACTCCCGAGGACGCGGCGCACGGACTCTATATCGAGGATGGATACTGGAATGGCTGAGACCACGTACATCGAGGCCATCACCCAGGCCATGAACGAAGAGATGGCGCGCGATGAGCGCGTCTTCCTCATCGGCGAGGACGTTGGCTTCTACGGCGGCGCGTTCAAGACAAGCGCGGGCCTGATCGACCGCTACGGACCCGAGCGGGTGATCGACACGCCCATCTCCGAGATCGCCATCATCGGCGCGGCATCGGGCGCGGCGCTCATGGGCATGCGTCCCATCGCGGAGATGCAGTTCATCGACTTCATCACCTGCGGCTACGACATCCTCGTGAACTTCGCCGCCATGAACAGCTACCTGTTCGGCCGCGCCTGCCCCATCGTCGTGCGCGGACCGGCCGGCGGCGGCACGCACGGCGGTCCGTATCACTCGCTCAATCCCGAAGCGATGTTCATGAATCGTCCGGGACTCAAGATCGTCGCGCCCGGCACTGCCTACGACGCTAAGGGATTGCTCAAGGCCGCCATTCGCGACGACAACCCGGTGCTCTACATCGAGCACAAATACCTCTACCGCCGCATCAAGGAAGACCTGCCGGAGGACGACTACATCGTCCCCATCGGCAAAGCCAACATCCGCCGCAAAGGCAACGATCTGACCATCCTCACCTGGGGTGCGATGATCTACGTCGCCGACGACGCCGCGGACGAACTGGCCAAAGACGGCGTCTCGACAGAAGTCATCGACCTCCGCTCGATCCTGCCCTTCGACGAAGAAGCGATCCTCGAATCCGTCGCCAAAACGAACCGCGTCATCATCCTCCACGAAGCCCCGCTGACCGGCGGCGCCGGAGCCGAATTCGCCGCGCGCATCGCCGAGAAAGCATTCGACTACCTCGACGCCCCAATCAAACGCGTCGCCGCGCTCGATGTGCCCACGCCGTACTCACCACCGCTCGAGGCGTTTTGTCTCCCGAACAAGGACAAGGTGCTCGCGGCGGCGCGGGAGTTGTTGGCGTACTGAATCGCGCCCAACCGTTTGGAGTGCGGCAGCCGCAGCTGCCGCTTTTGTATGTTCGTGCAGCGCGGTGACATACAAAAGCGGCGGCTGCGGCCACCGCACTCCAAACCGCAATCTCACCCATCCCCATTCGCTACCCGTCTTGCCGCGCGCCTCTTTTGCATGTAAAAAGCGCGCGTAGTTTCCAGGAGAACCGATGGCACACGATGTAGTCATGCCCCAGATGGGCGAATCGATCGCGGAAGGTACGGTCTCGAAGTGGCTGAAGAACGTGGGCGACAAGGTCGAGCGCGATGAGCCGCTTCTGGAGATCTCCACCGACAAGGTCGACGCCGAGATCCCCTCGCCCGCTGCCGGCGTTCTCACCGAGATCCTGGCCAAGGAAGGCGATACCGTTCCAGTGAACGCCGTGGTGGCTCGCATCGGCGCTGAGGGCGAAGCATCCGCGCCGGCACCTGAAGCGAAGGCCGAAGCGGCAGCACCCGCGCCGAAAGTTGAAGAACCAAAAGCGGAGGAGCCGAAGGAAGAACCTGTCAGCGCTCCAGCCGCTCCGGAAGAGCAGGCGGCCGAGGAACCCGCAGCGGACGAAGAGAACGCCGAAGTGTCGTCGCTCGATGAGCGCCGTCGTACGAAATCCTCTCCGCTCGTTCGCAAGATTGCCAAAGAGAACAACATCGACGTCGCGCAGGTGCAGGGCACCGGCATCTCCGGACGCGTGACGAAGAACGACATCCTCGACTTCATCCAGCAGCCGAAGCCGGCGGCTCCCGCCGCCGTTCAGGCGGCATCAACGTCTCCGCAGGCCGCGCCGAAACCGGCCGCCGCACCTCCTCAGGCGCCGCGCGTGCAGTTCGCCGAGGGACAGAGCGTGCGCATGGAACCGCTCTCGGTGATGCGCAGGAAGATCGCGCAGCACATGGTGGCGTCGAAGCAGACCTCGGCGCATGTGGCCACGGTCTTCGAGCTCGACTTCACGAACGTCGACAAGCTGCGTCGCAAGCATAAGGAAGCCTACGCCGAGCGCGGCGTGAAGCTCACCTACATGCCGTTCATCGTGCAGGCCATCATCGCCGGGCTGCGCGACTTCCCCGTGCTCAACGCTTCGCTCGACGACAACAACATCGTCTATCACCGCGACCTGAACATCGGCATCGCCGTGGCGCTCGACTGGGGTCTCATCGTTCCGGTGCTCAAGCATGCCGACGAGCTGAACATCCTTGGCGTAGCCCGCGCCATCAACGACCTCGGCGAGCGCGCCCGCACCAAGAAACTGTCGCCCGACGATGTGCAGGGCGGCACGTTCACCATCACCAACCCCGGCATCTACGGCGGTCTCTTCGGCCTGCCGATCATCAATCAGCCGCAGGTGGCCATCCTCGGCGTGGGCGGAATCCAGAAACGCCCCGTCGTCATCGAGTCGAAGGACGGCGACTCCATCGCCATCCGCTCCATGGCCTACTTCTCCCTCAGCTTCGACCATCGCCTCATCGACGGCGCCATTGCCGATCAATTCATGGCGCGCGTGAAGGCGGTCATCGAGGCCGGCCAGTTCACAATGTAACGAGTCGGGCGGTCGGCGGTCGGCGGTCGGCAGCAGTTGAACCGCGGCCAACTCGCTTCGTGGGCGGGAGGGCTCCACTGCCGACCGCCGACTGCCGACCGCCGACTATCTCCGTCCCCGGAAATCCGGGCGCGCCCTGTCGCCGTTTCCTTTTCCACGGTGACACGTCTCGCACTTCTCCTCGCCCTGGCGATTCCCCTCGCCGCGCAGGACATCTTCGTCCCGCCGGTGCCGAAGGGGATTGTGACCGAGGGGAAAGTGCGCACGCCGGCGCGCGAGATCCCGTTTCCATCGGACGAGTCGCCGTGGATCCGCGTTCGTTCGGAGCGCTTCGACATCCTCAGCAACACAACCGTGGGACGGACGCGCGAGATCGTCGCCGACGTCGAAACGCTGGCGGCGGCGCTCATCGAAGCGAGTGAGCGCTTTCTGCCGTCGCGCAGACGCGCAACCGTATTCATTTTCGATCGCCGCAAAGACAGCCAGCCCTACTTCGACCTCCTCTTCTCTCCGGAGAACGCGCGCGCCAGCGGTATGTACGTTCGATACGACGGCGGCGGCGTCATGATCATCGACGGCGCGCCGAAGACCGGCACGCGGCAGCGCACCGATCCCGGTATCCGCACGGCCATGCACGAGCTCATGCACGATCTCCTGCGTCAAGCGGAGTCGGTGCCGCCGCTCTGGCTCGAAGAAGGACTGGCCGAATACTTCAGCCACGCGCGCGTGAACGGCGAGAGCGTGACCGCCGGAGACCTCATCCGCCAGCATCTCGAGCTGATGCGGCGGCGCAAGCGCCTGTCGCTCGAAGAGCTCTTTGCCGTAAAAGCTGAGTCGAAAGAGGGAACGTCGACGCGCTTCTACGCGCAGAGCTGGGCGGCGGTGCACTGGCTCATCAGCACCGATCGGAAAGCATTCTTCGCATTCATGCGCGACGTCGAGCAGGGCGCGCCGCCTGCCGACGCGCTGAGAAAACACTACAACAGGTCGCTGCCGGAGATGGAGGCCGAGATCCGCTGGCGCAATCCGATCTCGAAACAGGTGATCCTGCGATCGACGGCCGGGCCGCGCGGGCGACCCGCAAGCACACTCGCGCAGCCGGTCGATCGCGCCACGCTCCTCTTCGAGCTCGGACGATTCCTCTCCCACGTCGCCGGAGCCGAAGCGGAAGCCGAGCGCTTCTATCGCGAAGCGCTGCGCATCAACCCGAAACATGCCCGCACTCTCGCGGCGGTCGGCGATCTCGAAGGCGCCGTGGTCGCTGCGCCCGATGACGCCGCGGTCCATCTGCTCTACGCGGAAACGCTGCTGACCACCGCCACCGGACCATTCGCCGGAACCTTCGAGCCGAGTGAGGGAGACCGCGAGCGTTTCCTCAAAGCACGCGCGCTGGCAGAACGCGCACTCGCCCTCGGACCCGAGAATGCCGACGGAGGTGAAGGCGCCGCACGCGGCATCCTCGGGACGACCTACCTCATCGAACAAGACCTCGGCCCGGGCATCGACCAGCTCGAGCGCGCCCGCGCATTGGTTCCCTCCCGCATGGACTTCGCGCTGAACCTCTACGCGATGTACCTCCGCACCGGTGACCGCGAAAAAGCCGACGCTCTCTACGCCTCGACATTCGAGAGCTCGCGCAACAAACAGATCGCCTTCGCCGCGCGCAACGTGCTCCTGGTCGCCGAGACCACCCGCGCGAACATCTTCGCTGCCAGCGGCAAGCTCGACGAAGCCGCCGCCATCGTTCGCGAGCTCGCCGCCGCGACGCCCGACCCCAACGGCCGCCGAGAATACGAACAACACGCTGCCAAGCTCGAAGCGACGGCACTCATCAACCGCCAGATCATCCAGTACAACGAAGCCATCGCCCTCGCCAACCGCGGGAAGCGCGCGGACGCGATCCAGTTGCTCGATGCGCTGTTGCAAGTGGCCACGGACGCGTCAGTGATCGAAGACGCGACGAAGTTGCGGGATGGATTGAAGAAGCGGAAGTGAAGTTAGCGCGAGAGCCGCCCCTCACCCTAACCCTCTCCCCGGAGGGGAGAGGGGACTTGAACTTGAACGCGCCGTGAGATTCTGAACAGTCCCCTCTCCCCGCCACGGCGGGGAGAGGGTTAGGGTGAGGGGCGGCTCTCGCGCTACATTGCATTGGCATGCGGACGTGCAGTGTTCATCGCCTGCATCTCGTCACTTACGAAAACGGGATGACGCTTCAGCAGAAGCTGGTCGAGTTGCGCCAGCGCGAGGAGATCGACGATCAACTGCTGCTGCTCGAGCATCCGCCGGTCATCACGCTCGGGCGTGGCGGGAAGCTCGACAACCTGCTCGCGTCGCCGCAAGCGTTGCAATCGTCAGGCATTCGTTTCTTCGAGACGACCCGCGGCGGCGACATCACCTATCACGGACCCGGACAGATCGTCGGCTACCCGATTCTTCATCTCGGCGAAGGCAAACGCGACGTGCGCAAGTACGTCACCAACCTCGAGGAAGTGCTGATCCGGACGGTTGCCGAGTACGGCATCACCGCCGCGCGCATCGAAGGGCGGCGCGGGATCTGGGTGGGCGACGACAAGATCGCGGCCATCGGTGTGCGCATCGCGCGCTGGGTTACCTCGCACGGCTGGGCGCTGAACGTCAGCACGAATCTCGAGCACTTCCGCCTGATCACCCCCTGTGGACTGCACGGAACCGGCGTGACCTCGATCGAGCGCGAGCTCGGCCGCGCCGTGCCTGTCGAAGAAGTGCGCGAGATTCTCGCCGCGAAATTCGCGGAGATGTTCGAGCGTGAGCTCGTCCCGCGCCCCGAGAGCATCCGTCTCGTCAAGGTGATCCTTCATGATCGCGACCGCGTGCTGCTCCTCCATCGCCGTCCGGAGCGCGGCGATTTCTGGCAGCCGGTCAGCGGCACGATCGAAGACGGCGAATCCGCCATCGCCACCGCGCGCCGCGAGCTCGTCGAAGAGACCGGTCACGCCGCCGAGCCGACGTCACTCGATCTCACTCAATCGTTCCTGATCGAGTCGCAGTACCTGGCCTCGCGCTATCCATCGCCGATCATCGCCAGCGAGATCGTCTTCCACGCCGCGCTCGACTCGCGCCTGCCGATCCGCATCGACACGCGCGAGCACGATGCGTGGGGCTGGTTCCCGCTCGCGGAAGCGCTCGAGAAGATCCGCTGGACGGATGATCGGGAAGCGCTGGAGCGCCTCCCGATCGCGATCCTCAGTCCCGCTTCACGAGAAACCGGATCTCATCCACAGTCAACTTCACCTCTGCCGGATTGAAATCCGGACCGATCGGCTCATCGATCGCTTCGAAGACGACGTTCAGATTCAATCCGCCGGTGCCTTCGAGATCGAGCTCGCGCAGCTCTTCCGTCGCATCGAACGTGCGCGTGATCTCGCCCTGCGGATGGTGCGTCTCCTCCCCTGTCGCCTCTTCCCAGAAGAAGCTGATCGTGCCGACGAAGGCCCGCTCGGCGGGATTGTCGACGCGCTCGAGGAAGACGTTGATGCTCGTGGTGGGGTGTTCCTCGAAACGAATGCCGCGAAGGATGAGCTCCGTCGCGACGGGCAGCTCGGACTGCTCATCGAGCGCGAACTGCCGCGGATGATCGAGCGACGCTGTGGCGTCGAGGGTCACGCGCTTTTTCGTCACGGCCGCGTCGAGCAGGGTGTTTCTCAACGTCCCGATGGTGACGGGGCGGGCCAGCATTCTCCTCGCGGATTGGACGCGTTTGGTTTGCGGGGCCGCGGAGACCCGCGGTGTCGTGGCTCGCTGGCAGTTCGAGGCCTGCTGGTAGACATAGTTGATGAGACTGCCGTCGAAGAGGTTCCCGATCGTCTTCGTCACCGGCGTGCCGGTCCCATCGACCAACGTGTACGACTTGCCCATGATCGAGCTGGGATTGGTGTGGCCGCTGATGCTCATCCAGCAATCCCACATGCGGTCGATGTTGGCGTGATGGATCCAGAAGATCGGATCATTCGACGAGTACGCGACGGCGCCCATCACCGTCCGCTTGCATGGATTGACCGCGCAATGCGTGTAACCGTGCGGACTGGCGTCGATCACGTTCTGGAAGCCCTGGGCGGTGGAGGTGTCGAGAAAACTCGGATTCTTCAGCGCGCGATCGATGTCGGTGTTGTTCGCATTGAGCTTGTTCGTTCCGCCGTTGTTCCAGCCCGTGTTGCGGCGCGCGTCATACAACGGATTGTCGACGGTCACTCCCGACGTGTTGACGTACGTTGGCGTTGTGAACTCGGCTGGCATGGCCAGGTTGGCGGTGTCGGTGTAGTCCCAATATGGAAGGCGCAGATTCGGATCGCCGGCCGCGTCCTGCAACGCCTGTTCGAAATAGAAGAGGAACAGGCGATGCCAGCCGAAGAAGTAGATCGTGCCGTGCTCGCACTGGTCCCAGACCGTTCTGGCGATGCTGTCCGGCGGCGTGGTGTTGTCGACGCCGACGAAGTACTGATCGAGCGACGGAGAGGTCAGGCCGTACTTCACTCTGAACTCCTCCACGGTCTTGTTCTTGGCGGTCGTTCCGAAGTAGCCGTGGATGGACGCCCAGTACTGCCAGCTCTTGCGGAACGTCGCAGACGACTGAGGGGCCGTGCTGCGAACCCTCATCTCCGCCACGGCATTTCGAAAGCTCTGCACGCGGTTGGGATCTTTGGCGAACTCCTGCCAACTGAGGCGCGTGGGCTTCTGCGCGAATGCTGCCACCGTTACGAAGAGCACGCTCACGAAGAGCAAAGCAATCCTGCGGATGATTTTCATGATGATCCTCCATCTGAGGAGTGACGCCGGCACGACGATCCCTACCTCGGACGAGGATGGTATGTTGTCCCCGGCCCGAACTGAACATCGACTCGACTCATGACACCGATCAACAAACGCGCAGGCATCCGTCCCGAATGGCTCAAGGTCCGCGTGCCGGGCGACCTGGCGCAGCTCCCCGTGTCGCGGCTCATGAATGACCTGGCCCTGAACACGGTCTGCCAGGAAGCGCGCTGCCCGAATATCTTCGAGTGTTGGAACGCCGGCACCGCCACGTTCATGGTGCTCGGCGAGATCTGCACGCGGCGCTGTACGTTTTGCGCGGTCGGCCGCGGGAACCCGCTCCTCGCCGATGCCGATGAGCCGCGCCGCGTGGCCGAGGCAGTGGAGACGATGGGCGTCCGCCACGCGGTCATCACGATGGTCAACCGCGACGACATGCCCGACGGCGGAGCGGACCATCTCGCACGCACCGTCACCGCCGTCCGCGAGCGCACAGGCGCGGCCGTCGAAGTGCTGATCTCCGATCTCGAGGGAAACCGCGACGCGCTCCGCACCGTCATCGCCGCACGCCCGGAGGTGCTCGGGCACAACATCGAGACCGTGCCGCGCCTCTATCCGGCCGTGCGTCCCGTCGCAAAATACGAACGCTCGCTCGACGTGCTTCGCTGGACGCACGAAGAACGGATGTTGAATGGCGAACATAGCGGCATGCTCACCAAGTCCAGCATCATGCTCGGCCTCGGCGAGACCGAGGACGAGATCCTCGACGTGGCCCGCGACCTCCGCGCCGCCGGCGTCAACATCTTTACGATGGGCCAGTACCTCGCCCCCTCCGAAATGAACCATCCCGTCCGCCGCTACTACACCCCCGAAGAGTTCACCGCTCTCGGCCAGCAAGCCCGAGCCCTCGGATTCCATCACGTCGAAAGCGCCCCGCTGGTGCGAAGCTCGTACATGGCGCATCGGGCGGTCGGCAGTCGGCAGTCGGCGGTCGGCAGG
>JALYJW010000120.1 GCA_030775085.1 Acidobacteriota bacterium | reverse complement strand
GGCGTTGGTGGTCTTCTGCCGACTGCCGACTGCCGACCGCCGACTCGTAACTTGGAAGAAACCCCGTCCGTCAGAGCTTCTAGGAATCGCCTTGCAGGAAGAGATCGATCTCGTCGAAGTAGCGGAGGAGAAACAGAAGGCGGGAGGGCTGAGCCTTTCCGTCGTGGTGTCGCTCGTTCTGCACATGGCGTTCATGCTGTGGTTCATCCGCGCGCAGCGCGAGGCGCCGGCCGCGGCGAAGAATGCTCCGATCGCGCGGTACGTCGAGCTCATCAGGCAGAATCCGCGGGAATTCACCGAGGCACCCGGGCCGGCCATCGATCAATCGCCGCTGAACGCACCGCGCTCCGATGCGAATCGACGAGCCAGCGCGCCCCAGTCAACCGGCCTGACTCCGACAAAGCGTCCGGGCGATGGCAGCGGACTGTTCACTCCGCCGGTCCCGCGCGGCGCACCGGGCCAGCAGCAACAACAAGCGCGCGCCGCGCAGCAGGCGCAGCCGCAATCGATCGGACAACCAAGCTCCTCGACCACTCCGTCGCCCGCGCAACAGCGCGCCCTCACGAACGATTCGTTCGCCTATCGCGAGACCGCCGAAATGAATCAGGCTTCGGCTGCGGCTTCGGCGCAGATCGACTGGCGCTCCGCCATCCGCGAGGTCAAGGCGCCGATCGGCGGCGGAGACGGTCCCGACTTCGGGAGCGCCGGCAGCGGCGGCGAGCGCGGTCTGGCCGAACAGGGACCGATCTCGTTCGAGACCTCCTGGTATGACTGGGGTCCTTACGCGCAATCGATGATCAGCAAGATCCGCGTGAACTGGTACGCCAACATGCCGCAGCTCATCCGCACCGGCATCGGCGGCGTGGTCACGATCCGCTTCACGATCCAGCGCGACGGCCGCATCACCGACGTGACGCTGCTCAAAACATCCGGCCATCCGCCCTACGACTTCGCCGCACGCAAAGCGATCGAGCTTTCATCGCCGCTCCAACCGCTCCCCGCCGATTTCCCGAATCGCGACGAGCGTGTGACCGCGATGTTTTATTACAACACCAAGGTTCCGGGGTGAGAGAAGCGCCGGAGAGTCTCAGAGTCTCAAAGTCGCAGAGTCTCAAAGACCCACCCACCCGCGCACACTTCCTTTGAGACTTTGCGACTTTGAGACTCTGAGACTCCCCCGGCGCCCAATCCCGTACACTCCCGCGGTGAGCGAAGTCCACATCCGGAAGCCCTGGACGATCCTGATGTTGGTGATCGTCACGGGGGCGATCATTTCCATCACGGTCTGGATGTCGGGCAAGAGCTATTCGAATCTCGATCCGATTCCGTTCGACGACATCCGTTATCTGATCCGTCGGCTGGCAGTGCGCCCGATCTCGACGCACATCCTGGCCGTGCTGGTCGTGCCGATGATCGCCAACGTGCTGCTCTTCGTGCCGTGGGGCTTTCTGACGTTCATCACGCTTTACACCGTCGACCGGCCCACGCTGCAAACGTACGTGCTCACCATCCTGCTGGGCCTTTCGTTTTCGCTCGGCATCGAAGGATGGCAGTATTTCCTCCCGTCCCGCGTAGCCGACATCAATGACGTGATCTGGAACACGACCGGCGTGATGCTGGGCGCGTTCCTCGGTCATGCGCGTCTTCGCGTGAGATTCGAATTCGACTGATGCCACGCGTAGAATTGCGCGGAAATGCTTTCTGAGGTGAAATCGCTCGAGAGCGCGTTCAAGCAGATTCTCTATGGCTGCGTCGAGCACGTTCACGCTACGAAGGCGGCTCTCTATCTGTCGGCGTCGCACGATCTCAACGAGAAACAGTACGAGATCGTCACGAGCTATCAGTACAACGCCGCGAACCGAAAGCTGGTGACCGCGAACGACGACCTCGTCGATCGCCTGGCCGTGAAGCGCAGTGCGTTCTTCATCAACGGCGTCAGCGCCGACCAGCGTTTCGCGGAGATGCTTTTCCGTCAGGGCAATGATCGTCTACTGGCCGCGCCGCTCTTCTCACGCGGACGATTGGTCGGCTTCATCGACATGCGCGACAAAGCCGGCAAGAAGAATTTCGAGCCGCCGGACGTGACCGCCGCGAATGCGATCGCCGAGCAGATCCTGCAGGTCCTCGCAAAAAATAAACTCTTTGGCATTGGCGGACTGACGCTCTCCTCCGATCCTTCACTGCCGGCGGCGCCCGCGGCGGCAAATCTCGTGATGCCGTCTGCCGCGCCGCAATCGCCGGCCGCGGCCTCGGTGCTGCTGCCCGGACAGATTCTCAGCGCCGAGGCGATGAAGACGATCCAGGCCGCGCGGCAGATCATGAGCAAGCGCCAGTTGGCAGGGTCGGGCAACAAGCTTGTCTTCGGCGACGCTGATCTCGAAGTCGTACGCCTGCTCCTTCCCGCGGCACTGGCCATTCCCGGCGCGGTGCTGGCCTGCTTCAGCGCCATCGGTCACATCAACAATCCGCAGGTGATCGTCAGCATCGCAAACGTCACCGACGATGCCATCGAAAAATTACAAAACCATCTGCTGACGTGGCTCAAGCGCAACGGCGAGCCGCACGTGACGGCCATGAAGCCGCAGTTGATCTATCCGTTCGGCGGACAGGTGGTGCCGGTGAGCTCGGAGGCGATCACGACGATGCTCAGCGCGCCGATGATCGCGCACTCGGTCGAAGGTCTCGTGCTCACGGTGGCGTTCGAGCGTTTCCCCGGCGCGGAAGCGGAGCGCGCGCTGCAGATTTTTCTGCGCCAGATCGAGCAGTCCGTCGAAGCGGCCATCGCCGCGAGCTCGGGACGCAACGAGCGACAAGCCATGGCCGAGGTGCTGCTCGAGCCCGATTTTCAGAAGTACCCCGAGCTCGCCGATCACTGCCGCCACGTTGCCTCGGTGGCCCAGAGATTCGCGCAGGTGCTCGATCTTTCAGCGTCACAAGTCGAGATCGTACGTCTGGCCGCGCTCGTCCACGACGTCGGTCTGCGCCTTCTCGATTTCGATCGTTTGTACAAGCGCCTCAACCTCACGCCCGAGGAGCTGCGCGGACTGGCCGAGCATCCCCTCGTTGGTGCCGCGCTCGTCGAGCCGCTCCTCGGCTCGGACGTCGCGCAGGCCGTCCTTCGCCATCATGAGCGCGTCGACGGCAAAGGCTACCCGAGCCGCCTCACCGGCCAGCAGATCCCACTCGCCGCGCGCATCATCCAGATCGCAGACGCGTGGGTGGCCATGACCGCGCGCCAGTCCTACCAGACGCCAATCGGCCACGACGAAGCATCGCGCCGTCTGCGTCAAGGCGCCGGCGCGCAGTTCGATCGCGATCTCGTCGCCAAGTTCCTGGAGAAGCGCGACGAGATTGTGACGTAATGTCAGTAGGCAGTTCGCAGTAGGCAGTTGGCAGGAGCAAAAGCAAGACAGCATGCCTTCTCTCGCCTCTTCTCCTGCCTACTGCCAACTGCCTACTGCCTACTGATCATGCCCACGCTTCTCCAGAACCTCCGCGCCTTGCCTCGGCCCGTGTGGATTCTGTTCGCCGGCACGTTCATCAATCGCTTCGGCACGTTCGTGATGCCGTTCCTGGCGATGTACATGACCGATGAAGGCTTCACGGCGACGCAGGCCGGGCTGGCCGTGAGCTCGTATGGCGCGGGTCACATCATGGCTTCGATGATCGGCGGTCATCTTGCCGATCGCATCGGGCGCCGCCACACGATCGCGCTTTCGATGTTCTCCTCGGCCGTGGCGATGATGGCGTTGTCGCAGGCTCGCACGTTTCCACAGCTCGTCGCCTGCGCATTCGTGGTCGGACTGGTCAGCGAGATCTACCGGCCCGCGGCGACGGCACTCATCGGCGATCTCGTGAAGCCGGAGCAACGCATCGCCGCATTCGGCATGTACCGCTTCGCCATCAACCTCGGATTCGCATTCGGTCCCGCCACCGCAGGCTTCCTCGCCGATCGATCTTTCTTCTTTCTGTTCGCCGGCGACGCCGTGACTTCGTTTCTCTACGGCATCGTGGCCATGATCGCGCTGCCGCACGGATTGCGCTCCGCGGGCAAAGACGAAAAGCCGGCGGAGGGATTGCGCGTCGCGCTCAGAGATCGCACCTTCATGTTCTTTCTGGCGGCAACGCTCTGCATGACGTGGATCGAGTTTCAACTGCACTCCACGTTTCCGATCCACATCGCCAATCTCGGATATTCGAAAAAGACGTACGGAATGCTGCTCTCCATCAACGGCGTGATGATCGTGATGTTCGAGTTGCTCATCACCGCCTGGACGCAGCGCTATCGCCCGCAGCCCTTGATCGCGCTCGGATACGCGCTCACCGGCATCGGCTTCGCCATGACCGGCATCGCCGGCAACCTGCCGTTCCTCGCATTCACCGTCGTCATCTGGACGATCGGCGAAATGACCTACGCACCCGTGACCGGCGCATTCGTGACCGGCCTCGCACCCGCGCGCTACCGCGGACGCTACATGGGCCTCTGGGGCGCAACCTGGTCCGCCGGCATGCTCCTCGGACCGCTCATCGGCACGCAGATCTACGCAAAGAGTCCCACCGCGTTGTGGATCACCTGCTTCGTCGTGGGCATCGTGGGAGCGGGGTTGGCGATGGTGAAACCGCGGGAGAGTCTCAAAGTCTCAGAGTCGCAAAGTCTCAAAGAGGCAGGGCCGGTAGACCTTTGAGACTTTGCGACTTTGCGACTTTGAGACTCTCTATACGGTCGGAACCACCCACGCCCGCCCGCCCGACGTCACTGTCTCCGCAGTAAAGCCAAAGAGCGTTGCCATCACGTCTGGCTTCATGACGTCGGCGGGTGTGGCGTCGAGGGCGAGGGCGCCGTTCTGCATCACCAGCATGCGATCGCTGTGTGCGGCGGCCCAGTTGAGATCGTGGGCGGCGAAGATGACGGTGCAGCCGGTTCGATCGACGACGTCGCGCAGGAGACGGGAGAACTGCTGCACGTGTGAGAGGTCGAGCGCGGCAAGCGGTTCGTCGAGGACGATGAGGCGCGGTGTTCCGGCCAGCACGCGCGCGAGAAAAATGCGCTTGCGCTCGCCGCCGCTCATTTCATCGAGATAGCGGTCCGCGAGATGCGCGGCATCGCACACCGCCAGCGCGCGCGAAGCCTCTTCCCAATCGCGATCCGTCTCCCACGCGAAGCGCCCGAGGTAAGGCGCGCGGCCGGAGACGACGACGTCGATGGCTCGCATCGGAAAGGCGGGATCGGGATCCTGCGGCAGATATCCGACGCGACGCGCATATTCTTTGGCGGGCCATTGCGCGAGTGGTTTCTGCTCGAACGAAACTGTGCCCGCATTGGGTGAGTACACGCGCGCGATGATCTTGAGCAGCGTCGACTTGCCGGAGCCGTTGGGACCCGTCAGCGCCACGAGCTGCCGATCGCCGATGTGCAGACTCACGTCGCGCACGGCTCCGACTTCGCCGTATGCATACGAAACGTGCTGCACATCGAGCATCAGCGTTCCCTCCGCAGCAGCGAAAGAAAGAACGGCACGCCGAGAATGGCCGTGAATGCGCCGATGGGCAGCTCGGCGCTGGTGACGAGCGTGCGTGAGAGAACGTCTGCACCGACCACGAGCATCGCGCCGCCGAGTGCGCACAGCGGTAGAAGAAAACGAAAGTCGCGGCGCCAGATCAACCGGATGAGATGCGGCACGAGCAGTCCGACGAAACCGATGATGCCGCTCACCGCCACCGCGGCTCCGGTGATGATCGATGCGGTGCCGAAGCCGATCAGTTTCACGCGCTCCACATCGACGCCGCGCGCTTTCGCATCCTCTTCTCCGAACGCGAGCAACCGCAGGTCATTGGCCACGAACGCGAGAACGACCATCGCAAGCAGAAGCGGCACTGTCACGATGGCGACATCGGTCCACGTTGCAGCGGAGATGTTTCCCATCATCCAGCGCAGCGCGGCGGTGAGATCAGCCTGGCGCGACAGCGAAAAGGCGATGAGGATGATGGCGGAGAAAAACGCATTGAGCACCAGACCGGAAAGCAACAGGCGCGTCGGGTCGGTGTGATCGCGGCGGCGCGCCAGGAGAAACACCGCCGCGGTCGCACCGCATGCGCCGAGGAATGCCACGACCGGAACGACTCCGGGAAAGCGCGCCCAGCGCAGCGCCGTGGCGATGGCCGCGCCCGCGGCAGCGCCGCCGGAAACGCCGAGGATGAACGGATCCGCGAGCGGATTGCGCAGCAGCGTCTGGAACGTCACGCCCGCCACCGCCAGCGTCGCGCCGATCACCGCGGCCAGCAGCACGCGCGGCAGGCGGAGCCGCAACAGGATCGTCCGCGCGGCCGGATCGTCGAGAGAAACTGCGCCGAAGGAAACGGCGATTGCGATCACTACGATCAGCGTAATCGTGAGGATGATCAGCGGCCTTGTGATGCCGAACGATGAACGATGAACGATGAACGATGAAGAGTCGCGGCTGATGCCGTCGTTCATCGTTCCTCGTTCAAAATTCATCGTTCCCTCTGGTCGAGTATGGCATTGAGTGCGCGCGCCGCCTGTGCCATGCGCGGACCGGGGCGCTGGAAGATGTCTTCATCGACAGGAACGATCGGCGCACGCAATTCGGGGACGCGCTTCCTGAGCGCCTCGATCTGCTGTGGTGTGACTGCGCCGCGCGGGTAGAGGATGAGCTCGGGCGGCGACGCCAGCAGCGATTCGAGCGAGTACTGCGGCCAGCCACTGACCGACACCGCGTTCTCTACACCGGTCAGCGTCATGAGATCGTTCGTGAACGTCTCGCGTCCGCCGACATACAGCGGATCGACCCACACCGCGAACATCACCCGCGGCTTGCGCGCACGCGTGCGTCGCTGCGCGGCGATGTCACGCTCGAGCGCGCGCACCGCATCTTTGGTTCCCGGAGCATCGAGCATCTCTCCGACGAGCGTGATGGCCGGAGCGACTTCGTGGAGGCGATCCGTGCGCACGACGTAAAGAGGAATCCCTGCGGCCGCCAGCGCCGGCGCGAGGCTGGGATGATTGCCTTCGGATGAAGCGAGGACCAGATCCGGCTTCAACGCCGCGATCTTCTCCACGTTCGGCTGCATTCCGCCGACCTTCGCCAACTTCCGCGCCGCTTCGGGGAAGTTCGAATAGTCATCGGTCCCGACGATCTTCTCCCCTGCACCAACGGCGAAGATGATCTCCGTCAGATTCGGAGCAAGAGTCACGACGCGATCGACACGCGCAGGGAGCACGACGGAGCGGCCCAGCCCATCGGTGACGGCGGGACTGCGCGACTCGCTGCAAGCGATCGCGAAGATCGAGAGGGGAATCAACAACTGACGCTTCATGCGACGGCGAGTATAGGTGGCGTGAACCTATCGCGAGAGCGGCCCCTCACCCTACCCTCTCCCCACCGCGATGAACCTGCGGCAGGGAGAGGGGACTGTCTCGCGAGTCCCCTCTCCCCACGGCGGCTTCATCGCCGAGGGGAGAGGGTAGGGTGAGGGGCCGCTCTCGCGTAACACCCCCAAAACAAAAACCGCGGCCTTGCGGCCGCGGTTCGCGCAGTGAGCGAGTGCCGGGTGTGGTCAGCCTTCGCCGCCGTCGTCGTCGTCCATGTCGTTGTTGACGCCGAGGCGGTTGCACGCCGCGGCGTACATCTGCTTCGAGGCGTTGATGGCATTTTGCAAGTCGGCGATGCGATCCTTGACTTTGGCCAGCTCTTCCTCGATCTGGTCCTTCAGGTCGCTGATCTCCTGCTTCGTCACCTGAAGCGTGGTTTCGTAAAACTTGCGCTGCTGGTCGGTCAGAACCGCCATCTCAGTCCTCCATCTCTTTAATGATCATAGCTTGAACTCGACCGGGACCGTGATCCACGATTTGACGCGGACTCCGTCCTTGCTGCCGGGTTGGAATGTGGAACGCCGCATGGCCTGCTGGGCGGCCTCGTTCAGACCGACTGCCCGGGACACGCCGCGCAGAATCCGCACTTCCAGAACGTTGCCGGTCTCGGAGACGAGCACGCTGGTGATGACCGTCCCTTCGACTTTCTGCATCCGCGCCATCTGCGGATATTGCACCGTGCCGCGCCGTGTGATGCGCGGCGGCGTGAGGCCCTCGGTGCCGGCGGCGATGAGATCGCCCTCACGCGCGCGCTGCGGTGCGGGAGCGGCGGGAACTGGACGCGTCTCCGCGACCGTGGGCTCCGGCGCCTGCGTTGCCGTCGGCGGCGCGGGGCGAGGAGCTTCCTGCACCGGAGCGGCGACTGGAGGAGGCGTCTGTGCCTGCTGCACAGGCGCGGTTGCAGTCGCGGGGGTTGGGCGCGGCGCGGCGGTTTGCGTTTGCGCGGCGGCCTGCTGTTGCTGCGTGCGTGCATTGGCCTCGAGGCGGGCGCGCTCCGCGGCGATACGCCGCTGCACTTCAGCGTCGACAGCCGTCGGATCGATGGCAGTGGTCGTTGCCGTCGTGCCGGTCGTCGCGGTCAGAGGAACTACGCCGGCCGGCGGCGCCGTCGTCGATGCGGCGGCGATGGTGTTCGTGGCTGTGGGCGCGGCAGGTGCGGCCGGTTTGCGTGTCATGAAGTACGCCGCGGCGCCGCCGATGAGCACGACCGCGACGACCGCTGCAATCAGACCAGTGCTCGACTTGCGCTTGATTGGCTGCGGGATGTCTCCGTAGGCGCCGAACTCCGCTGCGGGCGCCGGTGCTTCAGCGGATGCGTGCGGAGTTGCCACGACCGCAGGCGCAGCCGGCTTTGCCACCGGAATGGGCACAGGAATCGGAGCGATGATCGTCGGAGGCGGTTGCGGCTCGACCACTGTGGTGGGTTCTTCGAACACCTGCTCCGGACTGGAGAGGCGGTGCATGTAGATGGCAAGGTCGGCGCTGGTGGGCGTTGGACGGAAGCTGTAGAGAACCGCGTCGAGATCGCGGGCCATCTCACCGGCGGTCTGATAGCGATTGGCCGAATCCTTCTGCAGCGCCTTGATGACGATCGTGTCGATTTCCTGAGTGACCTCGTCATTGTGGAGCGACGGAGCCTGCACGCGCGCCTCGCGCACCTGCTCGAGAATCGAAAGCTCGTTATCGCCGGTGAAGAGCTTGCGGTTCGTGAGCATCTCGAACAGCACGGTGGCCAGCGCGAAAATGTCGGAGCGGCGGTCGATGTGACGGCCCCAGGCCTGCTCGGGCGACATGTATTGCAGCTTGCCTTTGAGCGCGCCCGCCTGCGTGTGCGAGGCTTTCGACGCTGCCTTGGCGATGCCGAAGTCGCAGAGCTTGATGTCGCCTTCCTGCGAGACGAGCACGTTCTGCGGCGATACGTCGCGGTGGACGAGGCCCATCTCCTTCTCTTCGAAATCCTTCTTGCGATGCGCGTAGTCGAGTGCCGAGGCGAGCTTCGACGCGATGAAGAGCGCCAGCTCGACGGTCATCGGATGATCGCGCTCCTGGCCACGACGGAGGATGGCTTTCAGATCGAAGCCATCGATGTACTCCATGGCGATGTAGTAGGAGCTCTGGATTTTCCCGAGATCGTAGATGTGGATGATGTTGTTGTGGTTGAGCTGCGCGGCCAGCTTCGCTTCATCGACGAACATCTCGATGAAGTCCTGATTGTCCGAAAGGTGCGGCAGGATCTTTTTGATGGCGACGATTTTCTGGAAGCCTTCCACGCCGCGCATGCGCGCTTTCCAGACTTCGGCCATGCCGCCGGTGGCGATCTTCTCGATCAATACGTACTGACCGAACTTCGTTCCGTCGACGACTTCTTCGTCATCGAGACGCGACAGATCGACGCGCGAGACATCCGCTTTCGGCGGCTCGGGCGTGAAGACCGGCTGTGCGACGGGAACGCGATCGGGAACATATGCGGCCATCCGCTCGGTGTTGAATCGCGGATCGATCGGCTTCGGCTCGTTGCCGGGCATCGCCGGCGCGGGCGGACGCGGAGTGGGCGTCGTGCCCGCGGATGTGTTCTTGCGCGCGTTTTTCTCGAGGCCCGACAACGTGTCCTGCAGTCGCTTGTCGAGATCCCCAGGACGCTTCGCAGCGCCCGACTGCGGCTGCGGAGATGCTTGCGCCGCCGCGGGCGGAGGCGCTGGCGGAGCTGCTTGCGGAGCGGCCGGCGGAGCGGATTGCGGACCGCTGGCGGTTTGCGGAACGGCCTGCGCGCCCGATTGCGTGGGAGCAGAAGACGTATCCCTTCTCCGCTGCGGCATCATTCCCGAAAGCGTGTCGGCGAGCATCTTGTCGACGTCGCCTGTGGCCTTCGAAGTCGACATCCGGCGCACCGGCTTATCGTCATCGACGAGATCGCCGAAGATTTCGTTGGAGGTCATTTGCGATCCGGCCACCGGAGCATCGCTGCGGATTCCGAGCATCTGCTGCACTTTGCCGAGAAACTCCGTTTCGGAGTACGGCTTCGGCAGGATGTCCGAGGCTCCGACCCGTTGCGCATCGGCCTTCGGACTCTTCCCGTTGTATCCGGACACGGTCAGAAGAATCGGCGTTTCCTGCAACGCCTTGCGTCCGCGAATGGCCCGGATCAACTCGGTCGTGCTGACTTTCGGCACGACCGAAGAGAGAACGATGAGGCGCGGGTGCTCTCCTTCGAGAGCGCGGATCGCTTCCTCGCCGTCTCTGGCAAAGGATGGTGTGAACGGCTGTCCCACCAACGCCTGTCGGACGCGGTCGGTGTAACGCGGCTCGTACTCGACAACGAGAATGTTTTCAGACATGTACGTGAGGGCCCATCAGTTTGGGGATTGAGGCGGCAATTCTGGCACAGAGTTGTTGCCAGTTGCTAGCACGGATCAGTCGGCGGTCGGCAGTCGGCGGTCGGCAGTAGAAAATCCCCAACCTCAGGACGCGTGGGTGAGGGGTCTACGGCCGACTGCCGGCTGCCGGCCGCCGACTCGTTCAGCGTGCCGCTTGATTTTCAAAAGCCACTTCCCCCATACTGCCTCTGCACCTTGCGCGACGACTTTAGCGTCAGGCATCCCGCGCGGCGTTGAGACTTTTGATCCTCCGCCATGACGTCGTCGCCTTCCGGGACAGGTGAAAAGCTCAGTAAGGCATTTTTGAGTTCTTGAACGATGACACCAGACAACCGCACCCCGCGTAAGCGGCGTCGCCGCAGACGCCGCACGGACGGTGCCGGAGCCGAGGGGCAACCCAACGGCAACGGCAACGGTCCGTCACCAGGAAACGAAGCAATACCGCCCTACTCGGGCACCAGTGCGCCCGGCCGGCGGCGACGACGCTCGCGCCGAGGGCGTGGCCGCGAAGGCGGCAGCGATCGTCCGATACGTCAGGAGAACGGAGGCAGCTCCGCTCCGATCGACGTGCCGCCGGGCGAGCTCGTTCCCGTGTCCGGCGTCCTGTTCGTCAAACCGAACGGCACCGGCATCCTGCTCGATCCCGCCAACGGCTACGTGCAGCAGCAGGGCGACCCGATCGTGCCACGCACGTTCGTCGAGCGTCTCCATCTGCAGGCCGGACTGGCCCTGTCCGGCTCGGCGCGCCGTACGGGCAACGGCCTCGAGTTCGTCGGTCTGGAGACCGTCGAGGGATTGGCGCTCGAGGAGTATCGCGAGTCGCGCCGGCCTTTCTCTGAATTGATCTCGATCGATCCGAACGAGATGTTCAAGCTCGAGACCGAGCCCGAGCGTCTGACCACACGCGTACTCGATCTGCTCTCGCCCATCGGCAAAGGTCAGCGCTGTCTGGTGGTCGCGCCGCCGAAAGCCGGCAAGACGACGCTCCTCAAAGACATCGCCCACGGCCTCAATCTCAATCATCCCGAAGTCCACCTGTTCGTGCTGCTCGTCGACGAGCGCCCCGAGGAAGTCACCGACTTCCGGCGCTCGGTGGCCAAAGGCGAAGTGGTGGCCTCGAGCTCGGATGAAACGGCCGAAAACCACATTCATCTCGCCGAGATCATCCTGGAGCGCGCACGCCGTCTGGTGGAGACGAAGAAGGATGTGGTCATCCTCTGCGACTCCATCACGCGCATGTCGCGCGCATACAACAATGAGCAGCGCGGCTCGGGAAAGATTCTCTCCGGCGGCATCGACGCGCGCACGATGGAGAAGCCGCGGCGCTTCTTCGGCGCGGCGCGCAATGCCGAGGACTGGGGCTCGCTGACGATCATCGCCACGGCGCTGGTCGACACCGGCTCGCGCATGGACGAAGTGATTTTTCAGGAGTTCAAAGGCACGGGCAACACGGAGATCGTGCTCGATCGCGGCCTCTTCGAGCGGCGCATCTTCCCGGCCATGAACATCGGCCAGACCGGCACGCGCAAGGAAGAAAAGCTGCTTCCGCCGACGGTGCTGACGAAGATCATCACGCTGCGGCGCGCGTTGGCGGGAACCGATCCGATGACGGCCATGAAGATGCTCCTGGAGCGCCTCCAGAAGTTTCCGTCGAACGAGGCGTTCCTGAAGAGTTTCTGAACGGCCAGCTTTTTTGCCACGATCTTTACCCGTTCTGCGCCGGGTGGTCTAAACTACGCGTTCAAAATCAGGTTCGTACAAGCGCGCCGCGAATGCACGACGCGCGTCCACATTTCGCTTCAGCACATCAGGAGGATTCATGCGTACTCCCCACCGACTGTTGTTCGTGATCGCCATTGCGCTATTGGCCCTTGCGCCGATGGTCCATGCGCAAACCACCACCGGCAACATCGCCGGCACTGTCTCCGCATCCGGAGAAGCGCTGCCCGGTGTGACCGTGGAAGCCGTACACGTTCCCACCGGAACGCGCTACGACACTGTCAGCGGCGCGAATGGCCGCTACACCATCCCCAACGTCCGCGTTGGCGGCCCGTACCGCATTTCGGCCAATCTGGAAGGATTCCGGCCGTTCGAGGTGACGAGCGTCAGCGTTCCCCTCGGCGCCACCGCCGAGATCCCGGTGAACATGTCGCTGAGCACCGTGAGCGAGGCCATCACCGTCACGGCCAGCGCTGACGCGATCATCAACCCGAACCGCACCGGCTCGACGTCGGCCGTCTCGGAGGCGCAGATCGAATCGCTTCCCACGGTCAACCGCCAGATCCAGGATTTCGCGCGCACGAATCCTTACTTCAACACGAGCCTCACCGGCGACGGAACGTTCATGTTCGTCGCAGGCCGCAACAACCGCTACAACAACATCCAGATCGACGGCGCCGTGAACAACGACCTGTTCGGTCTCGCAGCATCGGGCACTCCGGGCGGACAGGCCGGCACGCAGCCGATCTCGCTCGACGCCATCGAGCAGTTGCAGCTCCTCATCTCGCCGTATGACGTCCGCCAGAGCGGCTTCACCGGCGGCGGCGTCAATGCCGTCACCCGCTCCGGAACGAACGATTGGGAAGGCTCGCTGTTCGGATCGAAGCGCGATCCGTCCTACGTCGGCGAAGGACCGTTCGGTACGAAGGTCAATGAGTTCGAACAAGAACAGTACGGCGGACGCTTCGGCGGACGCATCGTTCGCGACAAGCTGTTCTTCTTCATCAGCGGCGAGACCAACGATCGCGCCGATCCGAACGGAACGTCGGCCGACGGCTCGACCGGAATCGTCTACAACCCCAGCAACAACCCGGCGTTGCCGAGCGCGTCCGCTGTCGCCGCCGTCCTCCAGGGCTACGGCCTCGACGTGGGCTCGCTGGGCGATCTCGTTTTCGCCACCGAGAGCAAGCTGCTTTTCGGGCGCCTCGACGCCAACATCGGCTCGTCGACCAACGTCACGCTTCGGCACAACTACGTCGACGCCACGCAGGACAACGCGCCCTCGAGCTTCACGCGCAACGCCACCCGCTTCTACTTCCCGACCAACATCTACAGCTTCCCCAGCAAGACCAACTCGACCGTGGCCCAGGTGAACAGCGTCTTCAGCTCGAACGCCTTCAACGAAGGCCGCATCGGTTACCAGACCATCCGCGAGCAGCGCTCCACGCCGGTCATCTTCCCGACCGTCGAGATCGGTCCTGGCGGCGAGCGAGCTGGAACGATCCAGGCCGGCACCGAGCGGTTCTCGGGAGCGAACGCGCTGGACCAGACCATCCTCGAGTTCACCGACGACTTCACGTACGTCTGGGGCGATCACAACCTGGTCTTCGGTACGCACAACGAGCTCTTCGAGTTCAGCAACCTCTTCATCTCAGACTTCTACGGTTACTACCACTTCGCGAACCTGGCCGCGCTGCAGGCCGGCACGCCGGACATCTATCGCATCGGCTTCGCCACCGGCCAGGATCCGAAACGCCCGACCGAGTTCAAGGCCGCGACCTACAGCTTCTACGTGAATGACCAGTGGCGCATCGGCAACGGTGTGACTCTGAATCTCGGACTGCGCGCCGACAAGCCGCACTTCGACACCAGGCCGTCCTTCAACCCGGCCGTCGAGACGGCACTGGGCTTCTCCACCTCGGACATCCCGAGCGAGAGCATCACCTGGGAGCCGCGCGTCGGCTTCAACTGGGACATCGGCAGCGCCGGCAAGCAGCAGCTTCGCGGCGGCATCGGAGTCTTCCAGGGCCGCACGCCGTTCGTATGGATCTCCAACAACTACGGCGGTACCGGCATCGAGACGGTTTCTCTCGGCTGCAATACGGCGGCCTGTCTCCCGGCCTTCAATCCTGATCCGAACACGCAGCCCCGCAACCTCGGCGCCGGCGCGGTGCAGGACATCTCGCTCTCCGATCCCGACTTCCAGTTCCCGCGCGTTCTGCGCGCCACCCTCGGCTATGACCGCGAGCTCTTCTGGGGCATCCGCGCCAGCGCCGAAGTCCTCTGGTCTCAGACGCAGCAGGACGTGTACTACCAGAACGTGAACAAGCGCGAGACGGGTGTGAGCCCGCTCGACGGCCGCAAGACCTACGCGTCGATCGCTTCCACCATCGGCAACGCGTACTTCCTGACCAACACGACGGAAGGCAAAGAGCGCACCGAGACCCTGACGCTCGACAAGCGCTTCGGCAACCTGAACCTCAGCGGCTCGTACGCGCACCAGAAGGCGGAGTCGGTCGGTGAAGGAACCTCGAGCACCGCGAGCTCGAACTGGCAGTTCGGCTTCATCACTCGTAACGGCAACATCTTCGAGCCGGAGCTGACCACCTCGACGTTCCAGGTCAAGCATCGCTACAACGTCTCGGCGAGCTACAACCTCGCCACCGGCCCGTTCACTCACGGCTTCGGTCTCTTCTACGTCGCGCAGGCCGGGCAGCCGTACTCGCTCCTCATGGGCGGCGACGTGAACCGCGACGGTTCGGCGAACAACGATCTGCTGTTCATTCCGTCGAACCTGATCCTTTGCCCGTCCAGCTCGGCCGGTACGCCGACTGCGGCAGGCCCGTGCCGCTCGAACAACACCGCCTCGGCGGTCACCCAGACCCCGCTTCCCACCTCGAACTTCACCTCGTTCCTCGAGTCCGTCGGTTTGAAGGCGGGCACGGGTACGGCACCGGAGCGCAACTCGCTCCAGCAGCCGTGGACGCGCCGGCTCGATTTCCACTACGAGATCGGTCTGCCGGAAATGTTCGGAACGCGCGTCTCGATCCAGGCCGACGTGCTGAACGTGATGAACATGTTCGACGAAGACTCCGGTGTTCAGCGCTTCGTCATCAACAACACGTACATGCCGGTCACCTACTCGGGTCAGGACCCGACCTCCGGCCTGCCCGTGTATCGCGAGACGGCGGGGGGACGCCTCACCCCGGGCAACCAGTACTCGACGGCCAACATCGCGTCGCGCTGGCAGGGACGCCTCGGACTGCGCGTCAGCTTCTAATCTTTCATCAATCGTGGTAAACGAACGGCCACCCGGCAACGGGTGGCCGTTTTACTTGGGAGACACGATGAAACGCGCACTTCTCCTCTTCTTCACATTCGCTTCATTCGCTTGTGCTACGGCAACGACACCGGCGGCAACACCCGTCCCCGCACCGATGACGCCAACCGTGGCTGAAGTCGCTCCCGCGCCGTGCGATCCGGGCCATTCGCTCCTCAACGCCACACTGTGGGTGCAGACCTCCGCCGAGTATCGCGCCGCAGCGCTGCAGACATTCGCCGCAGCGCACGGTGGGCTCGACGTGGCACTGGCCAATCCATTCGCCAAGGGTGCGCTCGAGGAGACGTCGAACGACCCCACGCAACCGCCGGCCGTGATCCTCGATCTCGACGAGACAGTCCTCGACAACACGGCGTTCGAAGCGCGCGCCATCCGCGCACACAAGACGTACGACTCGAAGTTGTGGAAGTCCTGGACCGCGGAAGGCGCCGCTCTCGCCATCCCCGGCGCGGCGGATTTTCTCGCTTACGCGAAATCGAAAGGTGTGACCCCGTTCTACATCACCAACCGCGATCTCGATGAAGAGCCGGGCACGCGGCGCAATCTGGAGCGACTCGGATTTCCCTTCGATCCGAACGTGAAGACGCTCCTGATGAAGGGCATGAACGGTTGGACCACGAGCGACAAGTCGCCTCGTCGCGCTCACGTAGCCGCGTCCTATCGGATTCTCCTGCTCATCGGCGATGACCTCAACGACTTCGTAACCGCGCACGACAAGACCGTCGCGGAACGGACGGCCCTCGTCGACAGCGTCAGAGCCTGGTGGGGCCAAACCTGGTTCATCGTGCCGAATCCGATGTACGGCTCATGGGAGCGCAGCGCCGTCAGCAGCGGCGGCTCGCCCTGCGAACAGATGCAAAAGAAGGTCGATGCGTTGCGCGACAAGTAGCTTGATGCGAGAGCCGCCCCTCACCCTAGCCCTCTCCCCGGAGGGGAGAGG
>JALYJW010000119.1 GCA_030775085.1 Acidobacteriota bacterium | reverse complement strand
TGTCAAGTCACCCCCGCCACACCGACTTGACAACGGCGACGGACGACACGATGGAAGCTTTGTAGCGACGGCCGACGGAGCGCGACGTGCTCTGGCCTCTGGAGCATCGCCTTCCACCGCCCAACACCAGCGCTCCGATGGACGCCGAATCAGCCGTCGCATTCAACGTGATAGCGCGCCACCGGCAGGCGTCAAGCCCTCCACCGCCCGGACCGGCTTGACCCCTGCCGGTGGCACGCAGAGGGGTGCAGTTATGCGACGGCTGCTCCGTCTGGCTGTTCGGCGGACATCACGCGCCACCCGCCCGACCCCGCCTACCCCTTCCGCCGCTTCGACCGGCGCGCCTCGAATTCGTCGTGACGATGCAGCGCGACAAGCCCGTCGATCAGCATCACCGTGGCGTCGATCGAGCTCCGGTCCCGCAGCTCCTCAAGCTCACGCACGCTCGCACGCAATCGCGCGTTACGTGGTTCGTCGGGCGCTTCCCTCGGACGGCCTAGCACCAACTCGTCCAAACTCACGTCCAGCGCCGCGGCCAACTTCGCCGCCGCTTCCAGCTCCGGCAGCGCTTCTCCGTTCTCGTAGCCCGATATGCGCGGCGGGTGCATGCCTACTTCGTCCGCGAGCTGCTTCTGCGTCAGCTCGCGCCGGTCGCGCGCTGCGCGCAACCGCTCGCCGAACGCTTGCGCGAAGGTGATCTCCCTCGATGCTGATCGCTTTGTCGTCATCAACCGGAGTATCCGCCCATCCTCGCGCGATCCCTTTCCGCTCATCCTTCGCTCGCGTGACTTCCGGCAAAGAATAACACTTGTGTTACTGCGAACGATAACTTATAATTTCTCTTGACAGGTGAATGATGAGCAAGCGCAGATCACTCCTCACCGGATCGGACCGCAGCGCCCTCCCTTTCACCTCCGCCGCGCCGCGCCGTTTTCGCCTCCATCACGGCGTGACCCAAGAGCGGCCCGCCGCCGAAGCCCTCATCATCGGCGGCCGGCCGCGCGCGGCGGGTGAGGGGAGCTCGCGTGTCATATAAGGAAGAGCCGAATTGGGTATCCGGCAAGCTCGGGAAACTTTGGCTCGAGCCTCCCATCACGCACCCGGCGCATTGCCCATGCGACCAGTGCCCGCCGTACCGCGCGAAGCGCGCGCAGCGCCTCCGGCTGCCGCTCGATACGGTGGTAGCCGAGCCGATCGACATCCGCGTTAAGCGCATCTCGCCGCATCCGCGCAATCGTTCGCTCTCGAAAGCGGAAGCGGTCCGGATCAAAATCGCCGAGGAAGAGCGGCTTGACGCGCTCGTCGTCGGCGTGGTCGCCACGAAGATCGCCAAGGCGAACGAGGTGCCCTTCCGAAAGGTCGTTGCCAACTATCGGGAGCACATGATCGAACACAAGAAGGGCTACGAGCGCGAGCGTTACCGCATCGACAAGATAGAGGCGTTCCTCGGCGCAGACCGTGATGTCGCCACCATCGACTACGACCTCTATAACGCGCTCCTACAGCAGTTCAACGGATTAAGCGCGCAGACGCGCCGCCACTACGCAACCATCCTGCTCGCGATGCTGAAGCGCGCGAAGGCCGAACGCATCATCAAATCGCACCAGCTTGAGGGAATCATCCTTCCGGAAGCGCCGCAAAACGGCGACCCTCAGCCGTGGACCCGTCACGAGCTCGGCGTCATCACGGGCGCAGCCATCAACGTCTACGAAGCTGACCAAGCGGCGTGGAATGCGAAGGTGGCGACGGAGAAGAAAAACCGCGGCCTTCGCTCGCCGTCCGTCGTTCCTCTCCGCGGCTACTGCCTCATCGGCTACTACACGATGATGCGGCCGGACTGCAATCTGCATCTCCGTTGGGATGAAGTCTCGCTCGACCCGCAGACGCTTACCGGCTGGTACAAGCTCGACCAACACAAGAACGTCAACAAGGGCATCAAAGCGGAAGGGCCGCTCGCCGAGGAGCTCGTCGAATACTTGCTCTCCATCCGGCCGGCGAACCCAGGTAACGCGCCGATCCACTTCAACCCTGAAACTGGCCGGCCATTCGTGGACATCCGCAAGCAGTGGGAGCGCCTGATGACGATCGCCAGCCGCATGCTCGGCTACGACCTCGAAGGCAAAAAGCGGATGTTCTTCAACTTCCGCCACACCGGCGCGTCTCACATCGCGCAGCGCGGCAAGACTCCGGCTCACTTGCTCGCCGCCGTGCAGATGATGGGCGATACGAGCGTAGCCACGGTTAACCGGCACTACTTCAAGATGGAGCCGGACTTGATGCGAGATCTCGTCCTCGGATGGGCGCGCCCGAATGTGGACGTTGCCTCCGTCGCCGCCGCCGATCTTTTCGGCTCCGACCACGGCCGCATCTGTGACGACACGCTACCTCTCGCCAGCTAACGCCCGCCGCCTTTCGCTCCGGCATCACTGCACCATGCAAGCCCGCCGCTTCTCTCACCCTCGCCCCGGTCGCGCCCGCGCTTCGCGCTCGCTTTTAAGTGCGCTTGTGACACGTTTTTTCCGTGGAACATTCGCGCCAAACCCGGAAACATTTCGTGTGTCTGGTCGCGGGTCCGCGCAGAATTCCGCTCGCGAAATTGGCGACTTTGCGAGTGACTTTGCGAGTCTCCAATTTTCTTTTCAACCCTCCGAAAACACGAAGCGCCGCGAAGTCGCGGCGCATGTGTGCTTTAGATTGGCGGGGCCGACGGGCCTGGAACCCGCGACCTCCGGCGTGACAGACCGGCGTTCTAACCGGAAACGAAGCGAACGCACGTGCCCTGATCGTTTTACTGGCATCGATGGTAGACGCCTCTGGGATCGATGCGCGAATTTCTGGCATCGATGGTACGGCTCTAGGATCAATGCGCGGGCGACAAGGCGACGGCGGTGTTCAATGGACGAGCTGCGTTGCCGAGCTACGTCGACTTTTCGGCACCGATCTAGCCGAGCAGACAATCTGCGGAACGAACAAGTTCTGCGTCGATTACTACTTTCGCGACGAGGCAACGATCGTCGAAGTGGCGATGAGCCTCCGGAATCCGACCTCGGAGTTCGAACGCGACATCCTGAAGGCGATCATGGCTCAGGACGACAATCGCGGCGACATACGAAAGCGGCAGCTGCGGCTGCCGCGCTCCATAAGCGGAGTGATGACCGCCGATCAGCGCACCTGTAACTCCGCAATCCCGCCGGCCCGATTGATCACCACTTGTCCTAATTGACTATGCGCCACGCGTTGTAACGATCGGCGCCCTTCGGTCACTACTCCTTTCGTAAGGAGATGTCATGGCCACGAAAAAAGTGATCAAGGTACCGGTGCGCGGCAACGAGCGCGCGCGCGTTGTGGTGAAACTGCGGAGCGGCGTCGACATCCCGCCCGATGCGAACGTCGCGGAGTTCCTGGAAAAAACCAACGTCCTCCCCCTCTCCCGTCTCGGCGTGAAGTTCGGGAAACTGCCGATGCAGCGCGCCATCCGGGAGCCGAAGCGCGTGCAGGAGCTTCAGCAGCGGGCCATGCAGATCGACCCGACCTACCGGCCGGCGAACCTGCAGGCCTACGTCTACATCGACGTCCCGCCGGGAGCCGATCCAGAGGCGATGGCCAGGGAGCTGATGTCGCTACCCGACGTCGAGCTCGCCTACGTCGACCGTCCCGCCCCCGACCCGCTGGTCAACGCCGCGAACGATCCGCGCTCGGCCAGCCAGGGCTATCTCGATCCGTCGCCCGATGGCATCGACGCCGAGTACGCGTGGGGCTTCTCCGGCGGCGACGGCGCGGGCCTGAAGTTCATCGATCTCGAGCAGGGCTGGACACTCAACCATGAGGACCTGGTCGCGCACGGCGCGTCGATGGTCGGCGGCGTCCTGCTCGACTCGTCGCGGCATCACGGCACGGCCGTCCTCGGCGAAGTATGCGCGTCGGACAACACCCTCGGCTGCGTCGGCATCGTGCCGAACGTCGACGTCGACGTCGTGTCGTACAACGGCAGCACGCGCGTGGAAGCCATCATCACTGCCATCGCCAACCTCTCGTTCGGCGACGTGCTGCTGATCGAGGCGCAGGTGTGGGCGGAATGGCCGGGCCTGCTGCTCGGACCGATCGAAACGTACGACGCCGAGTTCGACGCGCTGCGCCTGGCGACGGCCCTCGGAATCGTGGTCGTCGAAGCGGGCGGCAACGGCACGAACAACGGCTCCGCACCGCCGATGGCCATGGACACGTGGGTCGATCCGTTCGGCCGCCAGATCTTCAACCCCGGCTCGCCCGACTTCCGCGACAGCGGAGCGATCATCGTCACCGCGGCGTCGTCGGCCGCGCCGCATACCCGGCTCGCGTACGGACCGCACGGTGCGCGCATCGACTGCTACGCCTGGGGACAGAACATCGAGACCTGCGGGTCGAACAACGCCGGCGCGACGAACCTATACACCAGCTCGTTCGGCGGCACGTCCGGCGCCTCGCCGATCATCACCGGCGCCGCGCTGGCGGTGCAGGCGATGAACCAGGATGCGCACGGCTTCCGCTTCAATCCGAAGCAGCTCCGCGCGATTCTCCGCAACCCGGCCAACGGCACGCCTCCCTCGGCGGCGGAAGTGACGGCCATGGGGGTGATGCCGAACCTCCGCACCATCACCGACAACATTCTCAACATCGCCCCCGACGTCTACATCCGCGACTTCGTCGGCGACAGCGGCGAGCCGCACGCCGGCTCGATCTCGGCCAGCCCGGACATCATCGTCCGTCCCACCGCTGTGGCCAATCCGCAGGCGGAATTCGGTGCCGGCAGCGGTACCGAGAACAGCTCCACCCTCGGCTACATCGTCGAGGCGGGCCAGCCGAACTTCATCTACGTGCGCGTGCTCAATCAGGGCGGCGCGGCGGCGACGAACGTCACGGTCACGGTCTACTGGTCGCCGGTCTCGACGCTGGTCACGCCGAATCTGTGGACGCTGGTCGGATCGGTGAACATCCCCTCCGTGCCGACCGGCTCGGTGCTGACGGTGTCGAACGCCATCACCTGGGCGGCGGCGAACATTCCGGCGGTCGGACACTACTGCCTGGTGGGCATCATCGGCACGGCCAACGATCCGGCGCCGTCGCCGGGCGATCTGCTGAACTGGGACAACTTCCAGCGCTTCATCCGCGACAACAACAATGTCACCTGGCGGAACTTCAACGTGGTCGACAACGAGCCGTCGCCCTCGCCCGAACCCGACGTGCCGAAGGACTTCATCGCCCTGCCGTTCCTGGCGCCGGGCGCGCCGGACAAAGCGCGGGTGATGCAGCTCGAGGTCATCGCGAGACTGCCGGAGGGGGCGAAGGTGCTGTTCGATGCGCCGGTCGAGTTCCTCGAGCGGGCGCAGGTGCTGACGCCTGCGGCGAAGGTGCTGGCCAAAGCCAGCCGCGGACGCGTGCCGGTCAACGCGGCCGGACGGAGCAAGTCGCGCAAGTTGACCTTCCCGGCCAAGGCCCGCAACGAGCTGCGGCTGCTCGTGCACATCCCGAAAAACGCCCGCGGCCGCGCCTATGAGATCGCGGTGCGCCAGCTCCATGAAGGGGTGGAAGTGGGCCGCGTGACCTGGCATCTCGCGCCGGGCGTGAACAAGCGCCAGGCCGAGGCGAAGAAGAAGCAGAAGTAAGGGACGTGCCGGCGTGCAGGGGGGCTCCTCTCCTGCACGCCTCGCGACACCGGCCTCGCAATTCGATGTCCGCCGTCTCCACCGCGAAGTTCTGCGGTGCCTCGTCGACGAATCCATCCCTCGATCGCAATTGTGGAACTTCGGCAGGCTCGATCGTATCCGCGACGAGGCCGCGGAGGGACAGGCTCGGCGGCGTCACGAGCCGGCCTCATCCTTTTTGGAAATATTCCGTCTCTACGTCTGGTAGACGTAACTTGACAGGCCACATTTCCATACTTTTTAAAGCGGACGGCGTATCCGAAGGAGATCTGTATGCAGTTTCGTCGGAGTATCACGCTCCTCGTGTGTCTGACCTCTACCCTCCTTTTCACCCTTTCCCTCCGTGCTGCGTCGCCCGGTGACATCGTGATCTCGGAAGTCGCATGGATGGGAACCAGCACCAGCTCGGCGAATGAATGGATCGAGCTGTACAACACGACCGGCAGTTCCATCAGCCTCACGAGCTGGACGCTGACGGCCGCGGACGGCACTCCTAACATCACGCTCAGCGGGTCGATCGGTGCCTACAGTTACTACCTGCTGGAGCGCACCGACGACACCTCGGTGCCCGGCATCACCGCCGACAAGATCTACACCGGTGCGGCCGGGGACGGCGGTGAGCAACTCGTGTTGCGCGATGGCAGCAGCAACGTCATCGACACTGCCAACCAGAGCGGAGCGTGGTTCGCCGGGTCGACCACGAATCGCGCCACGATGAGCCGTACGAACGTGAGTCTCTCCGGCACGCTCTCGGGGAACTGGCACACCGCCACCACCAGTTACTCCATCGGGCTCGGGACGCCGAAGGCGATGAACTTCGCCGTCAGCGTCGGGACCTCAGACGACTGGTACACGCTCTACTTCACCGATCACCTCAACACGACGATGCCGGACTACGGCCCGAAGACGATGGCCAACGCGCTCATCAATGCCATCGACAACGCCACGACATCGATCGATTTCGCTGTGTACGGGTTCAACGGAAATGAAGAGATCATCGCCGCGCTCGAAGCCGCGCAGAACCGCAGCGTGACCGTGCGCGGCGTCGTCGATGCGTACGAGGGCGGGTTCTACCCGTATCGCGCCACCGCCACCGTGGTCGGACTCATCGGCACCGTCATTCATGACGACGACGATCGCATCATGCACAACAAGTTCTTCGTCATCGACGGTCGCTGGGTCTGGACCGGTTCGACGAACATCTCCCGCCCGGAGATCGAGGCCGAGTACTACTCCGACCTGGCCATCCTCATCGACTCCACCGCTCTCGCCGATATCTACACCGACGAGTTCGAGGAGATGTACGGCGGCGATTTCCAC
The DNA here is from genome assembly GCA_030775085.1 of Acidobacteriota bacterium. Classification (GTDB taxonomy): domain Bacteria; phylum Acidobacteriota; class Thermoanaerobaculia; order Gp7-AA8; family Gp7-AA8; genus QHVT01. The sequence goes on along the minus strand of JALYJW010000119.1, from coordinate 10,080 downwards.
GATGACAAGACCGACAACACAACGCACGTGCTGTCGACCTTCGCCGACGGCACGGTCATGGAGAGCTACTTCGCGCCGACCGATGACGCCGAGACGAACGCGATGGTCCGCGCCATCGACGACGCTGCGTCCACGATCAACATGCGCACGTTCTTCCTCACCAGCGAGACCATCGTCGACGCGCTCAAGGCTGCCAAGGATCGCAGCGTGACCATTCGCATCATTCTCGACGCTGCCTCGGCCCACAACGAATACAGCCTGCACGAAGATCTGCGCACCTACGGAGTTTCCGTGAAGGTCGAAAACTGGGGCGGCACGGAGCACATCAAGGCGTTTTCGGTCGACGGCACCACGGTCGTACTCGGCTCGCAGAACTTCACGCTGTCAGGCAACACGTTGAGCGACGAGAACACGCTCTACATCCGCAACCAGCCCCTGGCCACAGCCTTCGACGCGGCGTTCGAAACGGCATGGAGCTCGATCTCCAGCACGTGGCTGACCGCCGATCCCGATCCGGAGTCGTCGGACTCGCCGGGATCGTTGACCGATCTCATCGACAACGATCACGACGATCTCACCGACGAAGGTGCGGCCGAGGAGATCAACAACGTCTCGACGGCGGACGGCGCGATCAACGTCTACTTCAACCGTCAGGCGATTCCCGCCGGCGCCACGACGGGAAACGAAGCGAACTACAACGTGAATCTCGAAGACAAGCTCACGGAGCGCATCGCCACGGCCACGGCGACGATCGATCTGGCCACGTATGAGCTCGAGCTGCCCGACGTCGTCAACGAGTTGATCGACCGCGCGGACAACGGTGTGCAGGTGCGCATCATCGCCGACGCCAAGGATCCGCTCAACGAAGACACATCCGAGGATGCCAGCTACAAGCAGGCCCGCGTCTACTACGAGAAGATCCTTCGCGGCGCCGACAACACGCTCAACACGTCCGACGACGGGCACATCTTCGCCGACTCCGCGATCTTCGCCGTCGAAGACTCCACGTACCGCACGAACAACGGTCTTCCTTCTTCGCCGAGCGATCTTCCCTCGGTGACGGTGAAGGTCGGTACGGCCACAAAGAGCGGCTATCTCCTCGCCGACGGCGAGCTGAAGGACACCTCCGGAGGCTTGAACAACTACTACTCCTGGGGCGATCAGATGCACAACAAGTTCGTCGTTGTCGACGGCACGTGGGTCTGGACCGGAAGCTGGAACTTCACGATCAACGACACATTCGGCTCGGAAGCGAACCGCACCGCCAACATCCGCTCCGGCCATTCGAACCACGGCATCGAGATCCGTTCGGCCGACCTCGCCGCCGAGTACACCGGTGAGTTCGAAGAGATGTGGGGGAGCAGCACCGATACGCCCGACATCGAGGACTCGAACTTCCACGGCAGGAAAGCTGACAACACCACGCATCAGGTCTACGTCGGAGGAAAACTCGTCGAAGTCCACTTCTCCCCGTCCGAGGGCGCGCTCGCGCGCGTCAATGAAGCGGTCGATGAAGATGCCGATGAATCCGCGCACTTCTGCATCTACGCCTTCTCCGATCAGACGCTGACGGACAACCTCAAGTTGAAGTGGGAAGGCTCGACGACCGAGTCCACCGGCACCCTGACCGGATTCACGCTGCAGGGCGTCATGGATAGCGGCTTCTGGAACCAGTACTGGTCCGCCTCGCTCGACATGACCGGTGTCGACGGCACTCCCGACCAGAGCAACAAGTGGAACAACAAAGCGCTGGTCGGTTTCGATGGTGAAGACAAACTGCTCCACCACAAATACATGATCGTCGACCACGACACCGAGAGCGACCCCTTCGTCGTCACCGGCTCCATGAACTGGAGCGCCAACGGCGAAGACACCAACGACGAAAACACCCTCATCATCCACGACGCCGACATCGCCAACCAGTTCTACCAGGAGTTCGCCGCCCGCTACTACATGGCCTACGGCATTGTCGACTTCTTGAAGGAGTAGAGGGCTCGGAGCTGTACAGATGTGGAGCTCACATCTGTACAGCTCACAGGTCTCAGCGCGTGGAGGAGGCCATTGACGCCACTTGCCGCAGGCAATGATGTCACCCGATTGTTGACCGGGCCTGACCTGCCGCGTAGCATGAGTCGAGGTGAGTCGCCGGATGACTCACTTCGAGACTACTTCATGGACCAACTCTCGCTCCGAGGCTTCGACAAAGAACTGGCGCGCATGATCAAGGAGCTCGCCAGGCGCGAGCGGGTTTCCCTCAATAAGGCCGCTCTTCTGCTGATGCGCCGCGGAGCCGGACTCCTCGATCCAGGTCCCGCGCCAGCCGCGGTCGGCGACGCTCTCAATCGGTTCATGGGCCGCTGGTCTTCAGTGGATGAGAAACGTCTCCTCGAGAGCATTTCTCCCTGCGAGACCGTCGATGAGGCTCTCTGGAAGTGAAGGTCTTGCTCGATACCAACGCCTACACGGCGCTGTTTCGCGGACACAAAGGCGTAGCCGCGCGAGTGCGCCGGGCCGAGCAGGTTCTGGTTTCAACGGTCGTCGCCGGCGAACTGCTTTTCGGTTTTCGCAACGGAACCCGGTTCGAAACAAACAGCGAAGAGTTGGAAGATTTTCTGGCCAGCCCTTATGTCGCCTTATTGCCGGTGACGCTGGTGACGGCGGATCGCTTTGGCCGGATTGCAGCGTCTCTTCGCCGCAAGGGCCGGCCGCTGCCGACCAATGACATCTGGATCGCAGCGCACGCAATGGAGTCGGGCGCCGATCTGCTCTCTTTCGATCAGCACTTCAATGAGGTGGACGGAATCGCTTGGATCCAGCCTGAGGAATGACATCGCGCTCACACGCAGTCAATGAGGCGAGTGTCATCGTACCTGCGCGGTCGACATCCGTGGAAACGACTCGAAAGACGTGAGATAAGTGTTGTTCGTGCAATTTGCAACTTACGGTTGCAGATTGCACGACGTTGATCGGACCCTACGCCCGCGCCGCGGACTCCATCGGCTCGATCTCCACTCGGTCGCGGCCGGCTGATTTGGCGCGATAGAGGGCGGCATCGGCGGCGGCGACGAGGGCTTGTGGCGTGACTGCAGTCGTAGCGGCGGTTGTTCCGTCGGTGCCGGAGACGCCGAGGCTGGCGGTGACGATGCCGTGCTCGACGCCTGCGTGATGAATGGCGGTCTCGCGCACGATGATGCGGAACGCTTCGGCTTCCGCTTTCGCGTCGTCGAGGGACAGGCCCGGGAGCAGCCATGCGAACTCTTCGCCGCCGAAGCGCGCGGCGAGACCGCCGCTTGTCTCGGTGCGCTCGGCGAGAAGCGCGGCCACTGACCGCAATGCCTCGTCACCGTCCTGATGTCCCTGCGCGTCATTGAGTCGCTTGAAATGATCGAGGTCGATCAGCACGAGCGACACAGGCTCGCGTTGCTGGCTGGCGGTCAGGCATGCCTCTTCGAGCGCCTCGTCGAAGCGGCGGCGGTTCGCGACACCGGTCAGTCCATCGATATACGACAGCGCGCGAAAGCGCACGTTGGCTACGGCGAGCTGCCGGTTCGTGTCCTCGAGCTCGGCCGCGATGCGCCGCACGTCTTCGTACGCGCGCGCCAGCTCTTCGTTCTTGCGTGCGCGCAGTGCCGCGAGGCGCAGTTGCACCGCTCCCCATACCGCGGCGGCGATGAGCGCGATGGCCAGAAGGCGCGCCCACCAGGTCTCGAACCATCGCGGGTCGACGGTGACGCCAAGCCGCGCTTCGCCGTTGCTCCGCACGCCATCTTCATTCGAGGCCGTCACGCGGAACGTGTAATCACCCGGAGCGAGCTTGGTGTAGTGCGCGATTCGATCCGCGCCCGCATCGACCCAATCGCGGTCGTAGCCTTCGAGCATGTAGCGGAAGGTCACGCGCTCGGGCGCGCGAAGGCTGATGGCGGTGTAGCGCAATTCGAGGCGTTGTGTACCGGGAGGAACGCGCAACGGACCTTCCGGCGCTTTGCTCCCGTCGATGAGAACGTCCTCGACGTGTACGGGAGGCGGGACCGTGTTGCGCGCGCTCGCGAGCGGATCGATCACGGCCACGCCGCGGGCCGTTGCAATCCAGAAGCGTCCGTCCCGCGCGCGGATCGCACCGGGAAATGCCGCGTTGCACTCCGCGGACGGCATCCCGTCCGTGGTGCCATACACCGTTCCGGAAAGATCGCTGGCATTTCCCTTCATCGCGGCCAGCACCCGATCGCGCGCCACTCGATAGAGCCCGCGGTTGCTCGTGAGCCAAAGGTCGGATCCCGGGCCCTGATCCACCACCTGAAAGACGACGTCGTCGTACAACCCATCGCGCCGCGTGAGCGATCGCACGGAGCCATTCGCGAGGTCGAGACGCCCCAGGCCACCGCCCGAAGTTCCGATCCACACCCCTCCGCCATCCGCGTCTGCCGCCAGGCTGAACACGCGGTCGCTCTCGAGACCTCGCCCCTGATCAGCAATTTGCGTCGCCCGCGCACCTAACTCGCTCACGCGCCAGAGTCCCGCGCCGTCCGTGCCGATGAGCAGGCTCCCATCCGGCAATGCCAGGAGAGGCCGGAGTTGCCGATCCTCGAGCTCTTTGACTGGCCACGTCCGTCCGTCGCGAACCAGCGCCAGTCCCGCGGTCGTGCTGATCCATAGACCTCCGTCCGCGTTCTCGACGATCGCGCGCACGCGATTGTTCGGCAGTCCTGCACCTTGCGCGTCGATTCTCTCCACGAACTTCCCGTCGCGGAAACGAACCACTCCGCCGCCGTCCGTTCCGACCCACAAGCTTCCGTCGCCACTCTCGGCCAGCGCGTAGACCGTGTCGTGCGGCAGTCCATCGATCGTCGTGAGGCACTGCACCGGCGCAGGGAGGACTTTGCAGAGTCCTCCTCCTTCTGTCCCCAACCAGATGCGGCCGTTGCGGTCTTCGAGGGTCGCGCGGATCCCATCGACCGGTAGTCCCTCCTTTCGCGTGAACGAGAGAAATCGCGTATCGCTGAGGCGCACCAGTCCACCCGTCGTCCCCACCCACAGCGATCCCTCTCGATCCTCGGCCAGCGCTCGCACGATGGGGCTGGGGAGACCTTGGGCGACTCCGAGAACGTCCGCCCGAGCTCCGCGCCAGCGCGCAAGGCCGCCGTCGGTTCCGATCCAGAGACTTCCGTCCCGGTCGCGCTGCAAGGAGCGGATGTGGTTGCTCGGCAGCCCGTCGCGCGTCGTCAGGATGCGCACGATGGAACCGCCACGCCACGCGGCAAGCCCACCGCCGTCCGTTCCGATCCACAGCGTGCCATCCCGATCGCGCAGAAGCGTGCGCGCAAGATCGCTGGGAAGACCTTCGCGCATCGAAAGCCGCTGCTGCACGCGCGAGTTGCGCCAGCGAACGACTCCTCCACCATGCGTGGCCACCCAAAAGCCGCCATTGCCGTCGTCTTCCAGCGCCCAGATCCGATCGCTCGGAAGACCATTGACAGTCGTCAGGCGCGTTACCTTCTCGCCCTCGATCCGGAGGAGACCGCCGCCTGCCGTTGCCACAAAGAGCGTTCCGTCCGCAGTCGTGTGCATCTCGCGGATCCGATCCGATCCCAACAGCTCCGGATGGAAAGCCTCGATCCGTCCATTCCGCAATCGCGACAGTCCGCCGCCGTACGTGCCGATCCACAACGTCCCGTCAGCCGTCTCGAAAAGAGATGAGATGAACGAACTGCGCAGCCCGGGCGCGTTCTGTCGATCGCTCACCACGAACCGCACGCCGTCGAACCGCACCAGCCCTTCCTCGGTTCCCATCCAGAGATACCCGTCTCTGGTCTGCACGATCGCGTCGATCGTGTTCTGCGGAAGCCCGGTGTCACTCGTCCAGACTGAAAGCCGCGACTGCGTCAGTGCGCGCGCGGGGTCGAGCGCCAGGGCACTGCCTGCAACGAAGATGAGCGCGAAGACGGCGATGCAGCGCAGCCGCAGACCGCGATACGCCTCGCGCGAATTGATTCGTGATCTGGAAATCCGGACCTCCGCTGGTGTGCTGATCCTACACCGGCGCGGCGATGCCGCTCGCAACGGAGGGCGGGTGCCATCACAGCTTGACGGGGCGGATGCGGCTACGCACGCTTGTTCGTTCGAACTCGAGATCATGAAGCGGCGAGTCCCGCAGCAGCTTCACGAGCGCATGGCCACTCGGTCGGCCCTTGATGCGCGCCCGGTAGCGGCGTGTTGCTTTTGCCGGTGTGCTTCTCGAATTGATCATTCTGACAAGTGTAGCGTCGAGATTCTCTGCGCGCCGGCGACGAATCTCAAAATGCGCTAAACATGGCCTGGACCACAGGTTGCGCATCTTGAGATCCTTCGCCGTCTACGCGGCCTCTAATGACATGCATCGCGAGAACCCTCCCCTCATCCGCCTTCGGCACCTTCTCCCCTCATGGAGGGGAGAAGGCTACTCAATTCAACGCTGCGTGAGATCAGGTAGCCTTCTCCCCTCCGCAGAGGGGAGAAGGTGCCGAAGGCGGATGAGGGGTCGCCTCGTGGCAGAACGCAAGGGTTTGCTATCAACCTCACCTGTGGCGCTCTCGCCATTCGCCCGCTCAGGATGACGGAGGGTGGCGTGTTATGCCTTTATTGACTACCGCCGCCTCCGGCGGCTTTCTATTGCGTCGAGAGGGTCTACACCCGTCCTGCGCGTACGAACAACGGACATTCGAAATGGCGCCGGTTGGCCGGATCGCTCCAGGTGCGTTTCAGCTCTGGCGCGATTGCATCGGTTGCCTGTGCTCCTCGCTCCTGAAAGTAGCGTTGCGACGCGGACCAGGTATCGAGGAACGCGATCAGCTCGTGCAGGTTCCAGTCGGCGGTCATCGTGAACGTTGGCGCGGCGATTTCTTCGAAGGGAAAGTGGATCGTCGTGTACCGGTCGTGGACGAGTTGGATCCGCTCGGGCCAGAAGCCGGCCAGCACGTTCTCCTGAAAATGATGCACGATGGGATCGTCGAAGAGCCGTTCATAGGCGTCGGCGAAGTCGCGAGGTCCGTACGAAAAGAGAGCGATGACGGCGCCACTCTTTCCCACGCGCTGCGCCTCGCGATAGAAGCCGTCGAGCTCGAACCAGTGCGCCGCCGCTCCCGCCGTAATCAGATCGACGGACGCAGAGTTCAATGATCCGTGGTCCGCCGATTCGTTCCGATACTCGACGCGCGGATGTTCGATCGCGTGCGCCAACTGATCCGCGCTGGCATCGGTGGCCACGACGCGCTCGAAAAGTTCCGCGACCGCGATGGCCACCTGACCGTTGCCTGTACCCGCATCCCAGGCAAGCGCGCGTTCCGGGCTCTGGCTGGCGAGCCATGAGAAGAGCTCGTCCGGATAGCGCGGGCGGTGCCGGGCGTACGCATGCGCGTGCCCGGAAAAATGATCCTCGTACGTCATCCCTTCGTACTTACTTCGCCTTGGCTGGCGGCGGCAACAACTGCTTGCCGCGGTACGTGAGCGTGTCGCCGGGCTTCATCTCATGGAACGCGATCTTCATTTTCTTCAGCGCGGAGGCAAAGACATCCGACGTTTGCGTCATGCCGGGGGCGGTGGCGAAGTGATGGGGCACGGCCAGTCTCGCGCGTACCGATTGCGCAGCTCGCGCCGCCATCTTCGGCTCCATGCCGTAATGTCCACCGATGTTGAGCAGCGCAAGATCGATCGCGTAAGTCTCTCCAATCGTCTCCATGTCCTTGAAGTAGGCGGTATCGCCGGTGTGATAGATCGCCGGTCCATTTTTGATGATGACGACGAAGCCGGCGGGATTGCCGCCGTACGCGCGGTCGGCTTCGTTGGCGCCGGCGTTGGGATTGAAAACGCTGCTCGAATGAACGGCCGAGGTCATCGCCACCGTCACTTCGCCATCGGCGATCTCGATCTCGCCGCCGATTCCCATGATGGCGTCGGTCGAGGCCTGCTCTTTCGGAAAGCCGGCCAGTCTCACCATGCCGGCGGCCAATTCCGGATTGCAGATCAGCGTCGCGCGCGTCGCTTTCGCAATCTCCGCTGCCTCGCCGATGTGATCGCGATGTCCGTGCGTGACGAGGATGTAGTCCACTTTCGAGAGACCGGCCAACGGATCCTTGCCATCCTTCGCCGCAGGATTGACCGGGTTCCGGATCCACGGATCGATGAGCAGTACCTTGCCATTCGGCGTGGTGATCGAAAACGCGGCATGCCCGTGCCATTGGATCTTCGTTTCCTGCGCAGCAGCAGGCAGCGTCACGGACAGCATGGCCAGAAGGATCAGTCTCTTCATCGTGTTTTCTCCGAGGCCTGGTAGCAGAACACATCCAGCGCTCTGTCGCGAGTCACAACGCAGCAACAGGCGCCACGATATACGCAGGGTTGTCGTGCTCTGCGTATAACGACCGAATCACCCGAACTGCACCGATCGTCGCGTGAGCGATCCCAGCCAGAATCCGCTGATCGGAAACCGCACGGCTTCATCATCAACCGCTGCACCGAGCGACACCAGAAGCGGAATGAAGTGCTCGCGCGTCGGCAAAGCGATGTGCGATGCCGGTCCCTTGCGCTGGTAGTCGAGCAGCGCGTCGACGTCTTTGCGCGCGAGCGCATCGGCTGCCCACGCATCGAACTCCTGCGCCCATGCCGGCGGCGGCGAACCGCCGTGCCAGTCGAGCGTGCGCAGGTTGTGCGTGATGAAACCGCTTCCGATGATGAGAACGCCCTCGTCCCGCAGCGGACGCAGCGCGCGGCCGAGCTCGAACAGCTCCTGCGGATTCTCACTGGGCAGCGACACCTGCAGCACGGGCACGTCAGCGTCCGGATACATCGCCACCAGCGGAACGTAGGCGCCGTGATCGAGGCCGCGCTCCGCCTCCTCGGCGACCGGCTGCGTCTTCGAGAGCAGATCGCGCACGCGATTCGCGAGCGCCGGCGCACCGGGAGCCGGGTACTGCTGCTCGAAGTGATGAGGCGCGAAACCCGAGAAGTCGTAGATCAGCGGCACCGTGCGCGTGGCGCCGATCGTCACGGGCCGCTCCTCCCAATGTGCCGAGACCATCAGGATCGCCTTCGGACTCGGAAGATCGCCCGCCCACGTGTTCAGCTCGCGCACCCAGCCTGCGTCATCGAGCAGCGGAGGTGCTCCATGCGCGATGAAGAGCGCCGGTAGAGTCGGGTTGTTCGTCATGGTTGTTCGCATCCGATGGCAGCGAGTGTGACTTCCATCGTAGTCCCGATCTTCGCATCACGTCACCCGTGAGATATCGTGACGCGCGGAACGAATGCGGATCGATCGACGAAGGATGCATGCGTCACGGTGAGCGTCACCGAAGCAGCCGCATCGGCTGGCTTCGCGCCGCAGTCCTCGGCGCAAACGACGGGATCGTCTCGACCGCCAGTCTCGTGGTCGGCGTCGCTGCCGCGGGCATGGCTCGCGAAGACATTCTGCTGGCCGGTGTGGCCGGTCTCGTCGCGGGCTCGTTGTCGATGGCCGCCGGCGAGTACGTGTCCGTCAGCTCGCAGGAAGATACCGAACAGGCGGACCTTGCTCTCGAGCGCAAGGAGCTGGCGACGGAGCCGGAAGCGGAGACCAAAGAGCTGGCCGCCATCTACGTGCAGCGCGGACTGGAGCCGGGTCTGGCGCGCGAAGTGGCGCAGCAGTTGATGGCTCACGATGCGCTCGGCGCACACGCTCGCGATGAGCTCGGGCTTTATGACACTCTCGCCGCGCGGCCATTGCAGGCGGCGCTCGCATCCGCCGGTACGTTTGCGGTTGGCGCGGTCTTGCCGATCCTCACCGTGATGCTCGTGCCTCGTGCGCTCACGAGCGTTCTCGTCGCCGCGGTCTCGCTCGTCTGTCTGGCAGCCCTCGGCGCGCTCGCCGCGCGCGCAGGCGGGGCCTCGGCATGGACCGGAGCGGCGCGCGTCGCATTCTGGGGCGCCGCAGCCATGGCACTGACCGCGGCCGTTGGCAAGTTGTTCGGCACGACGGTTTCGTGAAGTGTGAAGGCGCTGGCGCTCTGCGCTACATTCTTTCGCCGCTACGCGGCTGTGTACCGCGTTAGCGGTACGGAGAGGGTAGCCGTGGGT
>JALYJW010000118.1 GCA_030775085.1 Acidobacteriota bacterium | reverse complement strand
GTAGAAAGCAACGGTGCGGGGGCGGCGGGTGCTACGGCCGACGGCCGACCGCCGACTGCCGACTTGTCTTTGAAGGCGTGGCCGGTGAATCTGATCCTGACGCCGGATCTTCAGCCGTTTGCGGGCGGACGATTGCTCGCGACTGCCGAGCTCAATCGGATGCTGGTGATCAACGCGAATCGCTGGGCGGACGAGCGGGGAGCGGTGATCGCGGAGGCACAGACGATCGTGGCCAAAGCGCGCGCGTCGGCCGAGCCGAGGACACCGCTGGAGTTGGACGCGACCACCATGGAAGCGGTCATCGACGACATCGCGCGCAAATACGAGAAAGAAAAAACGCTCGATGCCATGACGGCGGCGTTCCTGTTCCGCTACGCGGCACGGACGAAGCACGAGAACATCCGCACGCTGGCCGCCGAGTGGTTGCGAACACTGGCGGCGGGGCCGGTGCGCGACCAACTCGGCGGAGGGTTTCATCGTTGCGCGACCTGCTACGAGAAGACGCTGCCCGATCAGGCGCTCCTCGCGCTCGCGTATCTCGACGCCTGGCAGATCACGCGCGATCCCGATCTCGCGCACGTGGCGCGCACGACGCTCGACTTCGTCATCCGCGATCTTTTTCCCCGACGCGGTCTCTTCGACTCCGCGCAGGATTCGCACAGCCTCGTGCCGGGACAAGGTCCTGTCTTCGTCGAGGGCGCGTTTTACGTCTGGACCCGTGAAGAGATCACGCATCTCCTCGGGCATGAAGCCGCGGGAAAAGTCTTCAAACTCTACGGCATCCGCGAGGGAGTCGAGAACCGCCTCGCGCTCGAGCATCCGCGCTTCCTGCACGAGACCTACGACGAGCTCGCAGCGCCATTGCAGAAACTGCTCGACGTCCGGCAGAGGCGGCCATCGGCATTTCGCGAGACGGCCATGTCCGGATGGAACGGACTGATGATCTCCGCGCTCGCACGCGGGTCCGTCGTCCTGAACAACTCCGACTATCTCGAGGCTGCTGCCGCCGCGGCGACACTGGCATCGACCAGATTCTGGAACGCGCAGACGAAAACGCTCTATCGAACGGAATCGCGCACGGAAGCCATCGCCGAGGACTACGCGATGATGGTGCAGGGACTGCTCGACCTGTTCGAAGGCACCTACGACGTCAAGTGGCTCCGGCTGGCCATTGCCATGCAGCAACGCCAGGATCAACTCTTCTGGAGCGCAAGCCTGGGACGTTACGCCACCGGCACGACCGCGCCGGAGATTGTCCGCGGCCTGCTCAGCGAGCGCGATGAGGACACACCCGGCGTGAATTCCGCCGCGGCGGTCAATCTCCTGCGACTGGCGTCATTGACGGGCAATGAGACATGGCGCTCACGTCCGGCCATGATCTTCCAGTCCTTCGGCGGACGCCTGCGCACCGCGGGAGCGCTCCATTCGCAACTCGCCGCCGCGTACGAAACCTCGCTCATCGCGCCATCGATCGTCGTCGTGACGGGCGAGCGGCACTCGAAGGAAACCTACGACGTGCTGCGCGCGCTGCATGACCGCTGGGAACCGATGCGCAGCGTGATCTTCCTTCCGCGCAAAGGAGCCGCGCGCGACCGTGTCGTGCAAGCGTTGCCGTTCACTCGTGCGCTCGCACCCGATCCGGAGCACACGATCGTTTATGTGTGCGCGAAGGGTGAGTGTCGGAAGCAGTAGCGGCGCGAGACTACAATCAACGTCATGCGTCCTGCCAACAGCGTCGTCGCGGTCGTCGACGATGAAGCCAACATCCGCGAGACCGTAGCGTTTGCGTTGCGGCGCGAGGGATATCCGGTGGAGCAGTACGGGACGGGACTGGAGGCGTGGCGGGCGTTTCAGCACAAGCTTCCGGGTCTGGTCATCCTCGACATCACGATGCCGGAGATGGACGGCCTCGAGCTCTGCCGGCGCATCCGCGGTGTGTCCGAGACGATCCCCATCATCTTTCTCACTTCGCGCGACGAAGAGCTGGATCGCGTTCTCGGGCTGGAGATCGGTGCCGACGATTACCTCTGCAAGCCTTTCTCGATGCGCGAGCTGCTGGCGCGCGTGAAGGTGCTCTTTCGCCGCGTGGCCATCGATCACGGCGCGACAAGACCCGCCGCCGACGCGCCGGTGCGGCATGGAGAGCTCGAGCTCGATCTGCAGCGTTACACCGTGCGCTGGAAGGGCTTGGCGATCAATCTCACCGTCACCGAGTTCATGATGCTGCACGCGCTGGTCCGCCACCCCGGCCACGTGAAGACGCGCAAGCAACTCCATCAGGACGGCTACCCGCACGACGCCTACGTCAGCGACCGCACCATCGACAGCCACATCAAGCGCGTGCGCAGAAAGTTCGAGGAAGTGGATGCGACGTTCGATCGCGTCGATACGGTGTATGGGTTGGGGTATCGGTGGAAGGAAGATTGAGTCGCAGAGTCTCAGAGTCTCAAAGTCTCAAAGGGGAGCGCGATCACACCTCTTTGAGACTTTGCGACTTTGAGACTTTGCGACTCCGTGCGAGATGAAACTCAGACCGTCCCGACTCGCCTTCCGCCTGCTCGCGTTCAACATCGTCCTGGTCTTTCTCCCGATCGCCGGGGTGTTGTTCCTCGGCGAGTATGAGGAGCGGCTGGAGACGGCGGAGATGCGCGATGTCACGCATCGTGCGCGTTTGATCGCGGCTGCGATCGCGCGCGAGGGGACGTTGGACGAAACCGCGTTCGAGGATGTCATTCATCGGGCCAAGATCGACGATCTGCGCGTGCGGCTCATCGATTCGCTCGGCCGTGTCGTGGCCGACTCGCGCGAGATCGTCGCGCCGGCGCCGCAACAGCCTCCGCGCACGGACCGCCGCAACATTCTCTACCGCGTCGGTGCGTTTCTCGTGCGGCCTGTCATGCGCCTCTTTCGTCCGCCCGAGCAATCGCTGGAGGCCGACTTCTACGCGAACGCGTCGCGTCTGGAGGGCCCGGAGATCGCCTCGGTTTTGCGGGGGCGCGAGCACTTCGAGAAGAAGATTTCCGCGCAGCAGCAGCGCTCCGTCACGCTCTATCGCATGGTGCCGGTGGTGGTCGGCGGATGGACGGTCGGCGCGGTGGTGGCGTCCAAAAGCACGTTCGCCATCCTGCAGGAGCTCTACGTCGTCCGTCTGCGCGTGATGCGCATCTTCATCGCGTCGCTCGTCGTGGCCATCCTGATCAGCATCTTCTTTTCGATGTCGATCGTGCGTCCGCTCCGGCAGCTTCGCGTCGATGCGCGGGCAGTACTCGACCGGCGTGGCCGGCTCCTGCGCGGAGCGCACTTCAAAGGCTCGCGGCGGCTCGATGAGATCGGGGAGCTTTCGCGCGCGCTCGAGCGAATCATGCGCCGTCTCGATGCGCACGTCGGATACATCGAAACGTTCACCGGCGACGTCGTTCACGAGCTCAAGAATCCGCTGGCCTCGATCCGCAACGCCAACGAAATGATCGCGGACGTGGGCGATCCCGCCGACCGGCGGCGTTTCGTGCGCGTGATCGAGTTGGAGGTGGCGCGGATGGAACGGTTGCTGTCGGGCGTGCGGGAGATCACGGCCATCGATGCGCGCCTGGTGACCGAGCAACCCGAGGAAGTCGATCTCGGGGCATTGTTGACGAAGATCGTCGAGGGATTCCGGCTGCGCGAAGGGGAGCGGGTGCGGTTTCAACTCGATGTCGGGCCGGGAGCGCTCTCCGTCGACGCATCGGAGGACCGCCTGACGCAGGTGTTCGAGAACCTGCTCGACAACGCGCTCAGCTTCTCGCCTCCTGGATCGACGGTCATCGTCACCGTCGTTGTCGAAGGTGGGGAGGCGGAAGACCGCGAGGTCGTTACGCGGGTCGCGGACATGGGGCCGGGGATTCCGGATGCGAACATGTCGCGGATCTTTGATCGATTCTTCACGCACCGTCCGGACGCATCGCGCCATGAAAGCGGGCACACGGGCCTCGGACTGGCCATCGTCAGGACGATCGTCGAGGGCTACGGCGGCGCAATTGGTGTGACCAATGCGGAGCGCGGCGCGGTCTTCACCGTTCGGATTCCCCGGCGCGAAGCCAGGTGACGACAGGGGGAGGGAACGTTTTCACGAACCTTTCCATCACCTTTGATCTTGCGATTACGAGGTGAGCAGGTAAGATGGAGGTCGCGGATAGCAGGAACTCCTGCTGTCCGCCCCCTTAGGTCCGGTGGTCGTAACGTGATGTCCGTTGAGTAGCAGAGGCCCGCTTCTGCCTGAATCCGGTTTGTCTCTCAATATGAGATGGCTTTAGGTAGGGACGGAAAGATAGACTTAGGCCGGAGAAGGCGTTACACTCACGCCGACCTCACGGTCAAAATCCGAACAATTAGGAGTGCGTGTGAGTCCTGCTAAAAGCAATCGCGGTCGTCCCATCGTCCACACCGAGCCCTGGGCGAAGATCACGGTCGTGCTGCTCGACCGTCATGTCGCCTACCTCGATCGTCTGGCCATCGATATCCGTCTGAAGCATGGCAAGGCAATCAGCCGCGCGGAGATCATCCGCGGCCTGATCGAGGCGGCTTTCCAGAGTGGAACCGATCTCTCTCAGGCGGATTCGATCGATACGATCGTCGAGTTGCTGACGAGTACGAAGAAAAAGTCCGCTCGCTAGGACGAGGCGTCCTGCCGCGGCCTTTACTCTGGCGCAGTCGTCCTGCGGCCAGACGGGCGATGTCTTCTTCACTGCTGGCATCGGTCAGGTCGATCCCGCTTTGTTCCACGCGATCCAGGATCGTGCGGATGAGGTGGGGGAGACCGATCGATGCCGGCATGTCGGGGTTGAGCTGCCGGACGGCCCGCCCGAGATAGTCGAGGTGACGGTCGGAAAGCGACAGCGTCTCCAGTTCGTTGGTCGCGTTCAGGCGTCTGTTCTCGGTCGGTGGAATGAGTTGCATTTGGAAAGCTCCGTACTAGGAGTGACCGGGCCGGCCAAATCCCTACCCTGAATCCGAAAAATTGTTTTTGGACGAGCTCTGCGCTCTGCCTCCGCCGTCTCGTAAGATGGCAGGCCAATGTCCCCATCCCGTTACGACGCGGTCATCGTCGGGTCCGGTCCGAACGGGCTCGCCGCCGCCATCGAGCTGTCGCGAGCCGGTCTCGTCGTCCTCGTCCTGGAGGCGAAAGAGACGATCGGCGGCGGCGCGCGCACCGAGGAGCTGACGCTTCCAGGCTTTCGCCACGATGTCTGTTCGGCCATTCATCCGATGGGCGTGGTCTCGCCATTTCTGCGCGATCTGCCACTGGCCGAGCATGGGCTCGAATGGGCTGACTCGCCGGCCGCGATCGCGCATCCGCTCGATGACGGTTCGGCGGCCACGCTCGAGCTTTCCCTCGACGCCACCGCCTCGCGCCTAGGCCAGGATGAAAAGGCTTACCGCGCGTTGATGGAGCCGTTTGCGGCGAAGGCGGGGGAGCTCTTCGACGCGATCCTCCGCCCCGTTCTTGCGCCTGCGCTGCCGAAGAATCCGATGCTGCTGGCGCGTTTCGGCGCGCTCGGTCTGCGCTCGGCGATGAGCGTGGCCGGTCGTTTCCGCACGCCTCAGGCGCGCGCGCTGTTCGGTGGCTCAGCGGCGCACTCGTTCTTGCCTCTCGGAAAGATGGGCTCTGCATCGTTCGGCCTGGCCATGATGCTGGCAGGCCACGCCACGGGATGGCCGGTTGCCAAAGGCGGCTCCGCCGCGATCACCGCTGCGATGGCCAGCTATCTCCGATCCCTCGGCGGCGAGATCCAGACCTCGCGGCGTGTCCGTTCCATGCGCGATCTTCCTCTGGCGACGGTCGTGTTGTTCGACGTCACGCCCATCCAGCTCGCCTACATCGCGGCGGATGAGTTGCCTCGCGGATATCTGCGCAAGCTCGGCCGATTCCGCTATGGACCGGGCGTGTTCAAGGTCGATTGGGCGCTGGACGGACCGATCCCGTGGAAAGCCGCGGAATGCGCGAGCAGTGCGACGGTGCATGTCGGCGGGACGATCGAAGAGATCGCCGCGCACGAGCGCTCAGTCTTCTACGGACGAATGACCGACAAGCCGTTCGTGCTCGTGGCGCAACAAAGCATGTTCGATCCGACGCGCGCGCCGGAAGGCAAACACACCGGCTGGGCGTATTGCCACGTCCCGCACGGGTCCACCGAAGACGCCACCGAGTCGATCGAGCGCCAGATCGAACGCTTCGCACCCGGATTCCGCGACCGCATTCTCGCGCGCCACACCATCAACACGAGGCAATACGAAGAGCACAACGCCAACTACGTCGGCGGCGACATCGCCGGCGGCGCAAACACGATGTCGCAGTTCCTCACCCGGCCATTCCTCAAGCTCGACCCCTACGTCACCCCCAACGAACGCATCTACATCTGCTCCAGCTCCACACCGCCAGGCGGAGGAGTGCACGGAATGTGTGGGTATTGGGCGGCGCGGTCGGCGCTGAAACGGGTGTTCGGGAAGTGAGAGGGGACGGAATTGAGAATTGAGAATTGAGGATTGAGAATTGGCTCGCGCTTGCCCAAACGCTCGTTGGGTAACGCGTGCGTAGCACGCCAGATGCGTCATTGCCACGTTACCCCCCGTCATCCTGAGTGAGGCGGTTGGGTGGGTGTGAGCGAAGGATCTCAAACTACGAAAAGCTGGCCTGTGGCGCCGTTCTCCAATTTTGAGATCCTTCGCCGTCTACGCGGCTCAGGATGACGGTGGGTTGGCAATTCTCAATTCTCAATTCTCAATTCTCAATTCCGTCTCCCGCTCCCAATCAACGAGGGGCGAGCTCTCGCTCGCCCCTCGGGTCAGAAACTACTTCGTAACGGGCTTCCCTTCAACATCCAACACGACCACTTCGCCGAGGTTCAGCGAGCGGATGCCGGGCTCGATCTTGGCGAGATCGCCGACGAGGAGGAGGGACAGCTTGTTGGGGGTGACGTACTTCTTCGATGCGGCGGTGACGTCCGCCATGGTCGCGGTGCCGGTGGCGTCGACTTCGCGCTGGAGCTCGGTCATTGGCAGGCCTTGCGCCCACAGCGTGGCGATCTGGCCGGAGATGCGGCTCAGTGATTCGAACTGTTGCGAGTAGCCGCGCACGCGGCCCTGTTGCGCCGTCGTGAGCTCGGCTTGCGAGATCGGTTTCTTGCCGGCCAGGTTGTCCATCTCACTGACGAACTCCACGACCGATTCCTTCGTCTTGTCCGTCTGCACTCCGCCCGCTGACCACCACATGCCGAAGTCGTTGTAGTTGGCCATGTTCGAGAAGACGCCGTACGAGTAGCCTTTGTTCTCGCGCAGGTTGAGGTTGAGGCGCGTGCCGAAGCCGCCGCCGCCCCACACTGCATCGACGAGACGGAACGCGTAGTAGTCGTCCACGGTCCGCTTCGGTCCGGGCAGGATCTGCGAGACCACGGTCTGCGCCGCATCCTGGCGGTCGACGAGGTAAACGCGGCCTGGCTGCGCGGGTCGCGGCGCGGGAACGGAAACCGCGGGCGCGCTGCCGGCCGGCCACGATCCGAATGCATCGCCGGCGAGCTTCAATGCTTTGTCCATTGAGACGTCGCCAACGAAGATCACCGTCGACGTGCCGGGCTTCCAGTACGTTTGGTGATACGACGCCAGATCGGCGCGCTCGATTTTCGCCACGGTCGACGGCAGTCCCTGGGCTGGGCGGCCATACGGATGATCGGCGCCGAATGCGAGCATCGCGCGCACGCGGCCGGCGACGGCGTTGGGGTTGTTGTTCTGCTGTCCGAGCGCGTCGAGATGGCGTTTCTTCTCGCGGTCGACTTCATCGGCCGGGTACTGCGGATTGCGTATGACGTCGGCGACGATGTTCAGCGCCGAGGGGAGATTCCGCTCCAGCACTTCGAAATTCAGCGCCGCGTACTCACGCGTTGCCAATCCACCGAGCTCGGTGCCGAGATCGCCGAGCGCGTCTTCGATCTCCAGCGCTTTGCGCGTCTTCGTTCCCATGTCGATCGTAGTGAGGCCGAGATGCGCGATGCCTTCCTTGCCGCTGGGATCGGTGATCGTCCCTGCTTTCGTCGCGAAACTGACTGCGACTTTCGGGAGGTCATGGCGCTCGACGACGTAGACGTTCATGCCGTTGTCGAGCTTCGCCGATTTGACCTCGGGGGTGACGAAGCGGCGGTCGGCCGCAATCGCGGGTGCTTTGCTCCGATCGAGCGTGTCCGCCGCGGCACGCGCCGAAACCTCGGGGTGGAAGCGGACGAGCAGCCGATTGCGCGTGTCGAGGTGCTTGCTGACCGCGTCCTTGATACTCGCCGCCGTCGCGCCGCGATAACGCTGCACGTCTTCGTCGAACCGGGCCGGATCGCCGAGGAACGTGTTGTACTGACCGAGGAGATCGGCCTTGCCTCCGAAACCACCGATGCGCTCCAGACCGGTCACGAAGTTGTACTCCCACTTCGTTTTCGCGCGATCGACTTCTTCCGCGGTCGGTCCGTTCTTCGCGAGACGGGCAATCTCGTCTGTCACGATCTTCTCGATGTCATCGAGAGACGCGCCGGGACGCGCGGTTGCCCAGATGGCGAAGAAGCCGGAGATCTCCATCCCATTGTTGAACGAGGTGACATTCGAGGCGAGCTGCTTGTCGTAAACGAGATTTTTGTTGAGGCGCGCGGAAAGACCGTCGGTCAGGATGAGCGAGGCCAGATCGAGATCGGCGTCGCCCTTCTCGAAGTACGCGGGAGTGGGCCACGCGAAGTACGTCCGCTCCTGCGGCACGCGATCCATGACTTCGACGATCTTCTCTCCGTCGAGCACCGGCATGTAACGGTCCGGGCGATCGAGCGCCGGGCCGGCCTGGAGTCCGCCGAAGTATTTCTCGACGAGCTTCTTCGCTTCGGCCGGATCGAAATCGCCGGCGATGGTGAGCGTCAGATTGTTGGGCGTGTAGTAGCGGCGGAAGAACTCGCGCACGTCTTCGAGCGACGCGGCCACGAGATCTTCATGGCTGCCGATGACGGACCACGAATAGGGATGTCCGGCCGGATGAAGATTCTCGAGGATCAGCGTGAACCAGCGCCCGTACGGCGTGTTCTCGAGACCCTGCCGTCTTTCATTGCGAACGACGGCGCGCTGCTCGTCGAGTTTTTCCTGCGACATCGCCTCCGGCAGCGTGGCCAGACGATCGGCCTCGACCCAAAGCAGATATTCGAGACTGCCCGACGGGACCGTGGCGAAGTAGTTCGTCCGGTCATTGCTGGTCGTGCCGTTGACGCCGCCCTCCTGCAGGTTCGCGCCGGCTTTTTCGACTGCGTCGAAATACTCGCCCGGCACATTCTTGGAGCCCTGAAACATCTCGTGCTCGAAGAGATGCGCAAAACCGGTCCGGCCGGCGCGCTCGTTCTTCGAGCCAACGTGGTACCACTGATTCACGTGAACGATCGGCAGCTTCCGATCGACGTGCAGGATGACGTCGAGACCGTTCGGCAACGTGTACCGCTCGAACTCGACTTTCGGAATCGCGCCAGCTGCCGCTTTGGCGGGGGCTTTCTGCTGCGCGAGCATGGGCACTGCGAGAAGAGAAATGCAGAGAAGTTGAATCGCTCTACGGAACTTAGGCGTCACACGGCCTCCTTGGTTGCGGTTGAGGAACTGTCGTTATACGTCCATTGGGAGGAGCAGTTATCGGCGCGCTGTGACGGAACGGAAAAAGGCGCCGGGGAGTCGCAAAGTCTCAAAGTCTCAAAGAGGTTGGTGCCGAAGTCCTTTGAGACTTTGCGACTTTGAGACTTTGAGACTCTCCGACTAGTGCGGGATGCCGAAGAGGTAGTACAGCGCGCACAGCGCCGCGAGCACGATCGTGCCGGCGCGGAGCTCGCGGCCGCGTCCGGACAGCACTTTCATGATCGGGTAGAGCAGGAGTCCGGCGGTGAGGCCGTTGGCGATGTTGAAGGTGAACACCATCACGGCGACGGTCGTGAATGCAGGCACGAGCTCGGTCAGATCTTCGAAATCGATTTTCGCCACCGCACCGAGCATGAGCATGCCGACGATCAGCAGCGCCGGTGCGTACGCGAAACGGAGCGATTGCATCGGCTCGAACAGCGGGATGAAGAAGAGCGATGCGATGAAGAGCATCGCCGTGACGAGCGAGGCCATCCCGGTTCGCGCGCCTTCGCGGATGCCGGTGGCGGATTCGATGTAGGCGCCGCTGGTCGACGTTCCGACGACGCCGGCCACCGCGCAGGTGACGGCATCGACGAGCATCGGCTTCTCGATCTCCGGAAAATCGCCCTTCTCGTCCAGCATGTTCGCTGCGGCGCCGAGGCCAACCAATGTGCCGAGCGTGTCGAGCAGGGACATGAGAAAGAGCGTGAGGAGGATCGGCAAAAAACTGAGTCGCAGCACCGACATCACATCGAGCTCGAACGCGATCGGTCCGAGATCATAGGGCGCGACAAACGGCAGCGCCACGATCTGCGTCGGCAGCTTGGCAATGCCTACCATCGCGCCCGCCAGCGCCGTCAGCACGATGCCGATCAGGATGGCACCCGGCACGCGGCGATAGAGCAAAGCCGCCATCGCGACGAAGCCAAAGATCGCCAGCAGCACGCCCGCGCTGCGGATGTCGCCGAGCTGCACCGGCACCGCCTGTGCTCCCTTCACGATGCCGCTTTCGTAGAGTCCGATGAAAGTCAGAAAGAGCCCGATGCCGGCGGCGAAGCTGTGTTTCATCGACGGAGACACGGCGCTGGCCAGCCACTTCCGCACGCCAATGAGCGTGATGATGATGAAGATGATGCCGCTCACGAACACCGCGCCGAGGCGCTGCTGCCAGGTGATGCCGAACGCCGCCAGACCGAACGCGATGAACGCGTTCTCGCCCATGTACGGCGCCACCGCGATCGGCCGATTCGCGTAGAGCGCCATGAGCAGCGTCCCGAACGCCGCCACCACGATCGTGGCCACCGTGCTCGGCCGCTGCGGGATCCCTGCAAACGCCAGGATGGCCGGATTGACGACGATGATGTACGCCATCGAGACGAACGTCGTCACGCCGCCGATGACTTCGGTGCGTACGGTGCTGCCGCGTTCCTGAATGCGGAACATCTAATGAACTTTCAGTTCCCGCAGCACCGCGCTCTTGGCCTCGATCATCACGTGATGCTCGAGTCCGAGCAGGTCGGCCAGCTTGCGCACGAGATAGGCCTCGTACTCGGAGAGCTTGCCGTCGACGTAGACCAGCCGCCACATTGTCTTGACGATTTCGACGCGCTCGGCGAGCGGCGCGTTTTTCCGGATGTAGTTCGTCAGCGCGAAGTGGTCGACGGTCTTCCTGCGGATCTCGTCGGCTGCTTCGAGCAGTTCCCGCGCATCATCAACAGAGAGCTCGAAGCGTTTCGTCAGGAAGCCGACGACGTTGCCGTCCTCGGCCGGCGTGAACTGACCGTCGGCGTAGGCGATGTCGAGGAGGACGGCGGCGGTGGCGAGGCGGAGGGGGTCGTGTTGCTGGCGCGGCTGCTGGTTGCCTGTCTTGCGGGGCTCCGCCAGGGATGTCCGTCCGCTCAGCATGTCGAGGATTCTTGCGATACTCACCGCGCGAGTTTATTAGACTGAGGCCATGCGCGTGAACATCGATCAGCTCAGCAATGAAGCCCACGTCTGGATTTTCGGCATCTCTCCCTCCCTCGACGCGCAAAAAAGCGGGACCTTGCTCCGACAGGTCGACGCTTTTCTCGAGAACTGGGCCGCCCACGGCGTGCCGATCGCCGGTGCCGCCGAGGTGAAGGAGGGGAGCTTCCTCGTCGTAGCCGCGGACGAGCAGCGCGAGAAATCAGGTTGCTCGATCGACCGGATGTTCGGGACGCTGAAGCAATTGGAACGCGATCTCGGCGTGGAGATCCTCGATTCCAATCGCATCTTCTTCCGCGATGGCGGCGACGTTCGTGTGGTCGGCCGCTCCGAGTTCCGCAACGCGGCAACGCCGGAGACGCCGGTCTTTGACGTGACCGTGGAGCGGCTTGGTGAAGTGCGTGAAGGCGCGTGGGAGAAACCGGCCGCGGAGTCGTGGCATCGGCAACTGCTGTAGCGCGACCTACTTCGCGTACTCCAATCTTCCCGTCTTCGCGTTGACGATCACCGGTGCTTGCGGGAAGTCTCCGATCTTGATGCCGCGCACCGTGTCATCGAGCGGTTTGGCAGGCGAGTGGACCATCAGCGGTTTCGCCGGGGCCTCGGCGGCGGTGCGGTAGATGCGTTTGTAGGTTCGCTGCAGGCGGGCGTGGTCGCGCCAGGTCGTGTAGCCGCCGAAGACGATCGGCATGCAGAGGATGGCGATGGCCAGGGTGCGTCGCTCCAGTGCCAGGACGAAGAGCATCAGCGCGACCGGCACGAGGAAAAGCCGGCCGACGAAATTCAAATGGTGAATCAACAGATCGTTCTGGTACTCGCCGAACATGCCCCAGTAGATGACGACGGTCGCGGTCAGGAACGCGAGCGCGGCAGCGATGAGACGCGGACGCCGCAGCGCGGCCAGCGAGAGCGCGAGAAAGACGAACCCGAGGACTCCGGGGCCGGGTCCTTTCATCGTCTGCCGCCAGAAACTCTCGGCGAGGTTGACGACGGTCGGCCAGAAATATTCGGCGTTGAATCCATGCACGTCGCCCGCGCCGCCGAACGGAACGATCTTCGAACGAATCGCGAAGTAGACCGCACCGAGGAGCGAGGCAGGGATGCCGGCCTGGAGCAACTGGCGAAGCGTGATGCGGCGCGCGGCAAAGAGCACGACGAGAAACGGCAGCGCCAGCGCGGTGGTTTCCTTGCAGAAGAACGCGATCCCGATGATGACGCCTGCCGCGATCGCGTCATTTGTTCGGGCGCTGGCGCGAAGCAGCAGACGGAGAGCGACGGCGATCAGCAGCAACGCCGAGACGTCGAAGATGTTCGCGTACCACCCCGCGGCGATCACGGCTGAGCCCGAAAAGAGCAGCGCGATCGTCGTTGCGAAGCGCAGCACGCCCTTTGCTTCGGCCGCATCGAGCAGCAACTGTACCGCGCCGACGATCATGACGATGTTGATCGCGCGCATGATCCTCCACGAAACATCGAAGTCGGGGATGAAGTGCAGCACCTTCACGACCAGCAACGTGGGCAGCGGACGCCAGAAACCAAGAGATTGAGTGAGCACGAAATTCAGCTTCTCGCCGAGCGACATCGAGTCGCTGCTGAAGGCGAGCATCCCATTCGTCTCATCCCATACGTCCGCGATCATGAGGCGGATCATGAAGAGGATCCAGATCGCCGTGACCATGTAGGCGGCGTACTGCCAGCGGCGATCGTGTGATTCAGATGCGGGCTCGGTGGTCATCGGCGACGCGGAGTTTACGGCAGGGTGGTAGACAGCGCTCCCTCATCGCGCGATCGGCGTAAGCTATGACCTCACCCCATGAGCACGGCAACCGAGATTGCCACGTTGAAGCGCCTCGCAGCGGGGATCATCCGCGCGCAAGGCAATCGCTTCGTCAAGGAGCTGCTGCGCAGAAAGAACATCCGCATCGGCGTCAACAAGGACGACTTCGAGCGCCATCTCTCCGAGGCCATCGAGTCGGGGCAACTCACGCTCGATGACGTGCAGACATGGCTCAATGAAGTGGAAGGATGGGGCAATCAGCACGTCTACCTCTACAACATCTCCTCGACGCTGCGCAGAGACCTCACGCTGCCGAAGATCCGCCAGAGAGTTCATGAAGCGGGGTTCGATGGAGTCTGGGACGCGCCGACCGTGATGGCGTTTCCCGACACGCCGCAGCTCACTTCGATCTCGTTCAAAGACTCCGTGCTGCGCCTCGTGTGGCAGGAAACGTCGCCTGGATGGGTGCCGGTGCCGGAGAAGAACTACACCGAGGTGGAAGGGCTCGATACCTATGAATACCGCGCCTGGCGCAAAGTCGAATGGCGCGCGGTCACGCGTTTCGAAGCGCACGTCGATACGGGATTGGCCGCGTTGTTCATCGCCAATCCGATTCAGGGCGAGGAGCACAAGCAAGCCGTCGCGGAAGCGAAGCGCGTCATCGGAATGCTCATGACGCTCTCGATTCTCGAGCGCGGCCAGTGCAACATCACGATGATCTCGCGCAATCTCGATCAGCAGAACATGCCGACGAACAAGGTTCCCAATCCTGCCGTGAAAGCGCAGAAGTCGCGCCTCGGCTCCGGCGGCTCGTATGTCGAATTCGCCGCCAACTCCAGCGACAAGGCCTACTGGGAAGAGGACGCAATCCTCAGCGTGCGCGATTCCGTCCGCGCGCAACAACTGCAGGTCTTCCTCGGAGTGGAAGGCGTGTTCGTCTTCCAGGCCGGCGACGGATTCTCGCGTCCCTTGCGCGTGCAGTTGTATGGCCGCGATCATCGCATCCGCCTGCGCGCCGAGATGGACGCGCACGAAGTCTGGACGATCCTTGGCAAGTTGAGCGCGTACCAATGACCGCGCCGCCTGCCGCCTATTGGGACGCTCTCGCATCCGAAGCGACCGGCACGCAGGTCGCGCGTCTGCGCGAGCTGTTCGAGAACCGCATCACCGAATTCAACGCGGACGATCTACCGCCGCGCGAAACCGCGGTGGCGTTGCTCGAACGCCTCGTCACCGACGGCTGGCTCACGCGAACGCTGCGACGGCGCTGTCCTCATTGCAACGAGCAATTGGATGACGCGACCGCCGCGGGCGAAGTCTGTCCCGAATGCAATGAAGCCTTGAGCCAGCACGGCGGCATCACGACGGAAACGATCTACATCCGCGACATCGCCCCGTCGCGTGTCGTCGACTGGGTCATCGCCATTCACGGAATGAACACCACCGGCGCGTGGCAGGAATCGTTCAGTTGGCTCCTCAGTACAACATGGGGACGCTCCGTGCCGGTGGCCGTCTACAAATACGGCATCGTCCTCGCCGGCGTCGTCATGGCCTGGCGCCGCAACAAACTGCGCGAACAACTGCGCGAAAAACTCGCCGCACTACGCGATCAGGCGCGCGCACAAGGCTTCACCGGCAATCCCGATCTCATCGCGCACAGCTTCGGCACCTGGCTCTTCGGACATCTCCTCGAACGAGAGCTCGCGCGCCCGCCAAAGGATCGACTGAAGTTCGGCCGCGTCATCCTCACCGGCTGCGTCCTCCGTCCCGACTTCGACTGGAAGCGCATCAAAGACGCCGGCCTCGTCGAAGACATCCTCAATCACTACGGCACCGCCGATCGCGTCGTCCCCTGCGCCCACCCAACCATCCACAACTCCGGCCCCTCCGGACAACGCGGCTTCGACGGCCACGAAGTGATCAACATCCGCGCCGAGGGCTACGGCCACAGTGACCTCTTCCTGCGTGACCTCGGACACTCCTACAAGGTCTACTGGAAACCGTTCCTGACCTTGCCGCGCAAAGAATTCGACGCCATCCCCGATCGCATCGATCCCGACACCGTCTGGCGCCCCTTACCCTGGCCCCTCCGCGGCACCCTCTTCCCATTCATCGCCCTGCCACTCATCGCGGCATTCTTCGCATTGATCGACGCCTGTATCGGCAGGGGATTGTGGGAAGTGCGAGGAGTTCTTGCGATGATCGCCGTCGTCGGTGCCGGCGGCATCGTCGCACTCGCCGCAGGCATCGGAATCACCAAACTCGTGCGACGAATTTTTGGAGTGCGGTAGCCGCAGCTACCGCTTTTGTATATTCAGCGAGGTTATCTGCGATTGCGCCAATAGCCTGGACGGCGGCTTTGATGCGCGACAGCAGTAATGAAGATGTAGTCGCGTCTTACTCGATAAAGAAGGATGAACGGGTAGCGAGGAAAGACGTATCGTCGTTCACCGCGTCTCTGTTGGGCCATTGCTCAGGGAACTCAGCGACGGTCGTGATGGCGCTGTTGAGCTCGAGCAGAAATCCCTGAGCAGCGACTTCGCTTCGCTCGCGGTACCAGGCTTCGTGCCCCGCGACTTCACGGTCAGCCTCGGGATGAAATCGTACGCGCATCATCCCCGGCGGTAGAGTCTTGCTCTCACCTCTTCCCAGGGAATCGTCTCGACCTCGCCCGACTCGATCTCGCGCCATCGGCGCTCGGCTTCGATGGCCCATGCCTCCTCGACATCGGGATCAGGGGCGCCTTCGATGCTCTTGATGAGCAAGCCGGCCAGCGTTGCGCGTTCGCTTTCGGAAAGCTCGAACGCGTCATGGAAGAGTCTTTTTACGTCACGAGCCATGGCGACATTCTAACGCGCAGCTGCGAGAAACCTCATGCTCCCGCCACCCATCCCATCACCGGTAACTGACCGGCATGTCATCCATCGTCAGCACGCCGTGACGCGCTTCGACGATGCGCGGGATGGAGTTGACGACCATGGCGGCGGTGGCGCGGTCGCCGTGGACGCCGTCTTTGATCACCATCTCGACGTTGGGGATGCCGTGGACGATGACGCGGTCGGAGGCGACGGCTTCGGCGCCGACGTACATGCGCAGCTCGAGGTTGACGTTGATGCGGCCTGTGCCGTGGATGGTCTGATGCACGCCGGCCACCTGGCCCGGGGCGACGGTGAGGTATTGCGTGGTGATGGTGCGGTCGGCGATGACCGGCTCGATGACTTCGTCGGAGATGCTGTCGAATTCGACGCCCAGTCCGTGGCCGACCATCATCAGCGACTCGCGCAGTCCCATGTGTTTGATCTTGCCGGAATCGACGGCGGCGCGGAATTCGTCGGGCGTCATGCCTGCGCCGACTTTGCGCTGCAACGGCTCGCGGCGCGTCGAGGCGTTCTGGATGCGGATGATGTCGAGAGAGGTGACGTCCTGGCAGACGGAGGTGATCGTGAGTGGGAGTTTGTCCATCACAAAGCCGGGATTGACGCCGGTGCCGAGGATTGAAACGTTGTTGGCGCGTGCGACCTGATCGAGTTGCTCGCGGACCTCGAGGTCGAGCGGAAACGAAAGCTCCTCACACGTGGAGACGATGTGCGAGCCGCGCTCGAGCAATGAGATCAACTGCCCAGCCACGTCGCGGAGTCGCGAGCCGGTGGAGTGGCAGATCACATCAGCTTTCCCCTGCACGTCGGCGGTGACGAGGACGCCGGTCTTGCGTCCCAGCCCGATGACTTCTCCGACGTCTTTGCCGATCTTGTTCGGGTCGATGTCGACAGCGCCGGCGAGCTCGATCCACGGTTTCGTGAGCAGGAGCCGCGCGATCTCCGCACCGATGGGTCCGATGCCGTATTGGATGACGGTGATGGGATTGGTCTGCTTCATGGCGGCGCGCATTGTAGCGAACGATCTCCGCGCGGCGCGCTTTGGAG
>JALYJW010000117.1 GCA_030775085.1 Acidobacteriota bacterium | reverse complement strand
TCGCGAGAGCCGCCCCTCACCCTACCCTCTCCCCACCGCGATAAGGCTGCGGCGGGGAGAGGGGACTGTACAAATCCCAGTCCCCTCTCCCCACGGCGGCCTCATCGCCGAGGGGAGAGGGCTAGGGTGAGGGGCGGCTCTCGCACCGAGTGAAGTTCCACTCCAACCTACAATCCACGGCATGCTCGATGACTTCCTTCGCCGCGAGATCGATCTCGGATCATTCGCGAGCGCCTCGTACGCGATCGGAACGTCCGCCGGCCTGGAGCGTGAAAGTGCGCTCGGCCGCGCCGTCTCGGTGCCGCTGCGGATCGCGGCCACGACGGACACGATCTACGACTGCGCGTCGATCACGAAGCCGCTGGTGACGGCGATGCTCGTGCTGCAGGCGGTTGCCGCGGGGACGATCGCGCTCGATGATGAGTATCGCGGCTTCACCTATCGCGAGCTGCTCACGCACACGTCCGGTTTGCGCGCCTGGTTGCCGTTGTACGCGTACGACGACTACCTGCGCGCGATCGAGGAGGACGGACGCGAATGCGCGCGCGGCGAGCGCGTCATCTACTCGGATCTCAACTTCGTGCTCCTCTACTACGCGTTGCAGGAGATCTTCGGCGACTACGTGCGTGCCGCCCGCGAGCGGATCTTCGAACCGCTTGCGTTGCCGGACGCGCAGTTCAATCCGTCGCCGCTACTCAAACCACGCATCGCCGCGACGGAATGGGGACAGCGCTTCGAGCCCGTACTGCGCCAGCGGCTCGGCGTGAACGTGCCGATGCCGCCGGTCGCTCGCGGCGAATTGCGCCAGTCACTGATGTGGGGCGAGACCAACGACGGCAACTCATTCCACGCCGGCGGGACGTGCGGCAACGCCGGCCTCTTCGCCACCGCCCGCGACGTCTTCCAGATCGCCAGAGCATTCGTGCGCGGCGATCTCATCCCGCGCGCGCTCGTCGAAGAAGCCACACGCGCGCATGCCGAAGATCGCGGCCTCGGATGGCAACTGGCCGGACCAGGCCTCTCGCCCCAATCCTTCGGCCACATGGGATTCACCGGCACCTCCGTCTGGATCGACGGCGATCGCATCATGGTCCTGCTCACCAACCGCATTCACCCCTGCGCGGCGCCCATCGCGATGAACGGAATTCGCGAGGAGTTTCATCGGCTGAGAGCCACCCCCCGCGCCGAGTAACGTTTTCGCTCCGATCCTCACTATCCAGCGATGGGAAACACCGGAGGTGTCCCTCTCATCGTTTGAAGGAGGATCTATGGCTGCGAAGAAAAGGAGAAGTACGGCAACAAAGGCCGCGGTGGGGACGGGCGATCGGACTTCGTCCACGGTGGATGAGATGCTGCTGGCCGCGCTGGAGCGCGGAGACGACAGCTTCCAGACCGGACGCTTTCTGGCGACCTTCAAGGAGGGCGCGGTCGATGCGGGGATTCAGGCGTTCTCGTCGTCACGCGGGATGCGTGTGGCCGACGCGCGCGACTTCGACGATCAGTCCGTGGTGATGGAGGACGTCGCCGATGCCGATGCGGTGGTGTTCCCCGAGATCGGCGTGGCCGTGGTCGGCGGTGAGGCGGCCCGGTCGCGCGGCATGAGCGCGGCCTCGGAGATCGCCGCCGACAGTGCCATCGAGTCGATCGATCCGGAGTACTTCGTCTTCGCTGAAGGAACCGGCGACGAGTATCTGCGGCTCTATGGAGACGGCGGAACGACCGGGCCGATCAATCCCGGCGACTATCTGCGCGGGTTCGTGCGCGCCGCGGAGACCATCGCAAAAGACTTGTATGGCGGTGCGGGCGGTGGCGCCCCGATCGCGGAGAGCGAAGAAGAGGCGCTCGTCCTCGGCGCGACGTGGGGCATCGTGGCCTGCCGCGTTCCGCCGAGTCCGCGCAGCGGCAATGGCATCAAGGTGGCGGTGCTCGATACCGGCATGGACCTCGGCCATCCCGATTTCTCAGGCCGGCCGATCGTCTCCGCGTCCTTCGTCGGACAGCCGGTGCAGGATCTCCACAGCCACGGCACGCACTGCATCGGCACGGCCTGCGGTCCGCTGGCGCCGGCCGGGTCGACGCCGCGCTACGGCGTCGCTTACCGCAGTCTCATTCACGTTGGGAAAGTGCTGAGCAACTCCGGCAGCAGCGTCGGCGCCAGCGTCCTGGCGGGGATGAACTGGGCGATCGCGCGGCGCTGTCAGGTGATCTCGTTGTCCCTCGGCGGTCCCGGCGGACCGCAGCCGTCGTACACGGCCGCGGGGCAGGCCGCGCTCAACAACGGATTGCTCATGGTCGCCGCGGCCGGCAACAGCGCATCGCCCACCGGCTCGCCCGCGAACTCCCCGACCATCATGTCGGTGGCCGCGCTCGACCAGAATCTGCGGCCGGCGGTGTTCTCGAACTTCGGCAAGATCGAGATCGCGGGCCCGGGTGTGAACACGTTCTCGTCCGTGCCGCGGCCGACGCGCTACGGCATCAAGAGCGGAACGAGCATGGCCACGCCGCATGTGGCCGGCTGCGCGGCGTTGTGGGCGGAAACATCCGCGTCGCTGCGCGGGATTCTGCTCTGGCGGAGGCTGCAGGCGACCGCACGCAGGCTCCCGTTCCCGGCTTCGCGCGTCGGCGCAGGTCTCGTTCAGGCACCATAAATGCTGCGCGCATCAGCGCGTACCCGCCGGGGGAATCTCCGGCGGGTACAATCGCGATACGGAGCTCACCATGACTGAGAAGGCGAAAACATGGGTCGTCACCACATCCGGCGATCGGCCATTGAAGGATGTGGCCAAAGACCTCAGGAAGAGCGGGTTCAAAGTGGATGAGGTCCTCGACGAGATCGGCTGCATCACCGGCAAGGGTGGCGAGGATGTCGTCAAAAATGCGCGGAAGGTGAAAGGCGTAGCCGATGTCTCGGCCAACGCCCCGATCGACATCGGCCCACCGAACTCGTCCGATACCTGGTAGCGACGTAGCTGTTGGGCTACACGCTTCCGTGTACATCCAGCCATTTCAAAATCTCGCGAATGCTTCCCGTTGCTACGGCGATCGATGTGTCGGCGGCGCCGTAATACAGGTTCAGCGTGTCGCCGTCGCGGCCGATGGTGTAGCCGCAGGGGAAGGTGACGTTGTTGACGTCGCCTTGCGTTTCATAGATGGCTTCCGGTCCGAAGATCCATTCGTCACCGCGCAATAGCAGTTGCGTCGGATCCTCGAGGTCGAAGAGGGCGACGCCGAGGCGATAGAGGCTTCCGGCGGCGTTGGAGCGGACGCCGTGATAGATCATGAGCCAGCCGCGTTCGGTCTCGATGAGCGGGGGCGAGAGGCCGACTTTGTTGGCGTCCCACCAGCCGCCGCGCCGGGCTTGCAGCATCATCTGATGGCCGCCCCAGCTCCGCAGGTCGGGAGAGAAGGAAATCCAGACGTGTGCGCCGGAATCGGCGATGGGGCGGTGGATGAGCGCGAACTTGCCGTCGATGCGACGCGGCAATAGCGCGGCATCTTTGTCGTCCGGCTGCATGACCAGACCGAGTCGCTCGAACTGAATGAAGTCTTCGGTGAGCGCGAGCGAAACGCCGGGGCCGCCTTTGCCAAATGCGGTGTAGGCGATGGCGAATTTTCCGAGCTCCGGCATGAATGTGATGCGCGGGTCTTCGATCCCCCACAACTCTTCGGGATGATTTTCGGGATCGGCGCGCAGGGTCGGCTCTTTGTCGATGACCCAGTCGCCGACTCCGTCGGCCGATCGCGCCGCGCAGAGATGGGACAGTCCGCGGCGATCTTCGACTCTGCAGAGCAGGAGCGTGGTTCCGTCCGGAAGCACGGTGGCGCCGGCGTTGAAGACCGTGTGTACCGGATAGGGCCAGTCGGCCGCGGTCAGAATGGGGTTGGCGTGGTTGCGGCGAAAGAGTGTGTCGTAGCGCTGGCCCGGCGTCATCGCGCCAGTTCCATCATGGCCGTGACCGGTTCTTGGGCTGTGGCGATCGGGATCTGCATCGCGTTCCAGCGCACTTCGTCGGCGCGCATGTCCATCAACGCCAGGAGGAAGGAGAGCGTCGATTCCGCTCCTTCGTTTTCGTTGATGCGATCGGCGTGCAGCGCGTCGCGACAACCGCCGGAAAGCGGATCGTAGAGCGCCTGCTGTAATTGGTTCTGGCCGAGAAACCAGGTGAACGCGCGTCGTGCCTGCTCGGCCCAGCGATGATTCCCTGTCGTTCGAAATGCGTGCATGCACGCCGATACCGTGGCGCAGGCCTCGACCGGTTGTTGATCGAATGCCGCGGCCGTCATTCCTCGGTCGAAGAAGCCGTTGGTTCCCACCGGCGCGAAGTATCCGTGCTCGCTCCGCTGGATCGTCATCAGCCATTCCAGCGACTTGATGCCGGTCGCCGTCATCGCGGTATCTCCGGTCCACGAACCGGTGGCGATGAGCGCCTGCGGGAGTCGCGCGTTGCAGTACGTGACGCGATTCTCGAACCATGGCCAGTCGGGTTGATCGGTGCGTCGGAAGAGACCGTGCAGGCGCTCGGCGATCTCAAGGCCATGCGTCTGCACGTTGCGATCGCCCTCGAATGCCTTCAGGTATTGCTCGATGCCCAGCAGCGCAAACGCCCACGCGCGCGGACTGCTGAAGGTAGACACTGCGGGCAGCGCGGCGTGGAACAGGTCACTGGCGAGGCTGAGCCGTCCGGGATCGGCGGAGCATCCCACCACCGTGCCGAGAGCCCACAACGAGCGGCCGTGGCTATCCTCGGAACCTTGTTCTTCGCGCCAGAGCCGGGCGTGCGACATGAAGTTTCGGAATCGTCCCAGCGGACGGTTGAAGGCGTCGCTGACGAATGCCAGATAGCGCGAGGCCAGTTTGCGCACCAGTCTCGGATCGCCCACGCCCGCTTCTTCGAGGAGCGTCATCAGCATCAATGCACGCGCGTTGTCGTCGACGCAATAGCCTTCGTCGTAGCGCGGCACGTTGAACGTGGCGTGCTGCATCATTCCGGTGTCGTCGGTCATGATCTCGACGTGGTCGAGGTTGATCTGCGGCAGCTCGGCCGGCCGCGTGGCCAGCGTGCGTGCGCGGAAAGCTGTGCTCAATCGCTTCGCGTGCTCGACGCGTGCGCGCTCGAACGTGCGGAGATAGGAATGGGCGACGGAAGGCCAGAGCATGGCCCGGCCGTGCGCGCCCGCTTGCTCACCGAAGCGGAGACGTTTCTCCGGATCGTCGAGCAGCCCCACGATCTCCTTGGCGATGGCGGAGGAATCTTTCCACGGCACAAGAATGCCGCGGCCATCGGCCAGAAGCTCCTGCGCATACCGATAGGGCGTCGAGATCAACGCCTTTCCCGCGCCGAGCGCGTAGGCCAGTGTGCCCGAGGTGATCTGTTCCGGATTCAGATACGGCGTGATGTAGATGTCCGCCGCGGCCAGAAACTCGGAGAGCTCGGACTGACTGACGAAGCGGTTGTGAAAGATCACGTTGCCATCGACGCCGAGCCGGTTGGCGCGATCCTCGAGCATCAGGCGGTACGTCTCGCCCTGGCGCTCGATGATGTGCGGGTGCGTGGCGCCGAGGACGATGTACACCGCGTCGGGATAGTGCGAGAGGATCGTGGGGAGGGCGTCGATGACGTACTCGATGCCCTTGTCCGGCGAGAGCAGGCCGAACGTGAAAATCAGCGGCCGTCCTTCCACGCCGAGACGGTTCTTGCTGCCGGAGAAGGGAACGTTCGGAATCCCGTGCGGGATGACGTCGATCTTTTCCTCGGCGACGCCGTGGACTTCGCGCAGCAGATCCGCGCCGCCGTTGGTCATGACCACGAGACGATCCGAGAGCGCGGTGAGCTCGTCCATCACCCGGCGCTGCTGCAGATTCGGCGCGGCCAGGATCGTGTGCAGCGTGGTCACGATCGGCATGCGCAGCTCGCGGAGCATCGTCAGCAGATGCGCGCCGGCCTTGCCTCCGAAGATCCCGTACTCGTGCTGCACGGAGATCACATCGACGGCGTTGATGTTCAGGAAGTCCGCGGCGCGCCTGTACGCGCCGAGGTCGTTGTCGGCCAGCTCGAAGCGAACGCGCGACGGATAGGCGTGCTGATGCCGGCCGTCGTTCATGGCCAGGACGAAACAGTCCAGATCGGGACCGACCGAAACGATGGCGTTGCTCAGGTCCGTGGTGAACGTGGCGATGCCGCACTGGCGGGGAAGATGATTGCCGAGCACCGCCACGCGCCGGATGCTGCGTTCATCGCGGCTCCGTTCCTCGTAACGGACTGAGCTTTCGCTCAACAGCGCTCCTTCACGATCGATACGGCTTCTCGCTCGAGAGCTTCGCAGCAGGTCGTCCAGCGTGCGTCGAACCAGCCGTTCTCGCGGCCGTAGATGGTGACGGAGACGACGGGCTGATCGTGCTCGGCGCATCGAAGCTGGGCGGCGCGATCGAGCCGCTCCTGCAGGCGTGCGCGCATGCCCGGTCCAAGGTCTGCGATATTGATTTTCATGGTGTTCTGTTCTGTTGCGCTCATGTGGCGGTCACCGCCTTGACGAGGGCGGGAACAACGGGAGCATTGATGAAGGGAGCCATGGCCCGGCGCGGCGGCAGCATCATGTGCCAGCGCGGCACCACGTCATTCGGAAGAATGAACTCGAAGGTCTGACTATTGGAGCGCAGCCGCAGGACCTTGCCGGTGAGTGGCGTAGTGCCGGTGCTCAGCTCCGTGTCGTATTCGATCTCGCGGATCCAGTCCAGATCGAGCGATGCCTGCATGCCGGCGTTTTCGTAGAAGAACGTCGACTGCGTCACGGCCAGAGCCACATCGAGGTGCCGGTTTCCATCGACGAATTCACCGCGGCTGACGATGCGCGACGCAGCGCGTCTCTTGTCATTCAGCGCCTGAATACGGTCGGCGCCGAACCGGCGGTAGAAGTTCCATCCCAGAAATGCCACAACGGCCACAGCGACGAGCAATACCCATGACGACATGAAGCGTCTCCCTTCTAATGAGTGGGAGAACGACCATGGCGGTCGTTCCCCCGAGGTGCGAAATGTTCGACGCGGCCGTGCCGGCTAGACGCGCGGCTTGGCCTCGTTGACCTTGAGCGCCTGACCGTTCACTTCGCGGCCGTCGAGACCGGTGATGGCCGCACGCGCCTCGTCGGCATTGGTGAACTCGACGAAGCCGAAGCCCTTCGACGCGCCGCTGGACCGTTCGGTAGCGACAGTGGCGGAAATGAGCGTTCCGAACGGCACTGCGAGATCGTTGAGCTGCGCATCGGTGATCTGTTTGGAGAGGTTGCCCACATACAATTTCATTGGAGCTCCTGCCGGATTCCGGCGGTTCTTTCGCTGCGGCCTGTCTCGTTCAGAGAGACGCACTGCGAGAGATGGGACGCTAAGAGGGGTGAGTCCAGAGGATCTGACTTAGTTCAGACGGACTGAAGGGCGAGGAAGTTTCCTCGACAGGCATTCACCATACGCGCATCGACGACCAATGTCACTGCGCAATAGTGCGGATTGAGCGCCGGTTATCCGCATACAGTTGAGGCGGCTCGATGAGTGCAATCTCCCTCTCGCCACTCACTCATTCACTATGAAACTGTCGCAGATCGACACGCGTGCCTGCGCGAGAGGGACTCGATTGTGGCTGTGGCGATCTCATGCAAACGCGATCTCGATCCCCGCGCCGCGCTGCATCGCGCGCTGGACGGCGATCGATGCCACGGCCACGTCCTGCAGCGCGGTTCCGGTGGAGTCGAAGACGAAGGTCTCGTCGTCGCTTGTGCGGCCGCGGACGCGTCCGCAGATCACATCGGCGAGCTCTCCATGGACGTCTTCCCGGCGCACCGCGCCGGTCTCCAGCGCGTGATGCAGATCGCCCATCGTCGCGGCCTGTTCGAGGATGTCTGCCACGATTTTCGTGTTGCCGAGGAGCGCCGGCGTCAGCTCCTGCTTCTCCGGGTTGTCCGCGCCGACGGCGGCAATGAAGAGACCGGGATGGAGGTGCTGCACATCGAGAATCGCTGTGCGCGCCGTGGTGCAGGTGACGATGATGTCCGCCGCGCGGACCGCCTCGCCGACCGACCCGGCGGCTCGGACGTTCATTCGATGCTGCTCGGCCATTTCGCGCGCGAAGCGGTCCGCGCATGCAGTGTCCAGGTCGTACGCGACAACCTCATCGATCGGTCGCACGACGCGAAGCGCTTCGACGGTTGCCCGTCCCTGTATCCCGCAACCGATCACCGTGAGCTTCTTCGCATCCGCGCGGGAGAGATACTTCGCCGCCACCGCCGTTGCTGCTGCAGTGCGCAAGGACGTGATCAGCGTCGAATCGAGAATCGCCAGCGTCGTGCCGCGCTCGCAATCCATCACCACGATCACGCCCTGAATCGTCGGCAACTGATGGCGTGACGGATTCTCGGGAAAGTTGGCGTTGATCTTCGTGGCCAGTACGTCCGCCATCGCCGCTTTGATGTGAAACGTTCCGCGCGATGCGTGGAAGCCGGCGCTCTTCGGCGCGCCAGCGCGTCCCTCGCCGTAGCTCCGAAACGCTTCTTCCACCGCCTGCAGGCAATCGGCAGGCGTGAGGACTTCGGCGACGTCGGCGCGTGTCAGGAGGCGCGTCATGTTTGCTTGCGGCCCCGCTTGGGCGTGCCGAGGGCTTCGTGGAGATCGTCGAAGAGGACAAGCGCGCGCTCGATCCGTTCCTCGTCGTTCTCGGTGCGCGCCATCAGTCCGTCGAGCATCATGCGAACGCCAGCGGCTTCGGCGCGTCCGTACTTTCCATCTTTGAGGTCGAGGTCATGCACGATCTCCGCGATGGCGCGAACGGCCTTGCCGGAAGCTGCGCCCGGAAGGCCAACCCGATCGATCAACGTCTCGAACGTGCAGCGGTCTTCTTCGTGCGTGAAGTCGCCGCCGACCATGTCGAAGCGCAGCTCGCCGTCTTTCTTCGGCGCGGCAGGATCGGCAAATCGGAACCGTGCCTTCGGATCGACGAAACGGCGGATGAACCACGCCGACGCCATCCGGTCGATCTTCACGCCGGGGCGCGTGACCCACGTTTTTCCTCGGAGCTCCGGCTTTGCGTTCAGCATGCGCGTCTCCTCCTTCCGGTCTTTCTGCAGGCGCGCTTCGATTGCGGCGAGCGCTTCCTCGGCTGCCGCGCGCCGTTCGGCTTCGAAGAAGTCGATCCGGCGGATCTCCTCGAGGCGGCGCAGCAGACGTGCATGCGCCGTCGCAAGCTCGGCCACGGCTGCCGCGCTTCGCGCTGCTTTCATCGCTGCGTGCGCATCTGCAGCGAGCGCGTCGTAGTCGGCGTTCCGCGCCTCGCGGAACTGCGCCGTTGCCGCATCGCCGGCCACGCCATCGACGAACTCACCGGCGAACAGATGCGCATCGCCGCCGCCGGTCACGATCTCCTGCGCGATCCATTGCAGGTCTTCGAGCGCATCGGCGCCGTGCGGCAGCAGGTAGACGGAGTTCTTCACCGCCACGGCACCTACATTTGCCAGTCGCTGACGCATCTTCGCGCGCAGATAAAGCGGACGGGGAGGAATGCGATGCACGAGGATCAGCCAGCGCGGCATGGTCGTGATACTAACAGTTGCGCGCACGATATGGCAACTGCTACATTCAGGTGATGCAAGTCCTCTTTCTCTGTCAGCACGGTGGCGCGAAGAGCGTTTTGGCTGCGTCGTACTTCAATCGGCTCGCGGCGGAGCGCGGTCTCAAGTTCGCCGCCACCTCGGCAGCCTCAGAAGATCCGTACGACGCTGTGCCCGCACTGGTTGCCGATTATCTGCAGCGCGATGGATTCGACGT
Source organism: Acidobacteriota bacterium (assembly GCA_030775085.1). GTDB lineage: Bacteria > Acidobacteriota > Thermoanaerobaculia > Gp7-AA8 > Gp7-AA8 > QHVT01. The sequence goes on along the minus strand of JALYJW010000117.1, from coordinate 8,150 downwards.
TCGCGGGCTCCAGCCGCATCACGTCGCGCCCGAGGAGATCGAAACGGCGGCCAGGATCGTCACCATCGGTTGCGATGTCCCCGGCGCGCACGAACGTTGGGACGACGTGCCCGCCGCGAGCGAGGATCTGGAAGGCTCGGTTGCTGCCATTCGCCGGCACGTGGAGGCACTGGCCGAGGATCTCGATGGCGATCGCTGAAGCAGAGGGGACGCTGTCCCGCGCTCCATCCCTTGCGGCGTTCATCGGCTATTTCCTGCGACTCGGTACGTTCGGATTCGGCGGCCCGATCGCCCTTGCGGGGTACATGCAACGCGATCTCGTCGAGACGCGTGGATGGGTGACGAAGGACGAGTATGTGAATGGGCTCGCGCTCGCGCAGCTCGCTCCCGGTCCGCTCGCCGCGCAGCTCGCGATCTATCTCGGCTGGGCGAAGGGCGGCATCCTCGGCGCGACGCTCGTCGCGATCGCGTTCGTTCTGCCGTCATTCGTGATGGTCATCGCGATCTCCATCGCGTACGTCCGCTTCGGCGGTCTCGCGTGGATGCAGGCCGCGTTTTACGGCATCGGGGCGGCCGTGATCGCGATCATTCTGCGCAGTGCGTACAAGCTCGTGAAACTGACGCTCGGCCGCGAATGGTTCCTGTGGATGATCTTCGCCGCGAACGCGATCGCCACCGCAATCATGGAGGCGGAAGTCGTATCGCTCATTCTGGGCTGCGGCGTCGCGACGCTCATGTGGAAAGGCGGAAGGCAGAAGGCGGAAGGCAGAAGTGCCTGGCTGGGCCCGACTTCCGCCTTTAGCCTTTTGCCTTCTGCTTTCAGCGGCGGAGCGGCCAGCGGCACGACGCTGTTCTGGTTCTTCGCCAAGGCGGGCGCGTTCGTGTTCGGCAGCGGTCTGGCCATCGTGCCGTTCCTGTACGGCGGAGTGGTGCGCGAGCACCGATGGCTCACCGATCAGCAGTTCCTCGATGCCGTCGCGGTGGCGATGATCACTCCCGGCCCGGTCGTCATCACAGTCGCGTTCATCGGGTATCTGGTGCAGGGCTTCAGCGGAGCGGTGCTCGCCGCGCTCGGCGTGTTCCTACCGTGCTATCTGTTCGTCGTCATCCCCGCGCCGTTCTACGCTCGTTTCGCCGGCAATCCCCGGCTCAAGGCATTCGTGGACGGCGTCACCGCAGCCGCGACGGGAGCGATCGCCGGCGCGGTCTATGTGCTGGCGCGCCGCGCGATCGTCGACATTCCGACCATTCTCATGTTCGCCGCGACGCTCGCATGTCTGGTCTGGCTGAAGCGCGTGCCCGAGCCGGTCGTCATCGCCGTCGCCGGCATCGTGTCGATTCTCATCGGAGGTCTCTGATGTCTCCGAGTTCTCGCGCGTCCTGCTCCTGATCGCCGGTTGCGCCGTTCTGTGGTCGCTCGAATCACTGGTCCCGCTCTACCGCGCCGGCCCGACGATGCGGTAGAGCGCGCGACCTTCGCCGGATTGTGCCTTTCTGACTCATCGCTTCCGGACGCACCCGCTGTACGGCTCCTGCGGTTAGAGCTCCACTGGTGTCGTCTTCATCACAAGCACCTTGTCGATGCGCCGCCCGTCCATGTCCACGATCTCGAACCGAAAGCCGCAGGCCTCGGTGTGGTCGGCGACACGGGGCAGACGACCGAGGCGTGCGAGGACGAATCCGGCAACCGTGTCGTACTCGCCCTCGTCTTCCACGCGAAGCCCGATCTCCTCCGCGAAATCGGCGAAGTTCATCATGGCATCCACGAGCCACGACCCGTCATCGCGTCGAACGAGCGCCTGTTCGTCTTCATCGAGCCCGAGCACACGCATCGCCAGGTCGGCGACCGTAACGATTCCCTCGAGCCCGCCGTACTCATCGACCACGATTCCGATCTCGGCCTTGTGGCTCTGGAAATCGTGCAGGATCTGCAGGGCGGATGTGGTCTCCGGAAATACGAGCGGCTGACGTACGGCCGCGCGCAGGTCCACCGGCGCGCCCGCAAAACAACCCGCGATCAAGTCCTTCACCTCGACGACGCCGACGAAGCGGTCGAGACTCCCCTCCGCTGCCGGGAATCGCGACATTCCGCTCTCGACGATCAATCGCTGCAGCTCGCTGGCCGGCCGAGTGAGGTCGAGCCAGACGACTGCGTGGCGCGGCGTCATGATCGCGCTGGCGCTGCGATCGGCCAGTGCGAAGACGCCTTTGATCATCTCCTCTTCCGCCGGATGGAACTCTCCGGTCTTGCGTCCCAGCTCGAGCATTGACGTCAGTTCTTCTTCCGTGACGGAAGGCTCGTTCGACACCGGGATGCGCAGAACCTTCACCACGGCCGAGGTGGAGACGCTGAGGAACCACACCGCGGGTCGCGCGAGGCGTGCCAGGCCGCGCATGAACGGCGACATCGCCGCGGCGATCCGCTCCGGGTTCGTGAGCGCGATGCGCTTCGGCACCAGCTCGCCGATGACGAGCGAGAGGTACGTGATCGCGAGCACGACCAGCGCAAGACCGACGGACTCACCGTGCGGAGCGATCCATGAAACATCGTTGAACTGCGCGCCGAGCTCTTCGGCGAGCGTGGCACCGCCGAAAACGCCGGCGAGAATGCCGACGAGGGTGATCCCGATCTGCACGGTGGAGAGGAAGTCGTTCGGCCGTTCCGCGAGCGCCAGCGCGACCGCCGCGCCACGGTCGCCGTTTTCGCTGCGCGTGCGCAGCCGCGCCTTGCGCGAGGAGACGACCGCGATCTCCGCCATTGCGAAGACGCCGTTCGCAACGACGAGCAGGAAGATGAAGATGATTTCGATGGTGATCCGCGTGGACATCATGCTCCTCATGCGTGCTCCCGTCGACGTCGTCCGTTGCACGAGGACGACGGATGCGGGAACGCCTTACTTCTGCGGTGCCTTCACCGGCACTTCGACTCCGATGCTTTTTCTGAAATTCATCTGTTTCTCCAGTTTGGACTGCAGCTCTGAACAGGTCACGACGTGCGCATATTTGCGCCGCGCCGCAGACACCGCTCCGCCGCTCATTTCAGCTCTTTGATGTCCTGATAGTCGCCGCTGGTGCGCAGGGTCACAGTCAGTGTTTCTTTTCCGCGGTTCCGCCAGTACCAGCCGTGCCATCCCTCGAATGCCGCGGTGAGCACGCCTTCGTCCTTCGCTACGGCGGTGCCTTTGCGGTAGCCGTGATAGTCGCGCGGCGGATTCTCCGAGTCGGCGTGCTCGTCGAAGTTGACGACGCCTTTGTCGGTCGACCAGGAGAACGTCACGCGCGCGCCTTCGCGCATGGCCAGCTTGATCTCGCGGCCCTGATTGGGCTGGAGGGTGATGGTGGCGTCGTCGCTCCGCGGGGCGGGTGCGGCCGCGGGGGCCGCGACGGCGGTGGTCGTTTCGGCCGTCGCCGCGGGTGCGGCGGTGAGCGCGGGCGGGGTGTGGGGCGCGTTTTCGGCCCGCTCGATTTCCCGGGCCAGCGAGACTTTGATCCGGCCCATTTCGGTGAGGCCGAGCGCGCTGCCGATGCCGGTGGGATCGACGCCGTATTCGGCCGGGAGAACGACGGCGATGAGGATCGCCGCCGCGATCACCACAGCGATGATGGTGGAGCGGATCAGTTGCCGCGTGGTCGGTAAGTTGGTCGGAGTGGAGTCGCTGATGTCATGCATGTCGGTAGTGATCCTTTATGCGAGGTCGTTGATGAAGAAGCCGGCAAGCTGGTAGCCCATGAGCACGAAACCGGCGGTCATGATGGCTACGTTGGCGGTGTAGGCGTGGCGGGTGAAGCTGCTGGTGCGGCGCCAGAAGCTCATGACGATGAGGATCGCACCGAGGCCGAGGAGCTGACCGGCCTCGACGCCGATGTTGAAGGCGATGAGGTTCGGGATCAGACCTTCGCGCGCGAGCTCGTAGTCGAGGATCTTCGTGGCCAGTCCGAAGCCGTGGAAGAAGCCGAAGATGAGCGTGGCCGCCTTGGTGCTCGGCTGAACGCCGAACCATCGGCGGAACGCGCCGAGGTTGTCGAGGGCCTTGTAGACGACGGAGAGGCCGATGATCGCGTCGATGAGATACGCGCTGACGCTGACACCGGTGAGCACGCCGAGGAGCAGCGTGGTGGAGTGGCCGAGGGCGAAGAGGGTCACGTAGATGCCGATGTCCTTCATCCGATAGAGGAAGAAGATGACGCCGACGAGGAAGAGCAGATGGTCGTAGCCGGTGACCATGTGCTTCGCGCCGAGGTAGATGAACGGGAGGATGCGCGTCCCGGAGGTTTCCTGAATGTACCCCTTGTCGCCGGCGGTCACGCCGTGCGCTAAGGCCTCTGTTGCAGGCAGAAGGCAGAAGGCAGAAAGAAGAAGGAGAAGCAACAGCCAGTTGCGTTTCATTGAATGCTCCAATCGATGATCACCGCCAGCACGGCGTAGCGCGCTGCCTTTCCGGCGAGGGTCCACATTGAGAAGCGAACGAAGGATATGCGGGCCGCGCCGGCGGCGGCCACGATGGCGTCGCCGAGAAGCGGCACCCACGACAGCAGCAGCGCCGGTGCGCCGTACCTGCGAACCAGAGCGGCCGCGCGCTCCAGGCGACGCAGCGCTCGTTCGCTCTTCACGGCTTTCGATGCCGACATGGCCAGCGCGTACGTCGTGCAGGCACCGAGGTAGTTGCCCGCCGTGGCGATCGTGACCGGCAGCGCCACCGCATCGCGGCGAGCCACGATCCCGGCGAGCGCCGGCTCCGATCCCAGCGGCAGGATCGTGGCGGCGAGAAAGCTCCAGAGGAAGAGTGTGAGCAGGTCCATGATCGCATCGACTTTCTGATCGGGCAGTTGTCATCGCGTCAATCCGTCGCCGCGATGAGGTCCGTGTCTTCCTCGTCGAGGACCGCCAGGGGGACGTCGCGGTGAAACATGCGATAGAGCACCGGCAGCACGAGCAAGGTGAGAAGAGTTGACGAGATGATCCCGCCAATGACGACGGTGGCCAGTGGTCGCTGGACTTCCGCGCCTGTGCCGGTGGCCAGCGCCATCGGAACAAAGCCGAGCGACGCCACGAGCGCCGTCATGAGCACGGGCCGCAGACGGCTGATCGCTCCTTCGCGAATGGCCTCATCCAGTCCCTTCCCTTCATGGCGAAGACCCTGAATGAACGAGATCATGACGAGGCCATTCAAGACGGCGACACCAGACAATGCGATGAAGCCCACGCCGGCCGAGATGGATAGCGGAATGCCGCGCACCCATAGCGCCAGGATGCCGCCGGTGAGTGCGAGCGGAACTCCGGTGAATACCAGCAAAGAGTCTTTGAGATTGCCGAAGCTCGCGAACAGCAGCGCGAGGATGAGGAGCAACGCCACCGGCACGACGATCTGCAGGCGGCGCGTGGCCGACATCATCTGCTCGAACTGACCGCCCCATGTCATCCAATAGCCGGCCGGAATGGCGACATCGGCGCGGATGGCCTCTTCTGCGTCCGAGACGAAGGAACCGATGTCGCGGCCGCGAACGTTCGCGGTCACGATGATGTGGCGCTTGCCGTTCTCGCGGCTCACCTGGTTGGGGCCGGGTGCCACTTCGAATTTTGCGACCGCGCTGAGAGGAATGTAGTTCATCGGACCGTTCGCTGTACCCGGCAGGGGAATGGGGATCTGCTTCAGCTTCTCGATATCGGTGCGGACATCTTCCGGCAGCCGCACGACGAGGTCGAATCGGCGGTCGCCTTCGAATATCTGGCCGGCCTCCTGGCCACCGATCGCAACCTGCACGACCTCCTGCACGTCCGTCACGTTCAGGCCGTAACGAGCCATTGCGGGGCGATCCATCTGAATGCTCAGAACCGGCAGACCGGTGATCTGTTCCAGCTTCACGTCGGACGCGCCGGGGATTTCCTCGATGATTTTCTCGATGGCCTTGCCGGTTGATTCCAGCACGTCCATGTCATCGCCGAAGACCTTCACGGCCACGTCGCTGCGGACGCCGGCGATCAGCTCGTTGAAGCGCATCTGGATGGGCTGAATGAATTCGTAGTTGTTGCCGGGGAGCTTGCGCAGCTCCTTCTCGATGCCCGCGACCACCTCGGCTTTCGATCGCTTCGCCGGCCATTCCGATCGCGGTTTCATCATCACGTAGACGTCGGCCACGCTGGGCGGCATCGGATCGGTGGCAATCTCCGCGGTGCCGATCTTGGCGAAGACCTCTTTGACTTCCTGGAACTGAACCAGACGTTCCTCGAGCGTGTGTTGCAACTCCACCGCCTGGGTCAGACTGGTGCCGGGGATGCGCAAAGCATGAATGAGCAGATCGCCCTCGTCGAGGCTCGGCAGAAACTCCGATCCCATGGTCGCGGCCAGCAGCAGACTCGCGGTCACGAGCGCTACGGCGATGGCGACGACGCGCTTGCGGCGGTTGAGCGCCCATTCGAGCGTGGGCTCGTAACGAAGGCGCACGAAGCGCACGATCGGATTCTCTTTTTCGGAGATCTTTCCCTTCAGCAGCATGGCCACCATGGCCGGGACGAAGGTGACCGAAAGAATCATCGCGCCCAATAGAGCGGCGATGACCGTGAACGCCATGGGGCGGAACATCTTTCCTTCGACCCCCACCAGCGTGAGGATCGGCAGGTAGACGATCATGATGATCAGCTCACCGAACATCGTGGCCTTTCGGACTTCTTTCGAGGCGGAGAAGACCACATCGAAGCGCTCGCCGCGCGTGAGCAATCGGCCGAGCTGATGCTGCCGCTCTCCCAAACGGCGTACGCAGTTCTCCACGATGATGACGGCGCCGTCCACGATCAGGCCGAAGTCGAGCGCGCCGAGACTGAGCAGGTTGCCGCTGACCTTGTTCGACACCATTCCGGTGATCGTGAAGAGCATCGACAACGGAATGACGAGCGCCGTGATGATGGCCGCGCGGATGTTGCCGAGGAACAGGAAGAGGATGACGATGACGAGGATCGCCCCTTCGAGCAGGTTCTTCCTGACGGTGCTGATGGCCGCGTCGACGAGCGTCGTACGGTCGTAGACGGTCTTCGCCTCGACGCCGGCGGGAAGCGTGCGGTTGATCTCTTCCATCTTCGCCGCAACGCGCTGGGAAACGGTGCGGCTGTTCTCGCCCATCAGCATGAAGACCGTGCCGAGGACGACTTCCTTTCCGTTCTTCGTGGCCGCTCCGGTGCGGAGCTCCTTTCCGAGCGCCACCGTGGCCACATCGCGGATGTACACGGGCGCGCCGGCGTTCGAGCCGGCGATGATCTGTTCGATCTCTTCGAGCGTCTTCACCTGCCCCGGCGCGCGGATGAGGTACTGCTCGCCTCCGTGCTCGATGTATCCGGCGCCCGCGTTCGCGTTGTTGCTGGCGAGGGCCGCCAGGATGTCGCGGAACGTGAGGCCGTACGCCATCAGCTTCTCGGGGCTCGGCGTGACGTGGAACTGCTTGACGTAGCCTCCGATGCTGTTCACGTCGGCGACGCCGGGGATGTTGCGGAGCTGCGGCCGGACGATCCAGTCCTGCACGGTCCGCAGATCGGTGGCGGTATACGGTGTGCCGCCGGCCTGCACGGCATTCGGCTGCGCCTCGACCGTCCAGAGAAAGATCTCACCAAGGCCGGTGGCGATCGGTCCCATCGTCGGTGCGATCCCCGGCGGGAGCTTGTCGCGGACTTCCTGAATGCGCTCGTTGATCAGATTGCGCGCGAAATAGATGTCGGTGCCGTCATGGAAGATGATCGTCACCTGCGACAGACCGTATCGGGAGATCGAGCGGGTGTAGTCGAGCGCGGGCAATCCAGCCATCGCGGTCTCGATCGGAAAGGTGATGCGCTGCTCGACTTCATAAGGCGTGAATCCACTGGCCTCGGTGTTGATCTGCACCTGGACGTTCGTGATGTCCGGCACCGCGTCGATGGGCAGCTTCTGAAAGTTGTAGATTCCGAGAACGGCGAAGCCGAGCGTCAGCGAGAGAATCACCCATCGCTGGCGGATCGAGAATCTGAGAATGCGTTCGAGCATGTCGTGTTCCTTTTCGTTGCGGGCGGCCCTAGTGTCGCGTCACGCCTAAAAACGTGGGTGCTTTGCGGCGGCGGCGGACTGTCTGCTTCGCCGCCGCTCCTCAACGATGTCCCAGCATCGCCTGCGTCGCGACGACTTGCATCC